>NZ_LVYZ01000048.1:0-87358 GCF_001909095.1 Paenibacillus sp. P46E
GTGGAAGCACGGTAACGTGTGGAGCTGACCAATACTAATCGGTCGAGGGCTTATCCAAATCTTAAAACGCAGATTCGTTTCGGATTCAGTTTTCAGGAATGAAGGTTCCTGAAGCATTTACGCTGTAAATGCCCGTTTGGTGGCGATAGCGGAGGGGTTCCACGCGTACCCATCCCGAACACGACCGTTAAGCCCTCCAGCGCCGATGGTACTTGGACCGAAGGGTCCTGGGAGAGTAGGACGTTGCCAAGCACATGAAGCCATTGTTGAGTCATCGACAATGGCTTTTTTGTTGTTTTATTAAGTAAAAGATTTCTTCAGGAATTAAGATTTGTAGATATTATAGGTGCTAAGAAGAATAGTGTGAAAACTTATCCACATGTGGATAAGGGAAGTATTAATACAATGTAAGTCAAAGTACTCCCCAGTTTATGTGGATAGTGTAGAATAATTGTGGATACAAAGATTTTTTGATACTAAATTTAACGTTTTTGCGTTACAAAGGAGATAGCATAGTGGATAAATTAAATAATCTTCTGTGGACAGAGCAATTTGAGGTTCAGGCAAGCGATACGGATTGCCGTTCGCAGGCAAAACTCTCTTTCATTTTAGAAATATTGCAGCGTACAGCTGACGCAGCTGTTAACGCACTGGGCTTGAGTCTGGAAAAAATGCTGGAGAATGGAATGGGCTGGATGCTGATTACTTTGGATCTTGAGATCCGCCGTATGCCGCGGCTAAATGATCAGTTAACAGTGCACACATGGAGTAAAGGAACCAAAGGAGCATTGTGGCAGCGGGATTATCGGATTTACGACAAGAATGATATAGAGGTTGCTGCAGTGCGTTCTGTCTGGGCTTTAGTGGATATTGAAAAGCGGAAGATTTTGCGGCCAGCTGCTATACCGGTGCCTGTGAACCACTATAGTGGTGATTCAGTAGGCATTATGCCGGATAAGGCAACGATTCCAGATGATATAAGTCTTCAAGAGGCATATCCCTACAAGGTAAGGTTCAGTAGCCTGGATAGTAATTTGCATTTGAATAATGCGAGGTATGGCGAAATCTGCTGTGATGCTCTTTCTTTGGAGGAATGGGGAGTCAAGGAGTTGAAGCGTTTCCGGATAACCTATGTACAGGAAGCTAGGTTAGGCGATGTACTTCAGATACAGCGTTCCGCCTTAACGAATGAAGGAATATATATGCAGGGTTCAGGAGGAGATAAAGTATTTTTTACAGCTTGCCTGGAATTCTGAGGAATCTAAAAGACCGTGCCGGTTGCAAATATAGTCGTTGTTACAGGGTAGCAACTCAGTCGGTGGTATAAATATACTATTTGAGGCCTAGACTGCTCCTTTTAGTTCAAGGATAGGATATTTACTATAATAAGAGATGCCTACTTAGCCAGATGAAATATTTGGACTTTGGGATCATGGTATAATAGGGTGTTGTCAGGGAAGGGAGAGAGCGATGAAGGTATTGGTACTTGCTGAGAAGCCGTCAGTTGCGCGTGAAATTGCGCGGGTGATGGGTTGTGGGAACAAACAGAAGAGCTATATTGAAGGACCTAAATATGTGGTTACTTGGGCTTTGGGGCATTTAGTGGGCCTAGCTGAGCCCGAGGACTATAACAATAAATATGCCAGTTGGGTATTGGAGGATTTGCCGATTCTGCCGGATAAGGCAAAGCTGAAGGTGCTGCGGGAAACGAACCAGCAGTATAAGGTTGTGCAGCAGCTGATGAAACGGCAGGACATTGAAGAACTGATTGTGGCTACGGATGCTGCGCGTGAAGGCGAACTGCTGGCGCGCTGGATCATGAATATGGCTGGCTGGAAGAAGCCGTTCCGGCGGCTCTGGATCTCTTCGCAGACGGATAAGGCGATTAAGGAAGGGTTTGCGTCGCTCCGTCCGGGCCGGGATTTCGACCGTCTGTATGAATCGGCCCGTTGCCGAGCTGAGGCGGATTGGATGATCGGGCTTAACGTGACCCGGGCGCTGACCTGCAAGTTCGGCGCACCACTATCTGCTGGCCGGGTACAGACACCGACTCTAGGAATGATTATGGACCGGGAAAATGAAATTACCAGCTTCCGTTCTCAAGAATATGACCAGTTGACGGCTGATTTTGGCAGCTTCCAGGCAGGCTGGCGGGCCCAGGGCGGGGATGGGCGTATTTTTGACCGGGATACAACGGCAGTGCTGAAAGAGAAGCTCACTGGACGCAGCGGACGAATTACCAAGGTGCAAAAAAGTGAGAAAAGTGAACCGCATCCGCTGGCTTATGATCTTACGGAGCTGCAGCGTGATGCGAACCGTAAGTTTGGCTTCTCGGCCAAGCAAACCTCCAGCGTACTCCAGAAGTTATATGAGCAGCATAAGCTGGTAACCTATCCACGTACGGATAGCCGCTATCTGACTTCCGATATGACAGGTACGCTCAAGGAAAGGCTGGACAGCGTAGCTGTTGGGCCCTATGCACCATTGGCAAGACCATTGCTGCGCAAGCCATTGCCGATTACTAAGCGGATTGTAGACGACAGCAAGGTGAGCGATCACCATGCGATCATTCCTACGGAGCAGACTGTACTTTTAAATCAGCTAAGTGCTGAGGAACGGAAGCTCTACGATCTTATTGTGCGGCGCTTCATTAGCCTGTTCTATCCAGCGGCGCGATATGATGCAGTTGCTGTAACCGTTAGCGTGGAAGGCGAGAGCTTCCATGTCAAAGGAACAACGGTAAAAGATCCAGGCTGGCGCGAGGTCTATGGCGGAGATATGAGCAGCGATGATGAAGAAGAGAATGCTGCAGATGAACCAGCTCCGAGCAGTGTGAAACTGCCGGAGCTGCGAGAGGGCGAAGCCGTTACCGTTCAGCGCTGTATGATCCGGCCAGGCCGGACGCAACCGCCGAAGCGCTACAATGAAGCATCACTGCTGACACAGATGGAGAAGCATGGGCTGGGAACACCAGCTACACGCGCTGACATCATCGAGAAGCTGGTCAGCTCCGATACGATTGAACGCCAGGGCAATCTTCTTCATCCGACAGGTAAGGGCAAACAGCTGATCGGGCTGGTGGCAGGACAACTGCGTACACCGGAGCTGACAGCGCGCTGGGAGGCGGAACTGGAGAAGATCGCCCGCGGACAGGGACGGCCGGAACCTTTTCTGCAAGGGATACGCAGTATGGCCCAGGAGCTGGTGTCTGGTGTGAAGAACAGTGGTGCGGAATACAAGCCGCATAACGTCTCGAGCAGTCACTGTCCTAACTGTGGAACGAGAATGCTGGAGAAGAAAACCAAGCGCGGTAAGCTGCTGGTCTGCCCGGCAGATGACTGCGGATATACCCGGGCTGGAGAGAAGCAGCTGTCTAACCGCCGATGCCCGCAATGCCACAAGAAGATGGAGCTTAAAGAGGGTAAAGCTGGTCTCTATGTCCAGTGTCTCGGATGCGGAATAACGGAGACCATGGACAAGGATCACAAGCATATCAACAAGCGCGAGCAGCAGAAGCTTGTACAGCAGTACAGCAAGCCTGAAAGTGTGGGATCTAACCTGGGGGATCTGCTCAAAGCAGCGATGGAAGCCAAGGAGAAGGGCAAATAGGCAGATACGCAGATACTCAAAAAACAGGAATTCCACGACCAGACTGATGTGAGTAGAGTGTGAGCTGGTTTTGGTATATATCATTAATGCAAAGAAGATTGCGGGAGGTATAGCAGTCTTCTTTTTTTGGGGAGTTAACGGAACGGACTATCGTGGAAGGACGACGAATGGGGACCAGACAGGCTTGAAAAAGAATTAAGATTAATTTTTTTCAGGATTTATTAAATTCTAATGTAGAGAAATTCACCCTATAAATGTGTTATGTTTCATGACATCTATTTTCTGTGCTGCGTGCAGAGCAGATAATTATTCTGGACTGTCCAATACAAACCAGATATGTTTTACTTAAAGTTGAAAATGAGAAAGATAGCTTATTCGGGAAAATAGATAATGAGTGGGTGATTGTGTGGTAGCGGATCACGGGCGGATTGATGCAAAACAAACGGCGGGAATTCAGGCAGGCTGGGGCGGGAGCCGTTTTTTCTTTTTGATAATTGTGTTTATGTTCTGGTTCTCATCTTATATCTATGTTCCGGTGCTCTCCCCGTATGTGGAGCATTTGGGGGCCTCTTATGTAATGGTAGGAACGGTCCTTGGGATATATGGGCTGATGCAGATTCTGTTCCGGCTGCCAATCGGCATAGGCTCGGATGTTCTGAACCGGCGTAGGCCGTTTATCTATCTGGGACTGATCGCAAGCGGCTCCAGCTGTCTGCTGTTCCTCGCGGGTGCAAGTCCTGGCTGGGCTCTAGCCGCACGGGCGGTTTCCGGAATTGCTGCCTCAGCTTGGGTTGTCTATTCGGTGATGTTTGCCGGATATTTTCCGAAGGAGCAGGCTGGAAGAGCCATGGGTATGCTGCAGTTCACAACGGTGATTGCACAGCTGGCAAGCATGATGATCAGTGGATACATAACAGAGCATTGGGGTTGGAATGCCCCGTTTATCATTGGCGGAGTGGTTGCGGCGGCTGCACTGTTATTAGCACTCCGCTTGCCGGAACAACTGCAGGACAAACGCGAAAATACGATAAAGATCAAGGACCTTGCTGAAGTAATCAAGGAACCGCTGCTGGTCAAAGTGTCGCTTTTATCAGTGCTGGCGCATTGTGTGCTCTTCATTACGATGTTCGGTTATACCCCGAATCAGGCGCTTGCCATTGGAGCGAGTAAGGAAAGCTTAGGTTGGCTTACGCTGGCCTTCATGCTGCCCCATGCGGCAGCTACGTTATATGGTTCCCGCTGGTTCGGCAGGCTGCTCGGAGACCGCGGAACGCTGCTGCTTGGTTTTGCCGGAAGTGCACTGTTCACTCTGCTAATTCCGTCAATGCCGACACTCATTGCTCTGTGCGCGACCCAGGTGGGGAATGGTTTTATGCAGGGGCTGATCTTTCCTTTGCTGCTGGGCAAATCAGTCTCCGGGGTGGCTCCGTTCAAACGGGCGACGGCAATGGGGTTCTATCAGGCAGTGTATGCTATTGGTATGTCGGGTGGACCTTTTGTGGCGGGATGGATGAGTTCAGCTTATGGATTAAAGGGTGGTTTCTGGCTGGGAGGGATCGCGGGAGCTCTTGCCGCATTGCTCTCCTGGGTATGGATCAGGGATGCGGGCAGAGCCGGTGACCAAGTCAGGCAGTCAGAGCAGAAACTTGGCAGCTGATGTAAGGGTTATTGGTTTTTTGTCCAAAAGGGTAATATAATATACAGTAGATAGGCTGTGTGGAGGAGGGGCTGGAAAGCATGGTCCAGGTTGTATTGCTGTGGTTCGCACTGATTAATATTATCGGGTATGTGGTCATGTCCGAGGACAAGAACAGGGCCCGTAAGAGACGGGACCGGGTGCCGGAAAAAACTTTGTTTTTGCTGGCATTCATGGGCGGAGCGCTGGGTGTTCTTATCGCCATGTACCGCAAACGTCACAAGACCAGGCATACTTCCTTCAGGATTGGAATTCCGCTCTTGCTGCTGCTGAATATCTTGCTCTATGGTTACTTTTTGGGATAGACAAAACAGAAGAAGAGGTGGCGTACATGTTATTCTCGAAAATTTTGCTGGCCTATGACGGTTCCAAGGCTTCCAATCAGGCGCTGGAGCGCGCAATCGAACTGGCTAAGGTAACTCCGGGCTCTTCCCTTTACGTCGTACACGCTTTCGAATTCCCGCGGTTTTTTATCGGGGAAGCTCTCGCGCCTCTGCCGGCATCAGTGAACAAGGATTATTATGATTTGGCGGTACAAACCACCGAAGAAGTGAAGAGCCGTCTGGAAGCGGAAGGACTGAACGCAACGGTTGAGCTGCTGCAGGGATCTCCTGCTGAAGTGATATTGAGTTATGCTAAGGAGCATGGTGCGGATGTAATCGTGATCGGCAGCCGCGGGCTTGGCGGAATTCGTGAATTCGTTCTGGGCAGTGTCAGCCACAATGTAGTTCAGAGTGCACGCATTCCGGTTTTGGTCGTTAAATAATATAATTTCCTGGAGGAGCGCTATGCGTTCCCCTTTTTCTTATAGGCAGCTAAATCCCGTGCCGGCAAGAAAATCCAAATGTGCCCAAAAGCGAACGTTTCATCTCCTTTATATGACAATGTTCGTGTTTAAGTTGACATGAAGTGTAGGCCATTGTTAAGATGAACCTATGAAGAGCTCGTATAAAACCGGGGATAGGGCCCGGAAGTTTCTACCCGGTAACCGTAAATTGCCGGACTACGAGGGAATAGGATGACTAGAACGGCCGTCAGCGCCGCCTCGTGCCCGGGGCGGCGAGCTGTGCGCTTGTCCCTGTTACATGCCGCTGCAGCCATATATCCGATGCGGCACTCCTAATTCCTGCAGTAGTCTGGGTCCACCCGCAGCAAAATGCGTTTGGAATCCGGGCTTTTTTTTTCGGATTTATGGAAAACTGAATGGAAACAGGACAAACTTATAGCAACATGAGTCTCTAAAATAGAGAAGCGGAAGGTAGGTTGAATCATGTCTGTGCAGGTTGGTGTCATCATGGGCAGCAAATCAGATTGGGAAACGATGGAGCAAGCATGTCTTGTGCTTGAGGAGCTGGGCATAGCGTATGAGAAAAAGGTGATCTCGGCACACCGCACACCGGATCTGATGTTCCGCTACGCCGAAGAGGCAGCAGGCCGCGGTCTACGCGTGATTATTGCAGGGGCAGGCGGAGCTGCGCATCTGCCAGGTATGGTGGCAGCGAAGACGATGCTGCCTGTGATCGGTGTCCCTGTGCAGTCCAAGGCGCTGAACGGCCTGGACTCGCTGCTCTCTATCGTGCAGATGCCGGGAGGCATCCCGGTAGCCACGGTAGCGATTGGCCGTGCTGGAGCGACCAATGCGGGGCTGCTTGCCGCACAGATCATCGGCGCGTTCGATCCTGAGGTGCAGATCCGGGCGCAGCAGCGGCGCGATGCCATTCAGCGCGAAGTGCTGGAAAGCAGCGAGAGCCTATGAGGCCGGAAGAGCTGAAGGCAGATGGCTCCGGCATAACGGGGCAAGGGAGCCGGGAAATGCTGCAGGCAGAGGGTAAAGGGATTGCTGCTCCGGCAGACACGGGCGTGACAGGTGCAGGCACACCCCGGACGCTCCTGCCAGGAGCAACCATCGGCGTGCTCGGCGGCGGGCAGCTCGGGCGTATGATGGCGCTGGCCGGCAGCGCCATGGGCTATCGCTTCGTGGCGCTGGACCCCGCGCCGGATGCGCCCTGCGGACAGGTGACGCCGCAGATTACAGCGGCGTACAACGACCGGGACGCAGCGCGTGAGCTGGCGCAGCGCGCAGACGTCATCACGTACGAGTTCGAGAACGTCGACGCGGGCGTGGCCGCGCTGCTGACGGCAGAGTCGTACGTGCCGCAGGGCAGCGCGCTGCTGTATACGACGCAGCACCGGCTGCGCGAAAAAGCCGCCATCGAGGCAGCGGGCGTATCCGTTGCCCCGTACCGCAAGGTCGGCAGCCTGGCGGAGCTTACGGCCGCGGCTGCCGATCTGGGCCTGCCCTGTGTGCTGAAGACAGCCACAGGGGGGTATGACGGCAAGGGACAAGCCGTCATCCGGCACTCTGAAGAGCTGGAGGCCGCTTTCCGGCAGGTAGTTCCCGGAACGCCTGCCGGGGGGGCGCTACCTGAGCTGGTGCTGGAGAAATTTGTCGCTTTCCAGTGCGAAATTTCTGTGGTTGCCGCCCGGAGCGCCTCCGGCGAGGTCAAGAGCTTCCCGCCTGCGGAGAACATTCACGTGAACAACATCCTGCACCTGTCCATCGTACCAGCAAGAGTGCCTGAGGAGATTCAGCAGCGGGCCTGCGAGCTGGCCGAACAGATTGTTGCCGGGATGAATGCCGTTGGACTGCTGGCCGTGGAAATGTTCGTGACCGAAGAGGGCGAGTTGTTCGTGAATGAGCTGGCGCCGCGTCCGCATAATTCCGGGCATTATACGATGGACGCCTGCGTAACCTCGCAGTTCGAGCAGCATGTGCGTGCCATCTGCAATCTGCCGCTTGGCGACACCTCACTGCTGACCCCAGTGGTCATGGTGAACGTGCTTGGCCAGCATCTGGACGGGGCTGTTCAGGCAGTCAGCACGGTGAATGAAGAAGCAAACCGGCTTGGTGTAGCACCCAAGCTTCATATATATGGCAAGACCGAGAGCAAAACCGGCCGTAAAATGGGCCATATCAACCTGCTCTGCAAGGATACCGGCGACGGGCTGTCCTGGGTAGAGCAAACTAAACTTTGGAGGAACTGACCAGATATGATCGAACGTTACAGCAGACCTGAGATGCGGGCCATTTGGACCGAAGAAAATAAATTCAACGCGTGGCTGGAAGTGGAGATTTGTGCCTGTGAGGCTTGGGCCGAGCTGGGAGTAATCCCGCATGAGGATGCCGCGAAGCTGCGGAAGGATGCCAAATTCGACATCGACCGCATTAATGAGATTGAGCTGGAAACGCGCCATGATGTGATTGCTTTTACCCGTGCGGTATCCGAGAGCCTGGGTGCGGAGCGCAAATGGGTGCATTACGGACTCACTTCCACGGACGTTGTCGACACGGCGCTCGGCTACCTGCTGCGCCAGGCCAACGAAATCCTGGAGAAGGACATCGTGAACTTTATTGAAATTCTCAAAGACAAGGCGCTGGCATACAAAGACACTCCGATGATGGGACGCACCCATGGCGTGCATGCAGAGCCAACTACCTTTGGTCTCAAAATGGCACTCTGGTACGAGGAAATGAAGCGTAACCTGGAACGTTTCCGCCATGCTGCGAACGGTGTGCAGTTCGGCAAAATCTCCGGCGCAGTCGGCACCTACGCCAACATTGATCCGTCTGTTGAAGAATTCGTCTGCCGCAAGCTCGGCACCAGCCCGGCGCCCATTTCTACACAAACGCTGCAGCGTGACCGTCACGCCGAATATATGGCTACCCTGGCGCTCGTCGCCACGTCCCTGGACAAGTTCGCCACCGAGATCCGGGCACTGCAAAAGAGCGAAATCCGCGAGGTGGAGGAAGCTTTTGCCAAAGGCCAAAAGGGTTCCTCGGCAATGCCGCACAAACGCAATCCCATCGGCTGTGAGAACATCTCCGGCTTGTCGCGCGTCATTCGCGGCCACATGGTTACTGCTTACGAGAACGTGCCGCTGTGGCATGAACGCGATATCTCGCACTCCTCCGTGGAGCGGATTATCCTGCCGGATGCAACTATGCTGCTGAACTACATGCTGAACCGCTTCGGCAACATTGTGAAGAACCTGACCGTATTCCCGGAAAATATGAAGCGCAACATGAACCGGACCTTCGGCGTACCGTTCTCCGGCCGTATTCTGACCAAGCTCATCGACAAAGGCTTCAGCCGTGAGCAGGCTTACGATACCGTGCAGCCGCGGGCGATGCAGGCCTGGGAGGAACAAACCCAGTTCCGCGATATCGTTGAAGCTACCCCGGAAATCACTGCCGTACTTAGCCCGGAAGAGATTGAGGATGCTTTTAATCCTTCTTGGCACCTTAAGCATGTGGACACCATCTTCCGCAAGCTGGAGCTTATTTAATAAAGGTAAGTTAGTGGTGAACTGAGGAGCTCGAGAATAATACGAGCGGAAAGCAGGACAGTTGTTGTTCAGGAGCGTTAGCGACAGAATTAAAGGCGAATTGTCGGTTAATGAGGAGCGGAAAGAAATTTTGGAACTGGAGAAGCGTCAGCGTTCGCCTGAAAGCTTTCCGTAGGAAAGCTCGCTTCGGAAGCATATGCTATGGTCAGATTTCTACCGCAGCTTGCGGTTAAATCAGAGAAATATGACCATAACAGCGATCGGAAGTCCAAACATTTCTTGCAGTGAACCTATTAACCCCAAGGAGTATTCAATTTTGTGGATTCGAATCGAAGAAAAGAAGACGTCCCAGCTCTTTTTGCTCAAGTATATACGCAAGATCATTAGTTCAAGGGAGGAAAGGTCATGGCATACCCTGCCGTATCCACGGCTGTGGATCTGGTAAATGCACCGCTGCTCTACAAAGGTAAGGTCCGCGAATTATACGATCTGGGGGAAGAAATGCTGGTCGTCGTCACGGACCGGATATCCGCATTCGACTATGTCCTTGATCCGGCGGTGCCGGAGAAAGGCAATGTGCTCAACCGCCTCAGCGCCTTCTGGTTCGGATTAACCAAGGAACTGATGGAGAATCATGTCGTTCATATCGATGTGGACCAGCTGGGAGAGATCGCAAAAGACCGGGAGGCGCTCAAAAACCGTATCATGGTCGTCCGCAAGGCGGAACGAATTGATATTGAATGCGTCGTGCGCGGCTGCATCACCGGTGGAGGCTGGCGGCAATATCAGGAGACTGGGAAAGTTAACGGAATCGAGCTTCCCCCAGGCTTGCGCAAAAATGCAGTACTGGCCCAGCCGATTTTCACCCCTGCTGCCAAAAATGATGTCGGTCATGATGAGGATATCCCTTTTGAGAATATGCAGGAGCTGATTGGTGCTGAGCTGGCACTGGAGTTGAAGGAGAAGAGCCTGAAGCTGTTCGCTTTTGCCAGAGAATACTGTGAAGAGCGCGGTATTATCCTGGCGGACTGCAAATTCGAGTTCGGTCTGCTGGACGGCAAAGTGATCCTGATCGATGAGATTTTTACACCGGATGCTTCACGCTTCTGGGCTAAGGATAACTACGCACTGGATATTGAGATCGACAGCATGGATAAGGAGCCGGTCCGGACCTACTTGTCCGCATCCTCTTGGGATAAGAACAGTACGCCTGACCCGCTGCCTATTGAAGTAGTGGAAGAGACAACACGCCGTTATCTGGACATTTATCATCGTCTCACCGGCAAGTCTTTATAGATTGTAAGTGGTCATAGTTACGCCAAGTCAAGCTCATTAAATTTTAGGAGGAACTACAAGCGTATGTTAAAAGCGACAGTCTATGTCACCATCAAGAAAAGTGTACTCGATCCCCAAGGTGTAGCCGTGCAAGGAGCGCTGCATTCCGTAGGTTTTCAGGAAGTGGAGAGCCTGCGGATCGGCAAGTATATGGAACTGACTCTGGATACTGATAACCGCGCTGAAGCGGAAGGACGCCTTAAAGAAATGTGCGAAAAGCTGCTGGCCAACACGGTGATCGAGGATTACCGCTACGAATTGGAGGACTAAAAGTCATGAAATTTGCTGTACTTGTCTTTCCGGGCTCCAATTGTGACATTGACTGCTACAAAGCTGTAGAAGACAGCCTTGGTGAGCCTGTAGATTACGTGTGGCATACGGCGACGGATCTGTCGGACTATGACTGCATTATTGTACCAGGCGGTTTCTCTTATGGTGATTATCTGCGCTGTGGCGCGATTTCCCGGTTTGCTCCGGTCATGGCCGAAGTGGCCAAAGCGGTAGAACAGGGCAAATACGTGCTGGGCATCTGCAACGGGTTCCAAATTTTGACCGAAGCAGGCTTACTGCCGGGAGCTCTTCGCCGCAACATGTCGATGAAGTTCCGCTGTCATGATTCGGTGCTTAAGGTGGTTAATAACACTACCCCGTTTACTATTGATTATACGAAGGATGAAGAGATCGTCATTCCAATCGCGCACGGTGAAGGCAACTACTACTGCGATGAAGAGACTCTGGCCGGACTAAAAGCTAACAATCAGATCGTCTTCACTTACAGCGATAACCCTAACGGTTCTGTGGAACATATTGCGGGCATTTGCAATGTGCAGGGCAATGTAGTTGGCATGATGCCTCACCCGGAACGCGCGGCGAACAGCCTGCTGGGTTCGGAAGACGGCAAACGGATGTTCACATCCATTCTCAAGACATGGAGGGATCGTTATGACGCAGCAAGTATCCGTTAAGGAGCCGACCGCAGAGCAAATCGCGGAGCAGAAAATCTACAGTCAATTCGGTGTGTCGGACAGCGAATATGAGCTCATCACTTCTTTCATGGGCCGCAAGCCAAACTATACGGAAATCGGTGTATTCAGCGTAATGTGGTCTGAGCACTGCGCCTATAAGAACTCCAAACCGCTGCTGGGCCGTTTCCCTACAAGCGGACCGCGTGTACTGATGGGACCTGGTGAAGGTGCGGGAATCGTAGACATCGGTGACAACCAGGCAGTGGTATTCAAAATCGAAAGCCATAACCATCCGTCGGCAGTTGAACCTTATCAAGGAGCGGCAACCGGGGTGGGCGGAATCATCCGCGATATTTTCTCCATGGGTGCAAGACCGGTAGCGCTACTCAACTCCCTGCGTTTCGGGAAGCTTGAGAGCGACCGGGTAAAATATTTGTTCGAGCATGTGGTATCCGGTATCGCAGGCTACGGTAACTGTATCGGAATTCCTACTGTAGGCGGCGAAATTATGTTCGACAACAGCTATGACGGCAATCCGCTGGTCAATGCGATGTGTGTCGGACTCATTGATCATGATAAAATCCAGCGCGGTGTCGCTAAAGGTGTGGGCAATCCGGTGTTTTACGTTGGTCCGCCTACCGGACGTGACGGGATTCACGGGGCAACCTTTGCCTCTGTTGAGCTGAGTGAAGAATCGGAAGCCAAGAAGACGGCAGTGCAGGTTGGCGATCCGTTTATGGAAAAGCTGGTCATGGAATCCTGCCTGGAGCTGATCGACAGCGGCATCGTGCTGGGCATTCAGGATATGGGCGCAGCCGGATTGACCTGTTCCAGTGCTGAAATGGCAAGTAAAGCGGGCAATGGTCTTGAACTCTATCTGGATCAGGTGCCACAGCGTGAAGATGGTATGACGCCTTACGAAATGATGCTCTCTGAATCACAAGAGCGGATGCTGTTTGTGGTAGAGCCTAAGGATGAGGCTCAGGCACAGGAGATTTTTGACCGCTGGGGTGTCATTTGCCGCAAGGTGGGCAAGGTAACGGATGATGGACGTCTGAAGCTGTTCCATCACGGCGAGGTTGTCGGTGATATGCCTGTAACGGCTCTTGTGGATGAATGTCCGATCTACAACAAACCTTCTGCAGTTCCTGCGTACTATGAGGAGAACGCTACGGTTGACACGCTGCGCTATGACGAGGTAACTGATCTTGGCGGCGCACTGCGCACTATACTGGCTTCACCGACAGTGGCAAGCAAAGCATGGGTGTATAACCAATATGATTATATGGTACGGACCAGTACTGCGGTGCGTCCAGGCTCGGATGCGGCAGTGGTAACGATTCACGGCACACGCAAGGGCCTGGCAATGACTACAGACTGCAACGGACGTTATGTTTATCTGGACCCTGAAGTGGGCGGACGCATTGCGGTAAGTGAAGCGGCGCGCAACATCGTTTGTTCCGGGGCGAAGCCGCTGGCGATTACGGACAACCTGAACTTTGGCAGTCCGGAGAAGCCGGAGATTTTCTGGCAGATGGAACGGGCGGTAGACGGGATGGCTGAAGCCTGTCGTGTGCTGGATACGCCGGTTATCGGCGGGAATGTCAGCTTGTACAACGAAAATGCTGCCGGCGCCATCTATCCGACCCCGGTTGTTGGTATGGTGGGACTGGTTGAAGATACCGATCACATTACTACACAAGCCTTCAAGCAAGAAGGCGATGCTATTCTGCTGCTGGGTGTAACCAAAGCAGAGCTTGGCGGAAGTGAGTTCCAGTATGCCGTACACGGTCTGACTGAAGGACGTCCGCCAGAACTGGATCTGGCTACTGAGCAAAAGCTGCTGGATGCTGTGCTTGGCACCATTCGAAGTGGATTGGTCCGCTCGGCGCATGACCTTTCGGAAGGCGGTTTAGCTGTAGCGCTGGCGGAGAGCTGTATTAGCGGTTCGCTCGGCGCGAATGTGGAGCTGTCTGCTGGCGGACTGCGCCCGGATGTGGCGTTGTTCAGCGAGAGCCAGTCCCGCATTGTGCTGACATCGGCACCTGACCGTGCAGAAGAGCTGAAAGCAGCCATAACTGCTTACGGTGTACCGGTTGAAATCATCGGCACCGTCGGTGGCGACAGACTTCGTGTGTCTCTGGATGGCGCATCCGCGCTGGACGAGGCGGTAGCAGCATTAAAAACCACTTGGGAGGATGCTATTCCATGTCTTATGAAATAAAGACCGGGAACAAGCAGGAGACCCCTATCCTGTGGACCGGCGACTTTTACAACGAAGGAACGGGCTCGGGAGATATTTTTGACACACTAAAAGAAGAATGCGGCGTCTTCGGGGTCTTCGGACACCCGGAGGCCGCCTCCATGTCGTATTACGGCCTGCACGCTCTGCAGCACCGGGGAGAAGAGAGCGCAGGCATCTGCGTGGCAGATGGACGCGATTTCAACTACCACCGGGGGATGGGACTGGTCAAAGAAGTGTTCGACAAGGACAAAATCGCCTCGCTGATTGGCAATATGTCCATTGGCCATGTGCGCTATTCCACCAGTGGCGACAGCCGGCTGACTAATGCGCAGCCTCTGGTCTTCAAATACCGTGACGGGGATCTGGCGATCGCCACCAACGGGAACATCGTCAATGAGCCGCTGATCCGTAAGCAGCTGGAGCAGGGCGGATCAATTTTCCAGACCACAAGTGACACGGAAGTCCTGGCGCATCTGATTGCGCGGTCGCAGAAGGATTTTGTCGAAGCTACCAAAGATGCGCTTAAGCAGCTCGTAGGAGGCTTTGCCTTCCTGCTGATGACAAATGACAAGCTGATCGTAGCATCCGATACGCATGGCCTCCGCCCGCTAGTGATGGGACGTGTAGGTGAAGCTTATGTTTTCGCTTCAGAATCCTGCGCACTGGAGGTCATTGGTGCTCAGTTCGTCCGTGACATTGAACCCGGGGAATTGCTGGTGCTTGATCAGAACGGCTTCAAGGAAGACCGTTTCGCCGAGCCGCAGCGCAAAGCACTGTGTGCCATGGAGTATATTTATTTCGCCCGTCCCGACAGCGACCTGAACGGCTCCAACCTGCACTCCGCCCGTAAGCGGATGGGCAGCCGTATGGCCCTGGAAGCGTTCGTGGATGCAGACATCGTAACGGGGGTACCGGACTCCAGTATCTCAGCAGCCATTGGCTATGCTGAACAGACGGGTATTCCTTATGAGCTTGGCCTCATCAAGAACAAATACACGGGCCGGACCTTCATTCAGCCTAGCCAGGAACTCCGTGAGCAGGGCGTAAAGATGAAGCTGAGCGCAGTCCGCCGCGTCGTTGAAGGCCAGCGCGTAGTCATGATTGACGATTCCATCGTGCGCGGCACTACCTCGCGCCGGATCGTCAACCTGCTGCGCGAAGCCGGAGCAACCGAAGTCCATGTGCGGATTACTTCACCGCCATTCAAGAATCCTTGCTTCTACGGGATCGATACACCGGACCGCCGCGAGCTGATCGCCTCTTACAAGACGATTGCCGAAATGTGCGAAGAGATCAATGCTGATTCCCTGGCGTTCCTCTCCCCGGAGGGCCTGATTCAGTCCATCGGAGGGTATAACAGCGGGGATTACAAAGGCGGCCTGTGCCTGTCCTGCTTCGATAATGATTATCCGACGCAGGTGGATTTCGGCGGGGAAGAGAAGGACGGATGCAGCTGTTAGACATCCCCCTAAGTCCCCCTTGCAAAGGGGGATTCCGAAGGGCGCTGCCCTCCGGCCACCCGAAAGTTTGGCGGTAGGAGTTTGCTTTTAACTTTCTAAGAGGGCGTGGGTGCAGGTGCCCGCTTTGTCCTGCGGACACGCTTAACGGCGCACCGCGCCCTGGCGGCATGCTGCCTCGCCGGGCTCGAAAGCTCAAGCCCCCGTCCTGTTTGCTCCGCAAAATCGGGGGTGCTCACGCCCGAGGAGCGCACGGCTTCGCCCCGTGCGCCAACACCGAAGGCCCGAGCCCCCGTCCTGTTTGCTTCGCAAAAGCGGAGGGCTCTCGCCTGAGGAGCGCACGGCTTCGCCCCGTGCGCCAACACCAAAGGCTCAAGCCCCCGTCCTGTTTGCTCCGCAAAAGCGGGGGTGCTCTCGCTAAAGGAGGCGCTTGGCTTCGCCAAGAGCGCCGACTGACTGCCCTGTGCAAGGCGCGTAAGTTCGGCTTGCGGCCGGGTTTGAACCCGGTGGTTGGAGTGATGGAGAGGAAGTTTGGAACTGGAGAAGCGTAGCGCTTGCCTTTATGGGTGGATTTCTACCGCGAAGAGCGGTTCAAATCAAAGAAATCCAACCATAACAGCAATCGGAAGTCCAAACATTCCTTGTAATCACGATAATAACCACCCCAGCTTCAAATCCCTGCCGCCCCGACCACACGCGCTCTAAACTAATTCAAATGAGGTGTCCCAAGTGTCAGAAGCTTACAAAAACGCCGGAGTGGATATTGCGGCTGGCAATGAAGCGGTTGAACGCATGAAGAAGCATGTGAAGCGCACGTACCGTCCGGAAGTCATGACGGAGCTGGGCGGCTTCGGAGCGCTCTTTGGTCTCAATAAAGACAAGTATGAAGAGCCGGTGCTCGTATCGGGAACCGATGGGGTGGGCACGAAGCTCAAAATCGCTTTCGCTGCCGACCGCCACGACACGATTGGTATTGATGCCGTAGCCATGTGTGTGAATGATATTGTAGTACAGGGTGCAGAGCCGTTGTTCTTCCTCGATTACCTGGCCTGCGATAAGGTGGTGCCGGAGAAGATCGAGGCCATTGTTGCCGGGATCGCTGAAGGCTGCCATCAGGCAGGCTGCGCACTGATCGGCGGCGAGACTGCGGAGATGCCGGGTATGTATTCAGCAGGCGAATATGATATCGCCGGATTCACGGTGGGTGTGGCGGACAAGGCCAAGCTGGTAACAGGTGCGGACATTGCGCCTGGAGATACAGTCATTGGTCTGGCTTCCAGTGGGGTGCACAGCAACGGGTTCTCGCTGGTGCGTAAGCTTTTGCTGGAGGAAGATGGCTATGAACTGAGCGCTGTGATTCCAGAGCTGGGCGCTCCGCTGGTAGATGTGCTGCTTGCACCTACCAAGATCTATGTGAAGCCGCTGCTGGCACTGCTGGAGCAGCTCCCGGTCAAGGGGATGGCGCATATTACCGGAGGCGGGTTCATTGAGAATATTCCGCGTGTACTGCCGGACCATGTGAATGTTGAGATCAACTACGGCTCCTGGCCGATATTACCGATTTTCGATTTGATGCAGAAAAAGGGCAATGTGAGCAACCGGGATATGTTTACCACCTTTAATATGGGCGTAGGTCTGGTGATGGTTGTAGCTGAAGCGGACGGAGAGCGTGCACTGGAGCTGCTGAAGGCTGCCGGAGAAGAAGCTTACCGGATTGGCACCGTAACGGAAGGGGAACGTATCGTTACCTTTACGGGAGCTGAAGTCTGATGCAGTGGAGCCGGATCGCTGTTTTTGCCTCCGGGCAGGGCAGCAATTTTGCCGCACTGGCAGAGGCGGAGCGGGCAGGACTGCTTGGCGGAGGCCGAATTGAGCTACTTGTGTCCGACAGACCAGAAGCGCCAGTGGCGAAGCGGGCAGAGGAGGCGGGGATTTCCTCCCTCCTGCTGCGGCCAAAGGATTTTGCAAGCCGTGAGCTATATGAGGCTGAGATTGTAACTGAACTGAAGCGCCGGGACATCGGTCTGATTGTTCTGGCCGGATACATGCGGCTGATTACCCCGGTTTTGCTTGAACCTTATGGAGGACGGATTATTAACATTCATCCTTCGCTTTTGCCTGCGTTTGCCGGTAAGGACGCTATTGGCCAGGCTCTGGATTATGGCGTTAAGCTGACGGGAGTCACCGTGCATTTTGTCGATGGAGGGATGGATACCGGTCCGGTTATTGCCCAGCGCAGTGTGGTCGTCAATGCTGGCGACACGCCGGAGTCACTGGCAGAACGCATCCATAAGATCGAATATGAGCTGTATCCCGAGGTTGTGCGTGCATTGGCTGAGGGGAAGGTTACGCTGGAGGGCAGACAGACCATTATCCGCGAATAGCATATTGGTCCGGGATGTGTCCAAGAGGCAGCTTCATAAGCGCATGAATCGACTTTCTCAGACGAGCCTGACCTGTTCTGATATTTCTCGGGAAATATTGCACAAGCGTGGAGCAGATGTCGAGCAGCAGGAGGGTTATGTGCGAATTTTGTTGTGTGAATAGAGGTCCAAACATTCCCTGCAGTTACGCCCAGAACCCATTAGGACCACCCAAAGTTCAACTTATAATGCTAAGGTCAATTTTCACATAGCAGTGCTTCAGTACCGATTCACCTGTAACTAAATTCAGCATCATCCGGAGGGGGACTATTCAAAGTGAGCATCAAAAGAGCGCTGGTCAGCGTATCGGACAAACAGGGCATCGTGGATTTTTGCCGCGAGTTGTCTGCATTGGGCGTAGAAATCATTTCCACAGGCGGCACTAGCACCCTTTTGGCCAAAGAAGGCGTACCGGTCATCGGCATTTCTGATGTGACGGGCTTTCCGGAAATTATGGATGGACGTGTTAAAACACTGCATCCGGCTGTACACAGCGGCCTTCTGGCGGTTCGTGACAACGAGGAGCATACGCGTCAGATGCAGGAACTGGGTCTGGACTACATCGATCTGGTCGTGGTAAATCTCTATCCGTTCGCGGAGACGATTGCCAAACCGGATGTATCGTATGAGGAAGCCATCGAGAACATCGATATCGGCGGACCGACGATGCTGCGTTCGGCGGCGAAGAACCATGCCTTTGTCAGTGTGGTAGTGGATGCAGCTGATTATGCTACCGTGCTTGAGGAAGTACGCGCAGGCGGAGATACGACTCTCGAGACCCGCAAACGTCTTGCGGCAAAAGTGTTCCGCCACACGGCGGCTTACGATGCCCTGATCTCCGATTATCTGGCGAATGTCACCGGTGAACCGCTGCCGGAGCGCTATACGGTAACCTACGAGAAGATTCAGGATCTGCGTTACGGGGAGAATCCGCATCAGAAGGCTGCCTTCTACCGCAAACCTCTAGCTGCCAAGGATACACTCACGGCCGCGGAGCAACTGCATGGCAAAGAGCTCTCCTACAACAACATCAATGATGCCAATGCGGCTCTGCAGATTGTGAAGGAGTTCGAAGAGCCGGCTGTTGTAGCAGTTAAGCATATGAATCCTTGCGGCGTAGGCGTTGGGGCAAGTGTATATGAAGCTTATCAAAAAGCTTATAATGCCGATCCAACCTCCATCTTTGGCGGAATTGTAGCCGCGAACCGGATTATTGATGCCGATACGGCCAATATGCTGAAGGATATTTTTCTGGAAATCGTGCTGGCCCCGGGCTTTACCGACGAAGCGCTGGAAATTCTCACGAAGAAAAAGAACATCCGGCTGCTCAAACTCGGCAATCTCAGCACGGCTGCAGCCCGGAAATCGAGCTTTGTGGTGACCTCTATTGAAGGCGGCATGGTTGTTCAAGAGAGCGATGTGCATTCCGTCAATCCTGAGGAGCTGCAGGTAGTAACTACCCGTAAGCCAACAGAGGAAGAATTGAAGCAGCTGCTATTCGGGTGGAAGGTCGTTAAGCATGTGAAATCTAACGCGATTGTGCTGGCGGCAGATGATATGACAGTCGGCGTAGGCGCAGGCCAAATGAACCGTGTCGGTGCAGCGAAGATTGCCATTGAGCAAGCCGGGGAGAAAGCTAAGGGCTCCATACTCGCATCCGATGCCTTTTTCCCGATGGGCGATACGCTGGAAATGGCAGCAAAAGCAGGGATAACCGCAGTCATTCAACCAGGCGGTTCCATCAAGGACGAGGAGTCCATCAAGGTTGCTAACGAATATGGTATTGCCATGGTCTTCACCGGCGTTCGCCATTTCAAACACTAGAACGCTGGGAGGACTCATTTCAATGGATATTTTAGTAGTGGGCGGGGGCGGCCGGGAGCATGCCATCATCTGGAGCCTGTCCCGCAGTCCCAAAGCCGGCAAAATCTACTGTGCACCCGGCAACGCCGGGATTGCACAGCTTGCGGAATGTGTACCGATCGACGTGTTCGAGTTCGATAAGCTGACCGCTTTTGCCAAGGACAAGAACATTGACTATGTCGTTATCGGACCGGATGATCCGCTTGCCGCAGGCATAGTCGATGCATTTGAAGCGGAACATATTCCTGTATTCGGCCCCCGCAAGAATGCGGCGGAAATTGAAGGCAGCAAGACCTTTATGAAGGACCTCCTGCATAAATACAGCATTCCTACCGCAGCCTATGAGAAGTTCAGCGATTATGAGGCTGCACTCGCCTATTTACGCAGCCAAGGACTGCCGATTGTCATTAAGGCGGACGGGCTGGCGGCCGGAAAAGGTGTGACTGTGGCCTATTCCCGTGAAGAAGCGGAGCTTGCCCTGCAGGATATCATGGTGACCAAGGTGTTTGGGGAAGCCGGTGCACAGGTGGTCATTGAGGAGTTTCTGGCCGGACAGGAAATGTCGATTCTTGCCTTTGTTGATGGAGAAACTGTGCGTCCGATGGCTGCTGCACAGGACCACAAGCCTGCATTTGACGGTGACAAAGGTCCCAATACAGGCGGAATGGGTACTTATTCACCTCTGCCCCATATTGACGAGGCCATTATTCAGGAAGCCGTGGAAACGATTATTAAGCCGACTGCACGGGCAATGGTGGCAGAAGGCCGTCCATTCAGCGGCGTCTTGTTCGCCGGTCTGATGATCTCTCCGGAGGGCAAACCGAAGACCATTGAATTTAACGCACGCTTTGGCGATCCCGAGACACAAGTCGTGCTTCCAAGATTAAAGAGTGATCTGCTGGAGATCTTCCTTGCGGTAACCGAGGGAAGACTCGCAGATATCGAGATTGAATGGAGCGAGGAAGCCGCGGTATGCGTAGTCTTGGCTTCTGAAGGATACCCGGGCCCTTATCCAAAAGGAGTGCCAATTTCAGGGCTCGGGGACCACTCCAATGAGCTGGTTTTTCATGCCGGAACTGCGCGTACGGAAGATGGGACATGGGTGACCAATGGCGGACGGGTGCTGGGCGTAGTTGGCATGGGAGCCAGCATTGCCGAAGCGCGTTCAGCAGCATATGCCAGTGCGGCAAAGATTTCATTTCCCGGAATGCACAGCCGCACCGACATTGCTATGAAGGCATTGGTCTGAGGACAAAGAACTGTATTAGAGAACCCTTTTACGCTATTAGTCCTAAAAAAGGACTGACAAGTGATAGAAGAAGTGCTATAATACAACTCGTACGGGGGAAAAATGTGCGGATATATACAGATAAAGGGTCTTTCCTTTCAGGAAAGGCCTTTTTTAAATCATTAGAAATGCAAGTCATATAGAATGCCTCGTGCCCGGAAATGATACCTGTAGTGCTAAAGCAGTAATACGCTCATGCGAATGGTTAGTTACAGATTTAAGGGGGAATTACTTTTGAGTAAGGTTGGAAGAAATGACTTGTGCCCATGCGGAAGCGGGAAAAAATATAAGAGATGCTGCCTGGACAAGGAATCCTCTGCAGTAGAATCCATCTTGCGGCTGGTAACAACGGGGGAAGCGGCCGCACAGGAGGCGGCAGCCTTGCTGCCGGAAATGGAAGAGGCAGTCCAGGAAACCGCAATTCGGCCTGAGAACAAGCTTACCCTGACCAAGCTGAAAAAGATGGTGGCTCGTGAACTAAAATGGGAGCACCCGGCTCACGAACAGTTGGCGTTGCAGCTTATCGAGAGTATGAGAAATCAATACGAGCGGGAGCTGATTTTTGAAGCCCTGGTGCTGTGGAACGGGTATTCCCGCCAGACCAGACCTGCTGTAAAGAAGACAGGCTCCTTCTGTGCGGCAATCGAGTATCTGCTGTCTGAGGAATACGGCTTCAATATTACACAGGCCGATCTCGCTGACAAATATGAGGTCACGACGGCTACTATTTCACGCAAGGTCAAAGAAATGCTTAACTATATCGAGGAGTATGGCATGGGCGGCGAGGCAGATGAGCTTTTGGCAATGAACGGCCCGGGCACACCCAAGGATAAAGCCCAGGCTCTGCTGTACAAAGCCATGGAAGCAACGTCCTCCAAACGGAGAATACAGCTGGCGCAGACTGCACTGGACCTGTATCCCGACAGCTCAGACGCCTATCTGATCCTGGCTGAAGAATCGGAGAATGAGCATGACGCACGGGCTCATCTCAAGGCGGGGATCGCTGCAGGTGAACGAGAGCTGGGTGAACTCTTTTTTGAGAAGAATAAGGGATACTTCTGGGGTCTTCATGAGACCCGTCCATACATCCGGATTTGTAAAAGCTATGCTGAATCCTGCTGGTTTGGCGGCAATGCCAAAGAAGCAGCGCAAATCCTGGAGCATATTCTTGAGCTGAATACGGAAGATAATACCGGTGCGCGTTATCTGCTTGCTGCCGTATACCTGTATAGCAACCAGTTGAAGCAGGCTGAGCAGGTGCTGGAGAAGTTCGGCAAGGATGATGCTGCAGCTGCTTTTGCCTATGACCGCATCATTCTGGAATACAAGAAGAACGGAATCACCTCCCAGCTCAAAATGCTCTACCGCGTGGCACGGGGTGTGAACAAGCATGTGCCCGATTATCTGCTGGGTGTGAAGCGGCTGCCGCATAACCTCCCTGATTTTGTCGGAATGGGTGATTCCAATGAAGCGATTGAATATGTTATTATGCACTCCCGCCTATGGGCGAGCGTACCTGATCTGCTGAAATGGATGCTGAAGCAGTAGGGATGAACACAGAAATGTAAATCACAGCCGGATATGGCTGTGATTTTTTTGTGTTTTATGTCTGAATTTCGCGCGAAAAATGTTGCATTATATAACATGATGCAGAAAAAAGTAGAATGCAAAAAAAAGATTTGACCTGACAAGGGAATATGGTTATATTTGCAATATATTAGAAAATATTATCAAATGTTAGCGAAGTTACATCGGGAAATATCGCCATTGTGAAGCGGTTCTAAGGGGTGTTTTTTTTGAACCATGCAACCACGATTCGCACCGAGCTGGAGCGTTTTATCGAACGTGAGGCTCTGAGCTTCAGCCAGTTGGGAAAGCTTGCGGGGCTTAATGCAGGTACCGTGAGCTCTATTCTAAAGGGTAACCGGATTATGGGCGTGGATCAGCTGGACCGTATGACTGCTGTCCTCGGCTTGCCCAAAGGACATTTCTACGAGCAGTATATTCAGGAATGTATGGTTGAAGCCGTACCGAACTGGCGCAGAGTCAGACCCTTTCTCTACCGTTGTGCAGAGCTGGACAAGCTGGATTGTATCAAGCGGATTCTGCCGCTGCTCCTGGACAATCTGACCTATTCCCCTTTGCTGTTTGAGACGGCTGAGGAATTCTTCGTGGAAGGCAGACGCGCCGCAGCAATCTTGCTCTATGAGAGCGTTGCTCTGAGTGAGAGGAGGCAGCACTCCGAACGCCTGGCCTTTTGCCAGTATCGCCTGTTTACGCTTCGGTTAAGCAATAATCAGGAGGACAACCTCCAGTGTGCACTCCAGTTTGAGCCTTTTGTAGACCGGCTTGACGAAATCGATCAGCTTGATGCGCTTAGGGATCTGGCGAATACCTACCGTTCACTGAGGCGTTGGGACAAAGTGGAACCGATAGCCGAGGAGATGGAACGGCTAGCACGTATCCAGCTTTTTACGATACCTCAGCCAGCGAGGGCAAAACGGGAGCAACCTAAGAAACCTAAGAAACCGATGTTTGTATATCTGGCTTTCTCTTATCTGCTTCGTGGGAGTGTCTGCGATTCCAGGAACGATTATGAGCAGGGAATCCAATATACATACGCCTATGAAGACTTGAGCTGGGTCAAGGAAACCGATGAGGACACCTTGCATTGGCTGAAACTGTATAAAGGATGGGCACAGGCCAACATCTACGTATCCAAACTGATGCGCGGGGATGCAAGTGTGCTAGCCGATTATGTTTTCTATATCGAACAGAACAAGGACGAGCTTCTGGTTGGTTTATTAAATATTACAGAGGCGGCCAATCTGTTTGATCTCAATGTGGATCACATCCTGCAGTATTTTAGTTCTGAAATCAACGGCTACATGCAGATAAAACATCAAGAGGCTGTGGGTGTATATACGAAGCAAGTGGTCTCTGAGCAGCATGCCCGTTTTCTATACGGAGTGGCCCTGTACTATCTGAGACAAAGCCTATTCCAGATAGGTTTTGATTACTTATTGTCTAGTCTGTTCACGTCATCTCTCATCAACAACGAGACCCGTATTCTCGCCTGTGTGAGGTTATTTGAGAGATACAGAGCATTTGCACCCCATGAAATACAACATAGATATCAGAACCTATTAAAAGAGGAGGAAGAAGAACATGAAAAGAAAATTGGCATCCCTATTGGTCGTAGCTAGTTTTGCCCTGGTGCTTGTTGTTCCAATTCATTCGAGTACCTCACATTCCTTCGTCATTCAGTCCGATAATCATGGGGGTTAATCTATTACTATAGTTCTGGAGTAGACGATATAGCTCGGAAAAGGATCAGGTCTTTTGACTGGTCCTTTTTCAATTCTCCCCCAAAAATTATCTGAAAAAATTTTCACCCCGAAAAAGACATAGCCCTCTAAAATACTAAAAGAGGAGGGATAGAAGTGAGAGAAGAGGACTGTTTGAAACAAACCTTGGAACAAGCCCGGCAAGATTTGAACAATCTGCAATACAAGTACGATCTGGATCATCCGGCTGTGCTTCATCAATCGATGGTACTCGACGAACTGATTAATCAATACACCCGAAGCAACGTCGCCCAAGTGAAAAAAAGATCAGGTGCAGCCGGCAGCAGGCTGGCAGCCGAAGAGCTATGGCCAACGCATGCACAGCTGTACCGGACCGCAAACTCCGCATCCTAAAGGGGAGCGTGGAAGCACTCTACGCATTACACCGCCCTTCGCAGTTATTCTCTCTATCAGATGCACCAGCATACTTGGACATGCTCGAATGGAACAGCAGGTCGTTTACGCCGCAGGCTATTATTTGGAGAAAAAGCAATACAATACCTGCGGTGGTACAACGCCTCTGCTATAACCCCACCTTAAATTATTCTCCATAACCTCCCTGTTAATCAAATGTGACAATCTCCCTGACATAAACCTAATATAAATAGGTTTATATTCTTGTATAATCCAATAAACCGGCTTCGAATTAGGCGTTTACAAAGGTGAACGCTTGTTAAGGTATGCTCTTTTGGAGTGAAACGGTAGAGGGATATCAGCATCAAGGTCCGCGAACGGCTTCAGCGCGCTTCTGAGAATGTAGGGCAGATTACACAGGCATTGCCGGGAGAGAAGAGATCAAGCACAGCCCGGAGAGGACAATGCTTGAAAAAATGTCCTCGGAAGAGTATGTTACAAGAAGCAAATTGATAAGTTAGAGACAGTGAGGCGAAGGAAAATGAGAGAAGGCGAAGACCCGATCGTAGGAATGGAAGATATTGTGCGTGCGCATCATGTGCTGCGGGAGGTTATCGTCCGTACCCCGTTGCAATTGGATGCGGTGCTGTCGGCCAGATACGGCTGTAATGTGTATTTGAAACGTGAGGATCTGCAGATTGTCCGCTCCTTCAAGATCCGGGGGGCCTATAATATGATCCGCAGCTTGTCTGCAGAGGACAGAGCCAAGGGCATTGTCTGTGCAAGCGCGGGGAATCATGCGCAGGGTGTAGCCTACTCCTGCAAGGCTCTGGGCATTAAAGGGAAGATATATATGCCAACCACCACTCCTAATCAAAAGATTAAGCAGGTCCGGAAGTTCGGCGGGGAGTATGTTGAGGTTATTCTAAGGGGCGACACCTTCGATGATGCTTACGATGAGGCGCTGCAGGCATGCATTGATCATAGTATGACGCTGATTCATCCGTTCGATGAACCGCGGATTATTGCCGGAAACGGTACGATTGCGATGGAAGTTATGGAGAGCCTGGACAAGCCCGCTGACTTTGTGTTCGTTACCATTGGCGGAGGCGGCCTGGCAGCGGGTGTTGCCACCTATGTGAAGACGGTGAGCCCTTCTACAAAGGTTATTGGTGTTGAGCCTTCCGGCGCGGCGTCGATGAGCGAAGCGCTGAAGCGCGGAGAAGTGATCACCCTGGAAGAGATTAATAAATTTGTCGATGGCGCTGCCGTGAAACGGGTGGGCGGATTGACTTATGATATCTGCTCCCGCCGCCTTGACGATGTGGTTAAGGTGCCGGAGGGCAAGGCTTGTACGACCATTCTGGAGCTGTACAACGAGAATGCGATTGTTGTGGAGCCTGCAGGCTCACTGCCCATCGCGGCGCTTGATCTGTACCGCGACCAAATCCGCGGCAAGACGGTGGTGTGTATCATTAGCGGCGGGAACAATGATATTGACCGGATGCAGGAGATCAAGGAACGGTCGCTGATCTATGAAGGTCTTAAGCATTATTTCATGGTTAACTTTCCTCAGCGCGCTGGTGCCCTGCGCGAGTTCCTCGCTGAGGTGCTTGGACCCGGGGATGACATTACACGTTTCGAATATACGAAGAAGAATGAGAAGGAGAACGGTCCGGCGCTGGTCGGAATTGAGCTTCAGCATAAAGAGGATTACACCCCGCTCATAGAACGGATGAAGCAAAAAGGTGTGGATTATCTGGAAATCAATAAGGATCCCAACTTGTTTAATATGCTGATCTAATCCTCTATCCATTGTATACAGATGCAGAAGGCCCGTCCCAGGAAGCTATGGGGCGGGCCTTCTGCATAATATGGGAATTCAGGACTGAGGCACCTCTGTCTTCAGGTAATCGGTAACGCCATCATCCAGCTTATAGCCATTCTCCTTCAGCAGCTTCATGAAGCCCTCCAGTTTCAGGAGAAAAGGGCTGCTCTCATTGCTCTTGGAGAGAATGCTGCTGTATGCCTTCTGTGCCTCCAGATCCATCTCCAGATTGTCATAATGGAAAAGAGGGGTATTGTTTTGTCCATAAAAGGTATTGATCACATATTGGGAATACAAGGCCTTTACCGCCGACATACGGTTCGATTTGGGGTGGCTCTGGATGAACTCCTCCTGAGCCAGCGCCCGGGCGGCAACATCCCCCCAGGAAATGACCAGTCCGTTATCTTTGGAGGAAGGCAGGTCTGCTTCCGTAGCCATAATAGAAATATAATCACGGATGTCATTCGTAACGTAAACTTTATATTTGCGGTAAGCCCCATAATCAATCACCGGAAAAAAGGAGCCTTCAGCCGTCTCCAGCTTATAGCCGCTTTCCCCCGCACTCTTCAGCAGGTCCCGCAATGAAACATCCTGCGTGGTCTCGGCCAGCTTGGTCATGCTGATGCCTGCTTTGTAGACTGAAGTCAGCTTCCGCTGAACACTGCTGCTGCTGAATTTGCTCTCCCAGGTCTTCATGGCAGCCTTATGGAGATTCTCCAGCTTCAGGGTCAATACGGTTGCCTGATAAGGGCTGACCGCATAGATATTGCTGTTCAGGAACCGGACTGCCTCCGGAAGTCTGGCGGAAGAGGCCAGCAGCGGCAGAGCCGCCTTGTACACCGCTTCAGCATGACTGCTGCCCGCTTCAGCGGTCACCTTGCTTCCAGGGGCAGGGGTGGAAGCTCCAGGGGTTCCGGTGGATACACCCTCAGCCAGAACATGTCCGTTAATCCCTGCAGGCAGTCCCAGAACAGCAGTTATAGCGGCGGCTAGAAGAATTATTTTCATTTTCATGGACGTTTCCCCCTGTTTGAGTTGAACTTGGAACCCTGACATCTATGATCTGAAAAATACTAACTTTAATCCGAGCCCCCCGGCCACAGCGAGAACAAGACTTACCCAAGGGGAGATAGAAATGACCGGAAACAGGTTGTCAAGAAACACACCAAGGAATACCACCAGGATAGCAATGCCTACATAAATTCCGAGTGCCTTGATATCGAATGCCTTGGGCTTTGGCGCATCATCCTCGGATAAGGAGGACATCCATCTTATGATCATCTCCATAAGGACAATAGCCCCTGCACCTACGACAAGGATTGTAAATATACTGATCCGGTTGAACAGGCCCGCATCCCCTGTACTCCATAACAGGAGCAGACCAGCGATGGCATACACGCTGAACAGCCCTGTCAGTGCGGCACAGGAAATCATCAGGTAGTGATTCAGCTTGCTGCGTACTTTGGGGACAGAGGCGCTGCCAGTAATCTCTTTGAAATAGTCCTCAGGATGTTCGCCAAAAATCTGTTTGGCATTTTTACCTTTGCCCTGCCCCTCCAGCAGAAGTGCGGCCGCCTCCAGCAGCAGCTCCTCGGTACGGACCGGGTCTACTTTGCTGGCACGGAGCGCCAGCAGCATATCTTCATAATAAGAGCGGTTGAACGGTGTCATCTGCTCACGCAGCACGTTATTTTGTTTAATCATAGCTTTGACTTTCATAGTGAAAATATAAACCTCCAGTGGTGGTCTTAAATAGGTCTTTAACCTAGAGTATACGTTTGGGTGGCGGTTGTGTGCAAGGACAAGCATTTCTCTGCCCGGGATGAATAATCCGTTTGGAAGAGTGAACACTGTTAATGGTTCAGCTTCACCACTATAGCTTCAAGGAAGGCAGGGAGCGTTATGGATACTGATGACAGAGAAGAGACAGGCAAATTCGTGGGTGACGGCTTCGCGCCTCCACTTGCGGGTGAAGTGGGGGATTGGGGCAATTCCGACGGATTCAGCTTATGGGATTCTGAGCTGGACACGCCTGAGAATGGCCTGGAAGGCTGGCAGGGCAGACGGCAAACGCATGATATGTTTCACGAAAGCTATGAATGAATAGTAAATGAAGCGCAGTTCCTCCAGTGCTGGGCCTCTTTTGCTCCATGATGAGCAGAAGGGGCTTTTTGCTAAGCCTGCACGGCTGTTTATTCCTGCTGCTTATTGACAATAAGAACGCAAAACGTATAATGAAGATATTAATCTGACTAATTTAATCGGGATAATTATAATTTAAAATAATGTGCCTTTTTAGAGGAGGGCTTCGGCAATGGAACGGAATATTATCATTCGTCATCACGGGGAAGAATTAACCGCCAGCATCCATTATCCATCGAGGGAAAAGGGAAGCTCCGGACGCTGCAAGGAAAGGGTGCCGCTTGCGGTGATCTGCCATGGATTCGTCGGCAACCGGATCGGAGTCGACCGGATTTTTGTCAAAGCAGCCCGCGAGCTGGCTTCTGACGGATATATGGTGATCCGTTTTGATTATGTGGGCTGCGGGGAGAGCAGCGGGAACTATGGCAGTGAAGACATGGAATCGATGATTGCCCAGACCCGGGCCGTCCTTGACTATGGCATCAGCTCCGCCGATGTAGATCCTCAGCGTGTGACGCTGATCGGGCACAGTCTTGGCGGTGCGGTAGCCCTGCTCACCGGAGTGCGGGACCGCCGGGTCAAGAATCTGGTCCTGTGGGCGGCGGTAGGCTACCCGTTCAATGATATCGTAAAGATCGTGGGCAGGGAAGCTTATGACCGTTCAGTGAACAGCGGTTCATCGGATTTTGCCGGCTATTCGTTTACTCCGCTGTATTTCAACTCGCTTGCCGCTTTTCAGCCATTTCAGGAAGCCGGCAAATTCAGCGGCGATGTGCTGGTGATCCACGGTACCTCCGATGATGTGATCCCAGTGGACTACGCCTTTCTCTACCAGAAGCTGTTCTGGACACGCCCGGAGGGCCGCTGCGACAAAGAGGTGATTTTTCAGGGGGATCATACCTTCTCATCAGGTCCGGCGCAGGCGCAGTTGCTGAAGCGGACTAAGGATTGGATGAATCAACAGGAGCATGTGCAGGAAGAATGGCAGAACTGGATGATTTAGGGTTTGTCCTCCACTCGCATTAACTCAGAATAAGCGGTAAAATAAAAATGCAGACCATATACTGGGTTATGGAGGTGGGCACCCTATGAAATTACCGGCATTTTTTATTGCACATGGCTCTCCGCTGCTTGCCCTTGAGAATAACGAATATACCCGTTTCCTGGAACGGCTGGGGGCTGATCTGGGGAAACCGCGCGGCATTGTAGTCTTTTCTGCGCATTGGGACAGCCCTGAGCAGTTGATTACAGTAGATGGACAGCACGAAACCTTGCATGATTTCTATGGATTCCCGGACGAGATGTATTCGCTGACCTACCCTGCACCTGGGGATTCCGCACTCAGCCGCCGAATCTCGGAACTCTTTACCGTGAACAATCTTCCCCACCAGCCGGTGCTGGGACGGGGGCTTGATCATGGAACCTGGGTCATTCTGAAAAAGATGTTCCCGGCTGCCGATATCCCTGTAGTGGCCTTGTCTGTCGATTCCTTGCGTTCCCCGGAGGAACAATATAATATCGGCAGGATGCTGGCTCCACTGCGTGATGAGGGTATTCTGCTGATCGGAAGCGGGGGACTGGTTCATAATCTGCGGCAGCTGAAGCAGGACGACCAGCCTGAGCAATGGGCGCTTGACTTCGATGCCTGGATAGCCGCCGGTCTTGAAGCATGGAACCTGCCTGCACTGTTCGCTTATGAGAAAAAAGCACCGCATGTACGCGATGCGGTTCCCAGCTATGGACGGGAGCATTTTGTGCCGATCTTCTATGTAATGGGAACAGCCGATGAGGGCAGACGCGCACAGCTCATGATTCAAGCCTACCAATACGGGACGCTTAGCCTGAACTGCTGGATGATTGACTAAATTACACATACGATACATGGGGGATGCAGCCTGAAGAGGGGCTGTGTCCTTTTTAAAATATAAGAATTTATATGTTTCACGCAATAAATTATCCTTATATTTCTCGCTGAAACGGATACCGTCCTTAAAAGGACGGCGAAGCCGTTTCCACTTGGTAGGGAATCAAGACAAATGAACTCCGCTATGATTAAATGGAAGAACGAAGCCAGTTTTATTACGTAGAAGGATCAGGATGAAAGGCTCCATAAAACTAAGCGCATGCTTACGAAGCCAGTTTTGTCGAAGCTGATTCACGAAGACAATGCTTACAAAACTTTTAGGAGGAAAAAATACATATGACCCTAAGCCGTTATTCTTCCCGACTAATCTCCGGCTGTCTCCTTGCGGCCCTGCTGCTCTCTGCCTGTGGGGATCAGGAGGCGGAGAGCGTTCCTGCGCCTTCACCTGCGGCAGTGCCTACCCTTGCGCCATCCCCTGCTGTCTCTGCTGAGCCGTCACCGGATGCCAAGCCTGTGATCGGGGGGATCACCTCCGGGCTGACCGGGCTTCCGCTGGAAGAGAGCATGCTGCCCCGTCCCTTGGCAGTGATGATCAACAATGCGCCGGCTGCACGGCCCCAATCAGGAATCAGCGAGGCGGATATTCTGTATGAGGTGCTGGCTGAAGGCGGAATTACGCGGCTGATCGGGATTTTTCAGAGCCATACCGGCGTGGTCAAGATCGGGCCGATCCGCAGCATCCGCCCGTATCTTATCGACATCGGTGAAAGCTATGGCGGCGTGACGGTACATGCGGGAGGGAGTCAGGCGGCGTATGCCATTCTCCAGAAGGGGAAAAAGGACGACATGGACGAGATCGGCAGAGCCGGAGCCTATTTCTGGCGCGACAAGGAGCGCAAAGCTCCGCATAATCTGTACAGCAATGCCGCCAAGCTGCGTGAGGGTGCGGACAAGCTGGGATACGCCGGAACGGTAGAGGTTCCCGGGTATCTTTTTACAGATTCCGATGATTTGCCGGCCGGGGGAGGGGCTGCGGCAGAGTTCAATGTCAACTTTTTGCTGAAAAGCTATACCGTGGGGTATAAATATAGCACTGAGCGGAGGACCTATCTGCGCTGGGTGAACGGCAAGCCGCATCTGGATCTGAATGACGGAAATCCGGTCGAGGCGGCCAATGTAATGGTGATGGGGGCTGACCATAAAGTGCTAGACGATGTGGGTAGACTGCAGATCGACATCGAGCTGGGAGGGGAGGCCGTGCTGTTTCAACGTGGACAAGTGCAGAAGGGAAGATGGTCCCGCAAGCCTGGAGATGTAATCCGCTTCGTGAAGAAGGATGGCACAGAGGCGCTGATGTATCCCGGAATTACCCATATTCTGATTGTACCGAACAGCCCTTCCTTCAGCAGTCATATCGAATATGCACCGATCCCCGTTCCTACCTGATACGGACGCCAAAAGAAGCCGTTAGGATGATTATTTTCACGATTACAGGGAATTGTTATTATAGTGTAAAAAAGTTCGTTTCTTTTACTTCTATACCTTCAATTGATATGATAAGATAACAAGGGTTGTCATTCATTTTCATGCTGTTTACATATGAATGGCTGCATTTTATGTAAAGGGGTTTAAACTAATGAAGTTGAGAAAAAAGGACATATTCTTTGAGACACTGGAAAATATGGCCGATACCATTGTCCAGGCGGCAGATTATTTCGCTCAGAATATTACGACTCTGCGGGATAATGTCGAGAATTTCGCAGCGGTGATGAAGAAATATGAATCCCAATGCGACACGTACACGCACACCGTCATCAAGGAATTGAACAAGACGTTTATCACACCGCTGGAACGCGACGATATTATGGACCTCATCACGAGTATGGATGATGTTATTGATGGTCTGGAAGCTTCAGCCTCACGTTTCTATATGTACAACCTGTTGGACCCGGACGAATATATCGTGCAGTTCGCAGAGATTCTCCGCCAGTCCGCCTATGAAATTCAAAAAGCGGTCCACTTGCTCTCCCAGAAGAAGCTGCTGGCCATCCGCGAGTACACCATTCGTCTGAACGATCTGGAGAACCAGGGCGACGAAGTACTCCGCATCTGCACCAAAGCCCTGTTTGAAACGGTAAAAGACCCGATTGAGCTGATTAAGCGCAAAGAGCTGTACGAGCGGCTTGAAACTACAACCGACAAATGCGAAGATGTAGCGAACATGCTGGAATCGATCATCATGCGCAACTCATAAGGGGCCTGGAATATGGAAACATCAATATTTGTGCTAGGTTTTGTGATTGTTCTAGCCCTTGCATTTGACTTCATCAACGGATTCCACGATACGGCTAATGCGATCGCTACCTCGGTCTCCACACGGGCGCTTCGCCCACGGACGGCTATTCTTATGGCGGCTTCCATGAACTTTATCGGGGCGCTGATGTTTACAGGGGTAGCCAAAAAAATCGGGGGCAGCATCACCGATCCGGCCCTGCTGGACAACGGGGTAGATATTGTCATAGCTACACTGATCGCCGCGATTATCTGGAATCTGGTGACCTGGTGGCTGGGGATTCCATCCTCCTCCTCCCATGCGCTTATCGGTGCATTGGCTGGAGCGGTCTACGTAGGTGCCGGTACGGAGCATATCAAATGGCATGGCTTTATCGAAATCGTCGAGGGGCTCGTATTCTCCCCGCTGATTGCCTTTGTCATTGGTTATATTGTCATGACGATCCTAAAATGGATCTTCGCCAAACGCAGTCCGCATACCGTGAACAAGGGCTTCCGGTCCATGCAGGTCATTACTGCGGCGCTTCAATCCTTCACGCACGGTACCAATGACGCCCAGAAGGCGATGGGGATTATCACCTTTGCACTCGTGACCTCAGGCCGTCTGGACACCATGGAAGTTCCTTTATGGGTTAAAATCGCTGCGGCAACGTCCATGGCGCTGGGGACATCCATTGGCGGCTGGAAGATTATCAAGACCATGGGAACGAAGATTTTCAAAATTGAGCCTATTAACGGCTTCGCGGCCGATATTTCCGCCGCTTCTGTTATTTTCTCGGCTACACTTCTGCATCTGCCGGTAAGTACAACACATGCCATCACATCATCTATTCTCGGTGTAGGCTCAGCCAAACGCTTCTCTGCTGTAAAATGGGGAATCGCCGGACGCATTGTGATCACCTGGTTTATTACCATTCCGATCAGCGCCGTGTTGGCAGGGATTATTTTCAAAATCATATTCTAAGCAGCATGGCTGCATATCAAGATGTCACGGAAGCCAAGAATGGCTGCGGACATCTTTTTTTGTTGGCCGGGGGGCAGCTGTCTACCATTTGGGGGGAAGGCGCTTCTTACTGTACAATGGTTAGGTGTAAGATTGAGCAGTGGAAGATGCAATAGACGGGGGACTTATATGATACGAACGCTTGCAGTTACACATAAGGGTGAGGTGTTGACGGATCTGCCGCTTCAGGATATTACCCTGGCAGACTATGCCTGGATCTGGGCCGATTTTTCCACCCCTACAGCGGAGGAGACCCTGCTGCTGGATACTTATTTTCATTTTCATCCCTTGGCGATTGAAGACTGCATGCATATCCTGCAGCGCCCGAAGCTGGATTATTATGAGAACGTGCAGTTTTTTGTGCTGCATGCGCTTAATGAACGGACGCTGGAAGCCGAGGAGATTGACCTGTTCCTTAGCAAAGGCTTTCTCGTATCCTATCATCATCAGGAGAAACCGGAGATGGATGAAGCCTGGCAGATGGTAAAGGCGGAAATTCATAGCCGCAAAGGCTGGTCAGGCGGTCCGATGGCGGCTGCGTATACCGTGATGGATAAGCTGGTGGACCGGTATTTTCCAAGCTTGTACGGTTTGGAGGATGAGCTTGCCGATCTGGAGAGCCAGGGCGGCAGCGAGTCTGTGGAAGAGCTCATGAGCCAGGTATTCAATGTACGCGGCCGTCTGCTTAAGCTGCGCCGGACCATCGTGCCGATGCGTGACCTGATGTACCGGATCGTCAATTCACAGCATGTGCAGAGCAACGGTGAGGAACGGATCTATTTTGGCGATATTTATGATCATCTGCTGAAGCTGACCGATATGATCGAAGTGGACCGGGAAATGACTGCCGATCTGCGTGACAGCTACATCTCGCTCAACTCCAACCGGATGAACTCGATCATGAAGACCCTGACGGTTATCACAACCGTCTTCATGCCGCTGACCCTGATCGCCGGAATATACGGCATGAATTTTCGGGTAATGCCGGAGCTGGACTGGAAATACGGCTACTTTGGAGTCTTGCTGCTGATGCTGGTGCTCGGCGTGGGCATGTTCCGCTGGTTCCGGCGCAGCGGCTGGTTTAAGTAAAGGGGATATTAGTATTCAACAAGCGCCAGATTTGACTGAAGCGTACCTTGAGAGGTACGCTTTTTAGTTTGGAGCTTGCAGCTATACCGCGAAGCGATGTACGGCAGAACCGTTAAAGGCTGTTCGCCAAAAGCGTTAAACGCCGCCTACTTGCGGCGGCGTTTAACGGAGGCTGGGGAGGATTTGCGCCGGCTCTTCGGAGCCTTTTTTTTGCGTGGCTGTGACCCTTGGCGTCTCTTCTTGCGCCGTTTGGGACTGTAGAGTGCCGCGTCTTCTTCAGCTGCCAGCTCGCCTGCCCCCGAGCCCTTCTTCTTGCCAAAGCTGCCCATGACCAGCTTCATCATCGGGGCCATCTGCTGAAATCCCTGCATAACCTTCTGCACCTTGCCCATGGAATTGACAATGCCGTCAACGCCGCCCAGCCGGTCAACGATGCCCTTGATCTGCTCCATGTTGGCGAGATTTCCAAGATTGCCAAGTCCTCCGAGCAGTCCGCCGGGTTTGGCGGCAGCAGCTTCGGTAACGGGGACGGCCAGAGCCGTCTCTGCGGCTGCTTCTGTGCCTACGGCAGGAAGCATTCCGGATTCCCCGTAGAAGGGGGGCTGGCCATATGAACTGATCCCGGGATACGGCGATGAAGGATACGGCTCGGCCAGCGAACGCCCGCCCCGGCGGGAATGATTATAGTAATGATCAGGCATAACATCACATTCCTTCGTTAGTGGTTTGATATACTGTATGTCATAGGCGAACATAAGGTATAGACGAACGCCCGGTTTACCGGGATAGCAGCGGAAAAGGGCGGATGCCCACCTGGCAGTTCGGAAGTGAAGAAACCGTGACCATGCTTGATTTTCGGCGCTTATGTAGTACTATAGTTAAGGCAGTAAATCTTGCGATTTCAGATTAGGAGTCTGAATGCAGGATTCATTTTGTACGCGTGGGGTGGACGTTTGTCCGTCGATTTCGTTCTTTACAGCGTGAAACCGTTAATGCTTGAAAAATGTGCTCCAGTACAATATAGTAGAGGCAAGATAGTCACTACATTTAGGCTTTTGAACTCTTTTTTTTGAAGGATATCTCATCAGTGATGTCAGCACTGACCAAACTTTTAGGGGATGATAATCGATGCAGCTTAAGAAGCTAAACGATAAAAGTATAGACCAATTATTCGAAGCCATTTTAACTTTAAAAGATATGGAAGAATGCTATGTGTTTTTTGATGACCTGTGCACGGTGAATGAGATTCAATCCCTCTCGCAGCGTCTGGAAGTGGCGCGTATGCTGGGCAAAGGGTCTACATACAATCAGATTGAGGCAGAGACTGGAGCCAGCACTGCGACGATTTCGCGTGTGAAGCGCTGCCTGAACTACGGGAATGACGGATACAAATTAACGCTGGAACGTTTAGGACGATAATTGATGAAGACGGGCGTACTGATTATCAGTCACGGCTCCCGCGATCAGGCCTGGGTGTCGATTGTCGAGGAAGCTGTAAGCCATTTGGCGCTGGAGGAAGAGATGCCCGTTGCGGTTTCTTTTCTGGAGCTGGTAGAAGGCCGTTTGATTCAGGATGGTATAGATAGTCTGGAACATGCAGGGGTCACAGATATTATTGTGATCCCCTTGTTTGTTTCTTCCGGCAGTACACACGTCGATGAAATAGAGTATGCGCTGGGCGCCAAGCCTGCGCCTGAGAAGGAGACCGACCTTGAACCGTTTGCCGTCAAGGCCAGGGTGCATTACGGCTACCCGGTCGATGACGATCCGGATATAGCTGTTATGATCTGGGACAAGCTGCGGGGGCTATCCAAGCATCCGGAGCGGGAGACGATTCTGCTGGTGGGCCATGGCAGCGTCCATGACGGGTTCCGGCAGCGCTGGCAGCAGGGGATATCCTCGCTGGCTGAGCGTGTGTGCCGGGTTAGCGGTGCAGCAGCAGCGGACTACGGTCTGCTGAACCCGGACAGTGTACGGAGCAAGGTGGAGTTTTGGCAGGGGCAGGGCCATGATGTATTGGTGGCTCCGCTTTTTTTAAGTGAAGGCTATTTCACCAAGCATGTTATTCCCGGGCGGCTCAGCGGCCTGAAGTATGCCTATTCAGGACAAACGCTGCTGCCGCATCCCTTATTGCCGCACTGGATTGAGCAGCAGGTGAAGGTTATGCTGGAACGGATTCGGGAACGCTGTTAAGAAGATTTTGCAGCAAAAGATAGCATTTCCGGTATTGATTTCATCTCCTCCTGCATACATTGATTTATGCATTCTGCTTGCCGTCATTGCTTGTGTGGTTCCGAATTGGGTATAATCAGTAAAGTTATCAATTATATAAACAGGTGGCGTCCGGTAATGAAAACTGCGAGATTGATCTATAATCCCACTTCTGGTCGGGAAGAAATGAAGAAGCGGCTTGCCGATATTTTGGACCGGCTGGATATTGGCGGCATTGAAGCCTCGTGCCATGCAACAACCGGAGAGGGCGATGCTACAGCAGCCGCAGCGGAAGCCGTCGAACGCGGGTGTTATGATCTGATCATAGCGGCGGGTGGCGACGGTACGCTGAATGAGGTTATCAATGGTATGGCCGAGAAGCCGAATCGTCCTCCTCTCGGTGTATTTCCGGTGGGGACTACCAATGATTTTGCCCGGGCGATGGGTATCCCTAAGAACTGGGAGGATTCATGTGATCTGATTCTGCGTCAGGAGTCGCGCCTAATTGATCTTGGCAAAGCCAATGACCGTTATTTCATTAATATAGCCGGCGGCGGACAACTGACTGAGCTGACATACGAGGTTCCCAGCCGACTGAAGACTATGATGGGCCAGCTTGCGTACTACCTGAAGGGGATTGAAAAAATGGCCAGTCTCTCTCCGCAGGAGCTGTACATCCGCGCGAACGGTCAAGAGCTGATCCATGACGAGTTCATGCTCTTCCTGATCGCCAATACCAATTCCGTAGGCGGCTTTGAGAAGCTTGCTCCGGATGCCCGGATCGACGATGGACTATTCGACGTAATCGCGGTCAAGAAATGTAACCTGGCCGAATTTATCCGCCTGGTCAGCCTGACGATCCGCGGTGAGCACTTGCAGGATAAGAAGGTTGTCTATTTCCGCACCGATGCCATGGAGGTTACCTCCCCAGGCTATGTTCAGCTGAATCTGGACGGCGAGCTTGGCGGCACCTTGCCGGGTAATTTCAGTATACTGCCGCAGCATCTGCGGATTTTTGCACAGAATAATTGAGCGGGAATCCTTCAATAACGGGAAAAACTCCAACTAAATAGGCTGGAAAGTCTCTGTGCGCTGAAATAGTTGGAATTGCTCCATTTAATTCGTGTAACAAGCTCTTCTTTGAATGTTGAGCCGGCGAATTAGCTGGAGTTTTTCCATTTAAGTGCTTCTAAAATGACAATGAGATATAATAAGCTGGAGGAATTCCAATTAAATGTATGATATAGGTGCTTCCGAGGATCATAGTTAGGAAGCTTAATAGTGAAGCTAATGAAAGAAGTGAACCCATAGATGAGTAAACAACGCAGTGGACGCAGCGCAAGCCGCCGTGACGGCTCGGCACCTGCCGCCGGACTGCCAGTGAATAAGAATGACGAGGTGATGCTCGATATTATCGGCATGACCCATGAAGGCGAGGGGGTAGGCCGGGTAGAGGGCTTTACCCTTTTTGTGCAGGGCGCGCTACCCGGTGAGAAGGTCCGGGCCAGGGTACTTAAGACCAAGAAGCAGTATGGCTATGCCAAGCTGCTTGAGCTTGTGCAGGCCAGCGGCGACCGGACCCAGCCGCCTTGCCCGATCTACGACCAATGCGGTGGCTGCCAACTGCAGCATATGGACTACACGGCTCAGCTGGCGTGGAAACGCCAGCTGGTGGTGGACAACCTGCAGCGGATCGGGAAGCTGCAGATTACGGGGGCACCGGGGAGAGGTGCTATAGCTGGAAGCGGGGGTGCAGAAGGAGCCGCTGAAGCGGCGAACCTCACTGCCGAGGCGGAAATTGGGGCGTCTGATGGGGATAACGTGTCGAGTGTAAGCGCAAGTGCTGCGGGGGCACAGGCTGACGGCATCATCGTACGGCCTACCCTTGGCATGGACGAGCCTTGGCGATACCGCAACAAAGCCCAGGTGCCTATCGGGGTCACCGAAGGCGGACTTGTGGGCGGATTCTACGCCCGCGGCAGCCACCGGATTGTCGACATGGAGACCTGTCTGATCCAGCATGAACATAACGACGATGTCGTAGCTGCAGTGAAGCGAATCGGCAAAGAGCTTGGCATCTCTGCTTACGATGAAGAAACCGGACGCGGGCTACTGCGTCACGTCGTAGTGAAGAAGGCCTTCCGCACCGGCGAGATGATGCTCGTACTGGTAACCAACGGCCGCGATATCCCGCATCTGGAGGCCTGGATTGGCAGCATCCGTGAGGCGCTGCCGCAAGTGGAGAGTATCTGCCAGAACGTGAACACCCAGCGGACGAATGTGATCTTCGGCAGCGAAACCCGTGTCCTGTGGGGCAGAGACGTCATCTACGACTACATCGGAGATGTACAGTTCGCCATTTCTGCCCGTTCCTTCTATCAGGTGAACCCGGCACAAACTGAGGTGCTGTACGGTAAAACCGTAGAATACGCCGGATTGACAGGAAATGAAACGGTAATTGATGCCTACTGCGGCATCGGAACGATCTCGCTGTTCCTGGCACAGCACGCGGCTAAGGTGTACGGTGTTGAGATTGTGCCTGAAGCGATTGAAGACGCGCGTTCTAATGCTAAGTTGAATGGGATGAAGAATGTAGTGTTCGAGGTAGGCGCGTCCGAAGACGTGATCCCGAACTGGAAAGAGCAGGGCATCACACCGGACGTGATCGTTGTTGATCCGCCGCGTAAGGGCTGCGATCCTAGGTTATTAGAGACAATCCTTGCAATGAAGCCGGAGCGTGTGGTGTATGTGTCGTGTAATCCATCGACACTGGCGAGGGATTTGCGGGTGCTGGAGGATGGCGGGTACAAGACAGTGGAGGTAACTCCGGTGGATATGTTCCCGCATACGGTGCATGTGGAGTCAGTGGCTTTGTTGGTGAAGAGTTAGTACAGGGGATAAATCCCTTATATATAAAGGATTTTAATTGTGATACAGGGTTTCCTGAATTGTTGTAACAGCAGGGGATTTGTTGGTTTGGTGCTAAACTGGTGCTATTAATTTAAAGGACGACGTCATGGCTCATAATGCGTCGTCTTTTTCTATGCTTTTGTTTTGCGCGTACTGGGTAAGAATAGTACATCGCTTACCTTGTTCGCTGCATCTTTATCAGCTTCCAGCAATGCATGACCGTAAATGTTCATTGTCGTTGTGATATTCCCATGCCCCAGGCGCTCTGATATGACTTTAGCATGTACGCCCTTATTTATTAATAGAGTAGCGGCAGTATGCCGCAAATCATGAAATCGGATATAGCGTAGCTTGTTCTTTTTAAGAAATCCGCGAAACCACAGGTAAGGGCGTTCATGGTGAAATGCCTTCCCATCTGGATGGGCAAAAATAAATAAATGTTCCCCGCCTTCCCATGAATCCCCGAGCTTATCCCGTTCTCTGCCTTGCTGAACTTGGTAGTCCCGCAATAGTTCCAGCATTGGTTCGGATAGCCCTACTTTGCGTCTGGATTTTCGTGTCTTTGGCTCCTTAACACGGGCTACACCTGCTGTAGTAGTTGAAACGCTTTGAAGAACGTTTAGTAATCCTTTCTCCCAGTCAACGTGCTTCCATTCCAGGGCTAACAATTCACCGCGACGTAGACCGGTATGAATGGCCAACTTAATCATGACGCGCCAGTGGAATGGTTCTTTCTCTAATGCCTGCATAAGCGTCTGAACTTCGTTTTCATCGTAAGGCAGAACGTCTTTATAGCTTACTTTGGGTTTTTGTACGCCAGCTGCAGGGTTACGCTTAATAACTTCCCATTCTACAGCGCGTGAAAAGATATTTTTTAAAATTCGGTGATTATATTGGATAGTTCCTGATGCTAGGCCACCTTCTTTACCGTCTTCTCGCCCCCCGTCTTCACCTAAAGCTTTTAGATAACTGACGATATGCATTGGTTTTATATCTTCTAGCTGTAGATGACCAAAGGTGGGTAAAATTCGCAGTTTAAGGTTCGATTCATAGGTATACATTGTTCTTTCCTCTAACTGCTCAATAGCATATTTGTCACGCCATATTTTCACGAATTCTAAAAAGGTCATTTTTTGGGGCTTAATGTATTGGCCTGCTTCAATTTCAGTTTTAAATTTTGCATATTCGCTTTCTGCTTCGCGCTTCGTTCTGCATTTAACTGTTTTAGTGTGACGAATATATTTACCACTTGAGTCCTTTCCACTGGTAACTGTCAGTCTCCAGGAGTCTCCGCGTTTTACGATATTAGCCATAAATTTACTCCCTTTCTTCGGCAAATAGGTATTCTAAAATTCCAGTAATACGTTCACGATCATGGGTAGACAGGGGCTTACCCCGATAGGTGATATCATGAATTTTTAAAAATTCTTTAAGCTCCCTAGTTTTTGAAATCTCTTCTAAAAGCTGTAGTTCTTTTTCAGCCTGCTGCAATTCGCTCTTAGCGCTTTTGAGGTTCAGGTCTGCATCTTTTATTGTGTGGGTTGTGTTTTGCAGTGTCTGCGTTAGCCCCTTTAATTCATTCACCCGGTCAATATCTGCTATTGTTTCAACTGGAAGAAAACCTGCCTTGGCCATCAAATCAATGTATGGTTTTCCTAATACTGCTGAGAGCTTTTTAAGAATTTCTGGCGATGGTACGCCACGTTCTCCTCTTTCTATTTGTGAAATATACGGTTGTGAGACTCCCGATTCTTCAGCCAATTTTGCCATGGATAACTTTGCTTCCTTACGAAGTGCTTTTAAGTATTGTCCGAATTCTGTCGCGTCCAAAATATATCAACCTCCTATAAGAGAAATAATATACGCATTCAATAACAAATGCAATAATTATAATTGCAAAAACAATAATGATGATGTATCATTCAATTACAACAGCAATAATATTGCAATATCATTGAAAGAGGCGATCATATGAGTAAACTCATGACGGCTGCAGAAGCAGCGGAATTTTTGGGAGTAAGTCAATCAACTGTCTATTTAGAAATTAGAGAAGGCCGGGAAGGTTGCATACCGCACATTAAAGTAAGGAATCGCTATTTATTCCAAAAAGACAAGTTGGAAGCCTGGCTAGAGAATCAACCGACTAATAAGGTTTCCGTAAATGGTCGGGAGGCTGATTTCGACTTAACTCAGCAAAACGAAGGGGCAAAGCAGCAAGAATAAGGGGCAGTGAAATTTACAGGCACGGATCACCTAGTTACAGCAAAAACGCGACGATATTATCCGATAATTTTAGAGAGGGGCATAATACGATGGATGAAAAAAAGGTAGAACGGATCGAAGTTGCAGCTATGGAGGATAAGGAGTACAGAATGCATATGAGCGAAGCAATTCGCCATCTGGATAGCTTGATTGAACAACTGGACCCTGCCAGCAGGGAAGCACTCATGGAAGTCGAAATCGAACTGGCGCTAGCCCAGGGCGTCGCGATCCGTAAAGCGTTCCTCCAGGGCGTGGAAGCCGGGAAGAAACTGGTACATAGCCAGGCCCAGGCCCAGGCCCAGGCGTAGGCGTAGGCGGCTACGGCCATAAGCGGGCCGCATGCATCGCCGCGACCTCAACGACGATAGCGCGGAAAGCGCCAGGATAGAAGTGCAGCACAAACCATTATAAGAAGTCGGGGCCGGTCCTGGTAACGGGGCGCGGCCTTTTGCTTGCAGATGGTCCCAGAGAAATTCGCTGTAGAAATGAGAACACATGTTCGGAATACATAATTTGCGCGAATTTCAGGTGAGGGGTACTAAAGAGAATTCCAAAACGGTTGAGTAAAAAACAAAATGGACCCCCCTATGAAAAATCAGTGACCCATTATATTATTTTCGTTTCGCCGCCCCCTGAACATTACAGCATGGGAAGAGAAAAGAATGATAATCAATTGTAATTAATTAATAATATAATAATAAATATTATTTATTATTATAATTTAATATATATATTATATAGTGTTTATTTTTTGAATTTCTTCTGGGATTATTTGGATAAAAGGCGGCTGTGTCCTTCGTGGCTAGGCCCTACTGTGGGTTGAATTTATAGAAGTGCTTCATGTACGCTCTGTTTGCAGCCTTTAGTGCTTCCTCTGACGGTTGGTTCTTCACTGTCGCAGTAACGTTGTAGCCGTGACTCTGATACTTGAGGACCTTCTGTCCCAACTCATTGTATGTTATCTCTGCAGAAGAAATTGTACTTTCGTAATGCTCATTCACTGCCTTTTTCTCCATTCTTTCCTGCTCCTTTCTTCAAACCGCTTCGGACACGGGATATGTTTTGATTACTAATACTATAATAGTTTTTCCAAGAATAAACCTTGGGATTATATGGGGTTATGCATTAACCGTAGCTTGTGGGTAACGTTTACATAAGGGGGATTGACAGGTGTAAAAGCCAATGTTAGCCTGTTTTTAGGAACACAAGCAGCATACGTAGTGGTCGGTTTCATCGTTAAGCGACCCGATAAATCGTAACGATAGGCGGAGAGGTGTCAAAGGCTTCGCCAGCATTTAGGAAGCGGCTAGAAAAAGGCTTCCAATGCTGGCGAAGCCTTTTTATTTTACCTTTAAGGAGCGCTGAAAATGGAAAAAAACAAATCGAATAAGACGGATCGGAGGGAATACATGCGACAGTATTCCCGTGAATGGCGCAAAAAGAATCCAGAAAAAGAACGGGAAAAACAAGAACGCTATTGGGCGCGTCGTTTAGGGATGCAGCCAGTGGTGTCGGCCAGTCCAGTCGAAAATCATTAAAGGAAAAAAGGGGTTTTGGAGTCCATCCTACATTTTTCGAAACAAACTTATGAATCTTCTGGGGGATTGTATGGGATATACACCGACTGATAAACCATGGAGTTTAAAACAACTGCGTGCAATTTATGAAGCTGAGCTTCCAGCTATGCTTGAAGAAAGGGATAGGCAGATAGCACTTTTAAGAGGTGGGCAAGACGATAAGCCTGAAAGCTGGTGGCCAGAGTGGAATGAAGAACAAGCGGAAGACAGCTTTACAAACGCTGTAGAATTGCGAAGTTTATTCGACCCGGATTTAAAGCTGGCAAAGCGCTGGATTGCGTATGTGTCCAAGGAAAATCCTCAAGCTAGAAAGTTAGAAAGGTTACTCCATCAGGCGTCTAATAGGGTCCTGGAAATTTTGTACGAATGGAAGGACCTAACACTTCTTTCATTTGCCATAATTACCTGGAACTTAATTGCTGATCGGATAATTGAATTGTGGGACAAGTGCGAAAATGCTGTAAGGGAGGGATAGCGTGCAACAATCTGAACTAGAGAATGCACGGAATCTGCACGAAAAGGCTGACGCTATGAATTTAATAAGCACACGCTGGGATAGGCCAGTGCTCTTATGTGGCGCTAAACGGAAGCGTGTAAACGCAAGGTGTAAAAATCTTGCCGGTATGGGAACGGAGCATTTAGGGTATGGCCGTTGTAAATTTTGTGGGGGGAAAAGTACAGGTCCTAAAACTGATGGTGGTAAGGCGGCGGTTAGCCAAAACCCTAGAAAACATGGATTTTACAGTCCTGCGCTACATGGTCAAGAGAAGACAACTTATGAGAAATTACGAATGCAAATGGTAGTTACCCTGGAAGATGAAATTCATATGTGGAAGGCCAAATTGTTAACCTATCTGAAAAAATGGGAAAGCGTTCGACAGGAAAAGGGTGAAGAAGCTACACGCGTATGGTTTAAGGATGGAAACGAGAGGGCTTATTATTACGCTGCAACGGCAGAGGATCGCGTAGTTAGCCGAAACTTAGAAACAATTGGAAGGCTAGTGGAGAAGCATGCAAGGCTTACCCAGGAATCGGGTGACGATCTATTGACGGCGATAAATAAGGAATTGCAGCAAGCCAGCGAAAGCAGGATAACGGTAAGCTGGGGAGGGAAAGCACAAAGTAGAACCGCCGAAAAGCCCTTAGAATAATCCGTACTTACTCCTGCATTTTTATGCACTGTGTGAAAAAGATGTTTATTTACATGAACATACTGCGCGAACGGGTTCACTGTGACTATAGCAATAGAAAGGAACATGACCAGGTGTACATTGAAGGATACGTTTCCAAAAATAACATACGACGTTGGTTAGACAACTACACGGCCATGGTATTAGGTGACAAACCCTTAAATGCCATGCCAACCAACAGCAGCCCGAAGGACTACGACGGCGTAACTGGAGGTCGGTTAAATAAGATCATGCTAGACGACGCCATAAAAAAGCTGTCAAACCTGGAACGGACCTGCCTTTCTTGCAAGTGGATACGGGAAATGCGGACAGCCGAAGCTTTGCAGGTTCTAGGGATTACTAAGGCTGAGTATACAAGGGGCTGTAACGCTACCATAGATTCGATATACGCAAGCATTAATGGCCCTATGGCTGGAATTAAGCGGCTTATGAAGCAAATAGCCCAATAAAAAGAAGTCTTTACTTCTTCCTTCACGATTTCGGTTAAATCGGTGCCCCCCACGATTGGGTTAAAATCGGCGTCCTCAACGGTGGAGGTAAACCGATTTGAGCTAATTGTGGGTGATTAAATGGCAAGGGAGTTTGTAATGGGCGTCAAACTGGCGCTTAATGACCGATTTTTTCCTGGCATATCGCCAGCGCTTCGAGCTACTGAGCAATTCCGGGCCACGGTCGAAGCGGCCGAAGGATCACTGCAGCGCCTGTCAGATGCTAGCAGAACAGCGCTACAGGGGCTGCACAGTGCTTCTATCCAAGTTGACGCTTCTATGGACGATGCAGCAATCGCCCGGGTACAGTCACAAGTGGATAGTATCCGGCCGGTGCTTACCCTGGACGCGGTGCTGGACTCCAGCGCTGTGAACCGGATCGGGGAACAATTCGCAGCCCTAACGTCTAACATAAATGTAGACGCGACCATAGACCCGGGAGCCGTCGGCCGGATTAACACACAGCTGGAAGTGATTCACCCTAGCCTGAACCTGGACATAACCGCTACCCAGTCCAGTATCAACCAAACGGAAAGCCGGTTACGCGGGCAACTAAGCGGCCTAGACGTACCGCTGCAGGTCGCCCAGGCGACAATTCAGCAGATACGCTCCGAGCTTCGGGCGTCGCTGGCCAATGTAGACGTCAATCTGACCATAGACAGCGGAGCGATTGCCGTCGCCAGGACGCAGCTGCAGGGATTAAGTCCGGTAAATATCACGGCTGACCTTGACGGCGGGGGCGTCGCTTCGCTCCGATCTCAGCTGAACGCACTTAACCCGCTGGGAATCGACCTTAACCTGGACAGTGGCGTCGTCTCCAGCCTACGTACCCAGCTGGCGGGCTTAAGTCCGGTTAACATTGACCTGAACGTAGACAGTGACGCGGTTACCAGGTTGAGGTCCCAGCTGGGTGGTATACATGCTGAAATTGGCCTGGACGTAGACGCTGTTCAGATCGCCCGGCTGCATTCACAGATTCAGTCCCGCCTGGGCAGCATCGAAATAAGGCTGGATGCTCCGACGATCCTGCCTAACTTGCAAAACCAAATATCGGCCAACATAGGCGCGATAGACATACGGCTAGACATTCCACCGCTGGAGATTGCCCGGATTAGGGCGGCACTGCTATCGCATGACTTTGTTATTAACCCCCACATAGACGATGACGCTATTCGCCACCTGCAGGCCGAACTGGATCGGGTACGGATTCGCGGAGAATCAGCCACCCGAAGTATGGGCGGCCTGCGGGCCTCTATTATGGGAATCGGTGCTGTCCTAGGCGGCGGCTTCGCGGTGAAGGGACTCTGGGACGGCCTGGTCGGCGCTAATGCTGATATGGAAACCTATCAGAATACATTAGCGGTTGTCCTTAAGGATCAAACCAAAGCAGCGGAAACGCTGAAATGGGCCAGCACCTTCGCGGCGACTACGCCGTTTGAAATCCCCGAAGTTGTCGAAGCGACAACCAAGATGGCTTCCTACGGTATTGAAGCCCGTAAGGTCCTAGGCGTCACCGGTGACATGGCCGCCGTCATGGGTAAGTCACTGGACCAAGCGGTCGAAGCGATTGCCGATGCACAGACCGGAGAGCTGGAGCGCCTGAAAGAATTCGGGATCACCAAAGCTATGATCGAAACCCAGGGCGCGAAGATGGGAACGCAGCTGCTTAACAGTAAAGGCCAGATCACAGATCAAACGGCCTTTAATGCTGCACTGTTTAGCTTGATGGAACAGCGCTACGGCGGCGGTATGGAAATGCAAGCTCAGACCTTTAAAGGCATGATGTCAAACGCTAAAGACTTTGTGGGAACAATGGCCCGCGAAATGGGGAAACCCCTGTTTGACAAAATGAAAGTAGGCCTGGGCGAACTGCTTTCCTGGACACAAAAAATCCAGGATAACGGGCAGCTGGCCGAATGGATGGCCAGGGTCCAGCGGTATGTCGGTACAGCTTGGAATGCCATTGTTACAGCTGGCGGCTATATCGTTACAGCTTTCCGGGTAGTGAGCGCCGGAGTACAGACAGCCTATGGATGGATTAAGTGGATTTTTGATTCAATCGCTGAGCAGGCCGGAGGTAAAGCCCTGACCACGGCGCAGACAGTCGGGGATAGGCTGGTTTCGTCGTTTAATGCCTTCCGTGACGCTGCCCAGCCGGTTCTGCAATGGCTGATAGATACCGGGCTGCCGGTAGTACAGGACGCCCTGGTCGCGGTCGGCGTGGCTGCGATTGACGCGGCTTCCTGGATGATAGATCACTGGGGGCCGGTACAAGAATTCCTGGTGGATATCGGAGCTGCAGCAGTCGAAACCGCCGGATTCTTCATAGACAACTGGTCCTGGATCGGTCCGATCATAATAGGGTTGGGAATTAGCTTCGGAGCACTTGGATTAAAGGTGTTAGCTGTTGCGGCCTACACCAAACTGGCAGCGGCAGCGACCCGTATCTGGGCCGCTGCGCAAGCCGCCTGGACGGCGGTCATGTCCGTTAACCCTATTTATCTGATCCTGGTTGGCATAGGCTTGCTGATCGCTGGCATTATCCTGCTGGTTAAAAACTGGGACACAGTAAGCGCCTGGCTGCTGAATATCTGGGGCATTATCCGGGACGCGGCTATTAGCTTCTTCGGCGCTATAGGCGACTTCTTTGTCACCTGGGGCGGGATCATATGGAACGCCATAACGACAGCCGTCAGTGCAGTGGTCGGCTGGATGGCTAACAGCTGGAACGGCACGAAGGACACCGCCGTCGAGGTCTTTACGTTCGTAGGTGACTTTATCCGTGGTATCTGGGATGGGCTGGTCACCGGGCTAGATACAGCCTGGAACGGCATCAAATCCGGCTTTACGACCGGTGTCCAGTTTATCGTCGATATCCTTAACGGCATGATAGACAAAATCAATGGCGCCTTGGATATCAAGCTGCCAGAATGGCTGGGCGGCAAGGAATTCGCAATCAGCATCCCACATATTCCAGACGTAGCTCCTGAGACAGACGGCAGCCACGCGACCGGCTTAACTCGCGTACCGTTTGACGGCTACACCGCGACCCTGCATAGGGATGAACGGGTTTTAACCGCTGCAGAGTCCCGCCGGTACGATCCTACAGCTGGTTTGTATCAGCCCTTTAGGGATACACAGCAGCTGGCCAGCATCATTTCTGCAGCGATTCCTTCTCAGGAAGTCCAGCAGCAGGTTCAGGCGGTAACGTACAACGTACAGGCGCAGATTCCGGCCCAGCGATTCGCTGGCGCTCTTGAAGCGGAAAGCGGGAACGACAATACTCAGCGCTATGAACCGGTGCTGACGAGCGGACAGGGTCCGCAAACGACGGCAAAATTGAACCAGCCGATTAACATCGAACAACTGGTAGGTTCAGTGCAGATCATAGCGGCCCCTGGAGACGACGGCGAAGAACTGTACGAAAAATTCATGGAAATACTATACCGCCGGACGAAGGAAGGCGCGAACGTGTTAAGAGCGGCAGGATTGGATGGGCTGTTATAACCTGCTTCACTTCCAATAGCCAAAACGTGTAGCACCCAAATTAGAGGAGGAAAATACCGTGAGAATTGAATCATATGAAAAATTGAAAGCTGATATCGCCGCTCATGAAGCAAAGTGTCAGGGAGATAATGCGAAGAAGGCCGCAGCTGCTGCAGAAGTAAAGACTTCAAAGGATCGTTACGATGAAGTCTTAAATAGGGCAGCGCAAGGGGGTTACACCGATGAAATAGCTATAGAAGTAAGTAAGGCGCAGGGGGAGGTACTGATTGCGGAAAAAAGACAGCAGCAGCTTTTAGCACAGTTGGGCATCGCGACTTCACTCCAGGGCTTTTCTGGGGCTGCTTCAAGGGTAAGATCGGAAATTCAGCAGTTGATTTCAGATGGCACAATTTTAGTTGAGTTGCAGCCCGCGCTAGATGAACTGGCCGTAATACAGGTGGAGTATCTGGACAAGCTTCGTGATGTATTACACGGCAGGGCGAATATAAACCGGAAACTGCGAAACATCCAGGAGGAAACGCAAAGCTTAGAGCAACAAATAGCAGGCAATAGATTTGAATTTGGTATCATGGGAGCGGCTCAACTGGACCTAGGTGCCCTGCGTAAGTGGGTATGGTTATGGATGTTTGACGATCTGGAAGTAGTAACGAAAAGGCTGGAGAACGAAGCATATGAAGTCGCGAATGGGCCAATATACATTAGCCAGGGCATCATCTTAAGGAATGAAATTATTTATCCTGACTAATGATCGACGCATATAGTCCAGTTTATAGATGAAATATCTAAATATGTGTAATTATAAGCGGGGACCCATGATATGGTCCTCGCTTATAATTATTAGTCTAGAAAGCCTGCGCTTTTTATTAACAAGAATTTGAGCTGTGGAATATTCCATAATCTTACTCTATCGTTTGAAAAATATGATACTATATTTAGATATAATAGCGAAAAGGGTGGGTTATATGGCTATCTCTGTGTGTGATTTTTTGGGAATTGAAAAAGAAAAATTTGATGCTACTGGAGCGTTTGATGCAATACTGGATGTTGATAGCAAAATGTTCATTGACCCCCACCTGCTATCAGCTTGTGAAGTGCCGGAATTCCAGAATTCTTACGAAAAAGTGAGACAAAGGTTTACAGATATACTGAAAATATTGAGACACTCCAAAGAAAAAGGAGATGTATTTTGGAGACGGGCTGAAATGTACTTTAAATTCCCAGAAGTAAAGGGGTTGTGCATAGGCTATTCTAATAAAGGTACTAGCGGGAGTGCTATCGGTCCAGGTTTAAGAGAAAGATTGCTGGAGACGGCCAAAAGTATAATCGACAGCGGTATTGAAGAACCAGAAATATTTGAGTTGGTAGGGTTGTTTGAAAGTAATATTGGCCCTGATCGACTTAGCGATATTACAGCAAACATAATTAGCGATGATATACTTAACTACTCTCAACGGATATTTTCCGAAATGGGTGTTGAGACTAGCGAGCAAACAATAGAAGGGGAAAGTTACAAATTGGTAATGAACCCTCATAATAAAAGTGCAATTTTACTTTTGCCTAAAACCATTCTAAGGGATTTACCGTTAGCATTTAGTTGGAGTGATATTGATATCGTATGCTCCCACAATGAAGAGCTAAGACACCGAGTAAATCAACTTATAGGCGACACATGGAAACAAGCCGTGAGTCAACAAAAGCAGTATTTAAAAGAATTGATTTTAAAGGAACCTGGTTTGTTAGAAGATCTTATAACGCTTTACAAAGTTAAACCACAGACTACTTATGATTTTATAAATGATCCGGCAGGACAGGTGGTATGGTACTATGCTTCTAAGGAAACAGTGCAAAAATTCCCACTGGAATTAAAAAAAGAAAAGGTCGAAACGCCAGAAGATTTAATGGACTTTGTAATTACAATATGCGATAAATATAAAGATTTAATAGAGAACAATGGATTGAATTCCTTGTTATATGATGGTGTGAAGCCCAAAAAAGAAGAGGCTGCTCAAAAACTTTTCTTTGGTATTGCTGATGCTTACTGTGCTGCTAATAATATTGATATTAGTAGAGAGGTAAATGGTGGAAGAGGACCGGTGGATTTTAAATTTAGTACAGGTTATACAAATCGTGTTGTAGTAGAGTCGAAACTAACTACAAATGGACAACTCTTACATGGATTTACTGTTCAAATAGCTGAGTATCAGAAAGCAGAAAAAACGTTGCATGGAATTTATCTTGTACTTGACAATGGAGGACCAATTAAGCGTATAACAGACTTAAAAGACTTGATTTTAAATTGCAAACGAGAGGGATTACGTATGCCAACCGTTATATTTGTAGATGCTAAACCTAAACTCTCGGCTAGTCGGTATGAGCCTGGAAAAACCAAATAATATTTATTTTGATTGGTGCTAAACTGGTGCTGAAAATGTATGCTATATTAATGAATCACGCCTGTATAAGGATTTTTATAGTGGATGGGATTATTGCTTGTACTCCTAAGCAGCTTGAACTGTTAGGGTCAAACACATGGAATTATCGTTATTATCACACTATAACAAACCACAAAAAAACACACCGTACCCCGCATACGGTGCATGTGGAGTCAGTGGCTTTGCTAGTGAGGGAGTAAAAAATAAACAGAAGCGGCCAGGAATCTATATAAGATTCCGGATCCCTTCTGGAGTAAGAGCCATGTAGATCTCTCTACATGGCTCTTTTGTGTATTTTTAAACTTAGATTTAGAGCGTTCAATAGTATAGGAATTGTTATTCCCAATACGGAACACCTGTGAAGAGAAACGATTCATTGTTTACATAGGCATTAATTTCTCTACTGGCTAATTTACTGATATGGTTAGGCAACCAATCCTGCGAATCGGGCAGACCCAGCCAGAAATTCATGGTTTCAAGCTGTGCTGCAACGAAAAAACCTTCCAATAGCTCAATATAGTTATCCGGTAATGAATGATACTTAGAATATGATTTCAGTAACTGTTCTCTGAATGAAGGGTGTATATATGAGAACGTCCAGCCCAGATCAAGCAAATAGTAACCAAACCCGCAAGCGCCAAAATCGATGGGCCGCGCCTCATTTTCATGAAACACAATATTACTTGGAATCAAATCGGCATGAATCATTCCCCAATTACCGGACGTTCTCTCCATAGAGTTCATCATTGTAATTACCTGTCCACCTGCAATTTGAAGAAGTTCGGTATCACTTGTATGAAGCAGACCTGCATTAGCCCGCTCCCTAAGCTTGCCCAGTGATTGTAATATACGGGAACTATCAAAGACAGGACGTTCAAATAAACTTGGGATTTGCCAGTTAGAGGCTTGCCTATGTAATTTACCGGTCATTTCACCTATATATTTAGCGTCATCTATTGTAAGGATAAAGGGTTTCTGCTCACCTTCCACCCATTGTAGCAAAGTGCAGCACGTATTGTTTACGTTCGTAATGAATTCTCCGCAGGTATTCTTATAAGGTGAAGGCAGGGTTAAATCTGTATCAAATGCTAAGGCGTGAAGCCAGACCATTTCGGAATGGATGACTTCCTGCTTACTCCAAAAACTTTCAAGAGTGTCACCCTTGGATATATGCAATCGGAGGCTATAACTGTTATTATCCAGGTCAGTGATTTTATAGATCGTATTCCCGCTTTGTGCAATGAAATCAATCGATTTACATGTTATGGAGTAGTTACTTAATGCTTCCTTTGCTATACTTAAGTTTTTATCCAATCGCAGATCTCTCCTCGTTATCATTGTATAAAATCACAATATCACATCTATTTTTGGGGAAAAATGTAATGGTTGATTATATTTGTTTTTGACTACTGGCAAATAGTTGATAGGGGTGGATTGTTCTTGAGAACCGTATTTTTAGCAAAGCCGAGTATTGAATATCAAAACGAATACATAGCTTTCTACGAGGAATGGAGGTCTAGTGGAGAATCTATTGTACCGTGGGTTGTGAGCAGAGACCCGTCTGACTTTGAGGGTATGATTCAATTTCTGCTTGAAAATGAAAATCGAGAGCATATCCCTGAAAATTGGGTTCCTAGTTCTACATACTGGTTAGTATCCGATGACAAGAGGGTCATAGGGGCAGTAAATATCAGACATGACTTAACTGAAAAATTATTTAATTGTGGCGGTCATATTGGATACGGAATTCGTCCTACCGAGAGACAAAAAGGGTATGCTACAAAATTACTTGCTATGGCATTGGATGAAACCAAAGGACTTGGTATCAAGAAAGCCCTGGTTGTATGTGATGAAGGGAATATAGCTTCTGAGAAAACGATTCTTAACAACGGTGGAATACCGGACACAAGCTTTACAGAGGAAGATGGCAATGTCGTAAAAAGATTTTGGATTGAAACCTAATCATTTTGAGATGCTTCAAGTCTTTACACCTGTAAATCCAGCAAACAAAGGGAAAAATGATAAAGATTCAATTCTCAATCGAAAATAATTACCGACAAAGGTAAGGCATGTTTTATACCGTTTAATATCCGTGAGTACGAATAATCAGCAGTCGTCAACTTATCGCTGTTGTCACAACACGACCCCTTATCTCGTTTTATAAGCAAAACAAAATAAGGAGTGGTTGCAATGAAAGAATTGATATGCATCATCGTTGGCGGAGGATATGCGGGCATCAATGCGGTTAATGCGATTCGAAAAACGTTAAAGGGTGAGTCAAGCCAGCGTCCGCTTCGACTCATTCTAATCGATAAGAATCCCTATCACCTTCGTAAAGTTTTGCTTTTTAAGCCTGCGGCTGGAAACGAAGATATAATTGTCCCACTGACAAGGTTGTTTCCCGTGGGGGTCGAATTCGTTCAGGCTACCGTAACCAAAATCGAATCAGAGAAGAGAAGGCTGCTTTATCAGGATGCCGAAGGAATTGAGAATTCGATGGAATATGACATTCTCGTTTTGACGGTAGGCAGCATCGTACGGCAACCCGACCTTGATCAGGGGGGGATGGCATTGGCGAGCTTGGATGCCGCGTGGAAGATCAGAGAAGCGTGGCGCACGAATATGCAAAAAGCCGTTAAGGAAACAAACGCGAAAGAGCGTCAGAGATTAATGACCATTGCCGTTGCGGGAGCAGGTATAAGCGGCATCGAGACATCTGCCGAACTGGCTCATTTCGTTCGAGAAGATGCGCAGCAATGGGGACTTGATCCGGGCGCTGTGCGGATAAAACTATTTAACACGAACAAGAGGCTATTCCCGGATGGCCCGACCAAGGTAGGACTTAAACTGGAACGTTCACTTGAAGCTTGCGGAGTAACCGTCTTACAAGGGAGCAGAGTTTTACAGGAGAAAGAGGGAACGCTTACCTTATCTAGCGGAGAAACGATGTCTGTCGGTCTATGTGTTTGGACGCTGGGGCTTCTACCCAATCCAACGCTGCGAAACATCGGGTTACCGGTCACTCCGGAAGGATACGTGATCGTAGATGCAAGTTACCGGGTTCAGGGTACTCAGGGTGTATACAGCATTGGCGACTGCGCCCGAATCGTAGACCCTGCTAGCGGACGGGCGGACGGGAAGACGTGTAAGGAAGCGACCGCTCAAGCGGCAAGGCTTGGGAAGATTTTGTCGGCGGATCTTGAAGGGCGCCCTGCACCTTCGCATAAGGGGTTTATAGACTTTTTCTGCTTTGGCTTAGGTCCGGGGCATGGAATGGCATGGACACGTATATTGGGGGTAGATATTGTTTTTACGGGAAAGCTGGGTTGGCGACTGAGGAAATTTACATGGGATGCGCCAAGTCTGTTAAAATAATGTAACTAAGTAGAGGATTCGAGGCTAAGATTGGAAGTGGGAAGATGCAAGAGTTATATGAGCAGTATAAAGCGCTGCTGTTTACGCTTGCCTACCAACTGACCGGGTCGGCTTCCGATGCGGAGGATGTTGTGCAGGACGTATTCCTGAAGATCAATGACGTAGATCTGGCGCGTCTGGTTAAACCCAGAGCATATCTGTGCAAAATGGTGACTAATCGCTGTCGGGATTTATTCAAATCGGCGCGTAAACGGCGGGAACTGTATTTCGGACAATGGCTTCCCGAGCCCATTCTTACGCCCAATGATGAATCGTTTGAAGCGGTTGTTCGTGATGAGCTGTTGTCTTACGCTATGCTCGTGTTGCTTGAAAGGCTATCCCATACGGAACGGGCGGTGTTCGTGCTTCGTGAAGCGCTCGGCTTTGAATATTCAGATATTGCTGAACTTGTTGACAAAAGTGAAGCAAATTGCCGCAAACTGTTCAGCCGTGCGAGAGGGAAGATGGGGATTACCCGTGATGAGCAGGTCCACTCAGAAGCGGCGAGCGAAGAGTGGGTCCGTCGATTCCTGAAGGCTCTCGAACTGGGAAACGTGGACACGGTTGTATCCATACTCGCCGAAGATGTCGTGTTGGTCTCTGATGGAGGGGGCAAAGCGTTCGCCGCCGTCCGTCCTATTGAATCGCGCGATCCCGTCGCCCGGTTCCTTCTCGGTCTAATTCGTAAGGCTCCTCATTACGAAGGAGGCGTGCATGTAGAGATGACGGATATAAATGGTCAAACAGGGCTTGTTGTCCGTTCAGGCGAGGGCATCGAAGTTGTTGTGCTGATACACGTTGAGAGAAATGCGATTTGCAACCTGTACTTTATTAGGAACCCAGATAAGCTGAGGCATTTATTGAAATGAAAAAGAGTATTCGATTGGAGCTAGTCCTTATGTACAAGACCACGAACAGCTTATATAAGGGAGGAATCATGACAACTTTCGACTGTCGAGATATTATTAACTCTTCTTTCTTTTGTCATGCTGTTTCTGGGGGAAATGCCGAGAAGGCTTGCGGCGGCAGCCGGATCTGCAACTATTGGCGTATTGGCAGAGCAGCTTTTTTTTGAGGGGTGCAGATGGCAAATGGTTTTGATCTATCTGATCTCCGCTCAATGCCGTTGTTCAAATAAAATAAAGAGCATCACCTCACTGCCCGAATCTTTTTTATTTCGGGCCTTGGAGACCACATCACCATTCGAGCCATGGACGGGAAGCTAAAGGAAATCTAACCGTGACAGTAGCGGGGATTGTCGATCAGGATTTGCTGTCGAACGAATATAATAGCAGTCAAGTTCTTTCATTCTTTACTTCCCCGGAAGTCTATTCCAGGATCATGGGAACCGATACTTATTCCAGAATCTTCATCCTGGCTAATCCGGAGCTATCGAGCCTGCCTATAACAGACTATCTCAAATCATTAAATGAAAAGGATGCCGGATTTAATTATACGGATCGGGTGACGGAAATCGCTCAGGCCAAAAATGACGCCATGACGTTCAGTATCTTGCTGTATGGCTTCATCGGTGTCATTGTGCTCATTGGTTTCTTGAACATTATGAATACCGTAAGTACGAATCTGATCCTTCGTACGTAAGAGTTTGCAGTGCTGAAGGCCATCGGCATGATGCAGAATGAAGTGAGGAAAATGATTATTTTAGAAGGGATATTCTATGGTTTATTGGCCTCCTTGATCGGTATTCTGCTAGGGACGGCTCTGAATTATGGACTACATGTACTCTTCGCAGGCATTTTGGATACAGCCTGGGTATTCCCGTGGGCCAGTATCGGCATTGCCTTCGCGGGTGCGATGATTACGTCGCTCGCCGCCGCGATTTGGCCGATGTATAGGATAAATAAAGTAAATATTGTAGATGGTCTTCGGAGAGAGAATTAGATTACGTGATTCCACCCTGTGGCATCACCAATGAAAAGAAGACGCAGGAAACTCCTAATTCCTGTGCGTCTTCTTTTTTTGTGCTTGTGCAGAATTAAGGAGAGTTAATAATGGTTGTTGATGATCATTGTTAACTCTACCAATTCATCCAGAAGCTGCTCTTCCAAGCTGATGATCTCACTCATCTTCTTATGAATCTTCACACGCGCAGCCGGCTTATTGCCGGAACACATCACCTTGATTATAAATTGATTAATCAGATCCCACTGCTCTCCTGCATGCCGGTAGCCCTCGGCGGCCCGGGAGAGTGCAGGCACATGGGCACCATCGTCAAGCAGCTGCAGGAACAGGCTGAACCGGATTCTGCTGATCGGCAGGGCGTTGGCGTAGATCTTGAAGTTAGAACTGGCTTCGGCAGTCCCGTCGCCGGTAACTCCCTCCTCCAGATAGGCGTCCGCATAGGCGGTTAGCTGCGCTGCAACCTGGTCCGGCTGAATCGGATGGGTTGGATTCGTCAGCATTCCTTGAAGCGTAGTCTGCCAATCTGTGTAGGAACGCGAAGCATCACAAAGATCAAATAAGGCATAGAAATGGCAGGCTTGCTCAAGGAGATCAAAATCCACAGCTTCAAGCTCTTTGCCATAATAGGCATCCGTCAGATAAATGATGTTGCTCGAACGGTCCAGTCCAACGGCGAGACAAGCATGGCTGGTATGCAGCCTGCGGAAGGCCACACACCAGGGGCAGTCATAAGAATCGAATCCAACCAGGACCGGCATTCCTGAGGACAGCCGGCTCTCCAGGATATCCAGCATAAAGTTCTTATCCATAGCCGGGCCCTTTCGTTCGATATAACTGAACCTAAGGCCATGGTACGCAGACAGGGATTCTGTACTGATCCGTGGAAGCATTAACCGCTCTATCAACGGCTGATCCGGGGACTGCTGTGCTTCAAAGGACATCTGCCAGGCATTGCCGTACATACACTTGCTGTCTGTTCCCTGCCACTTCGCAACAGACTGGATGCAGTCATCAATACAACTGCGCAGGGTGGGGTAGGGGGTACTCTTAATGGGAGCAATGTTCAGCACTGCTCATCATCTCCTTCGCCGACAAAAAATGACTCTGCAACCGGTTTCGATAAGAAGCCGGAGTCATCCCGCTATATTCACGGAATAGCCGGTAGAAATATTTCATATCGTAAATTCCGACCTCCAGTGCAACGGACTGTATCCCAAGCTTCGTGAACATCAGCAGAATGCAGCTGTATTTCATGCGGATTTCCTGTAGCATCTGGATGTAGGACCTGCCGGTCTTAATTTTGAATAATCGCTGGAACTGGCGGGAGCTCACCGCAATCTGCCGGCTCATCTCCTGCAGCGTGATTTTTTTCCTGAAATTACTGATCATATACAGGATGACGTCATGCAGCGGATCATAGTCCTTCCCGGGCTGCTGAGTGAAAGGGACGGTTGCTGCGGGCATAATGAGGTTCGCCACTTCGAACAGCAACGGGTATAGCTGCTGTTGACCCCTAAGTGAGCCATAGTTTTGCATCCCCTGCATACGGCGGAGCAATAAGGTTAGCTCCACGCTTTTCCCCCTATATCCGAACCAATGTTTCACCTCCAGAAGCTTCAGGAATGGTAACATATGCCCTTCGGAGAAGGGTCCCGGCAGCTCTCTGAGAATCCTGCAAAGCTCAGGCCTGAGCATGCAATTGAAGATGAGGAGCGGCTCTGCACCGGTCAGATCCTGAGGGTGAAAGACATGGGAAACCCCGGGAGGTATAACTAACAAGTCTCCCTGCATAACCTGCATTTTATCCTCACCCGCCAGATGGATTCCTTCCCCTTGAACCACATAAGCGAGCTCCAAAAAATCGTGCTGATGACATACCGATGTGACCGTTTCCTGAGTCAGGAGCATTTGTACCGGTGAACAGGAGTCAAATAGATATTCCCCAGTAAATACCGGAAAACCTTCCATAAACAAACCTCCGTTTCCTGCTTCCTTATGATGGACAACTTGGAATCCACCCTAGTATAGCTGAATATTTTGGCGCATTCAACCATATATTAACAGTTCAACTTTTGGTATATTCTTTCTATTCATTCCTAATATGCATACTGAAAGGGGTATACACATGCAGCAGAAGGTCATTGAAATTATCGCCGAAATCAAAGAGGAACCGGGCCTGCTTCAGACGCTGAACGGAGCTTCAGATCTGACGCTGGACGCCGCACTTGATTCCCTGCAAATCATCAACTTTATTCTGAGAATCGAAGACGAATTCGATGTCGAAGTAGATTTCGATACCTTTGATCTTGAACATTTGAAATCGGTAGACCGCTTCTCCGATTATGTCGCGGGGCTTGCCGTACGATGAAGAACGCTGTGCACTGCGGCAGCCTGGAGTCAGAACGGTACTGGCGGGAGGAAGACCTGGCTGCTCTGCCGTCCGTTCCTGATGCGAAGGCTCTGGCTATTGTGCAGGCCATGGATGAGATGCTGTTTGTCTTCTGCAGGAGCGGAGATATTCTATTAACCCGTCAGGGTATGGACAAGGCTCAATATGACTATCTGCAATCGCTCGATTATTCATTTAGGACCAATAGGAATCCGTTAACCTTGGGAGTGGAGGAATCAGGCACAGCACAGAACGCGCTGAATGTATTTGAGTTGCTGGGCAGGCTGGACCCCGGGCAGGAACTGGGCAGCTTAATACCGGAAGGATGGTTCCTTGAACCGTTTGCCGTGCTTCCCGGGACGCATGAGGCGGTTAGGCGGTATAAGCTTCTGCCCGTTATTCCGGATGAACAGATTGTACGTAAAGTGAACACCAAAACCTACTCTGCTGCTATGCGGGACAGGCTGCTGCTGCCGAATATCGCTCTTGTCGTCCATAGCACGGAAGAGTTGCTGCAATCAGGACAAGCGTTGCTGGAGAAGGGGGCTTTTCTGATCAAGGATGAGTATGGTGTATCCGGCAAAGGAAATCAGCTCGTGGACTCTGAGCGGGTGTTGCGCAGAATTGCCGGGTACCTGGAGTCCAGCCGGAACCAGGACAAAAGAATAAAGTTTGTGCTCGAACCTCTGCTGGACCGGGAGACAGACTTCTCCTGTCAATTTCACATTGATCCGGAAGGCCGGATCTCGATATTGTCCGTTCAGCAACTGGTCAACCACGGTTTTGCTTTCGGAGAGTCACATTCCCCGGAGCCGTCTCTGCTCGATAGGCTGGACCGGGAAGGATATTGGGAAACCATGCATAGCATTGGGCGGGAGCTGTATGCAGATGGTTATTTCGGTGATGTATGCGTGGATTCAATGCTGCTGCGTGACGGGAGCCTCGCCCCTCTGGTGGAGATCAATGCCCGGAAGTCGATGAGTCTGATCAAGCATAATGTAGACCGCCATCTCAAGCAGGAGGGGATGCACACCTGTCTAATACAGGTACCGCTGGCAACCCTAGGCGAGGTTCATTATGAAGAGCTGCTGGGGCGGCTTGCGCAAGAAGACGTTTTATTTTCGCTGGAAGAGGGGGAAGGAGTGATTCCTTTGACTTCGGGTACACTCCAGCCTCCAGCCTCTTCCCGATCCACCGGCTCCGCCAAAGGCAAACTGTATGCAGCACTCGCTTACCGGAATGAAGACAGCAAGAATAGACTCATCCGCAAGCTGGACGAATCGCTTCTGCGCACTGGCTATACTATACTGCGATAAAGAAAGGGATCCTCCTATGAATAACACCGTGACTATTCTATGTTCTGGTTTTGGTCTGGGCTTCTATGTCCCCGGCCTGCTGATTGAACGGAGACTCATAGCACTTGGCATCCAGGCGGAGATTGAAGTTTTTGAAACACTCATGCCGGACAGCAAAAAAAAGCAGACGGACAACAGCCGCAAAGCGTACCAGCAGAACTTTGCCGTAGCCTTAACCTCACAGAAAATACCGGCGGATATCCGGAGCAGCCTGGATGCTGCAGCCGTGGAACGTTTACTTCAGCAATGGAAGCAGGAAGGAAGACAGCGCTTCATTGTATTATCCGGGCACTGGGTGCATGTTATGGACAGGTACCGTGAATTAGCCGGCTTTCCTGTGGATGCCGACCTGCTCTATATTGATGCCGATCTTTCGCCATCATGGAAGAATCTCCGCAGGCTGAACCCCGGTTACGCGGAAGGCTACCGTGAAGTAAGCATGTATGATCCCGCGAAACGGGAGATTCGATACAGTATAGATGCCGGTCCCCTGGAAGCGCTGCCCCCTTCGGCTAGGAACGGAAGACTGGTTGTTCATGGCGGCGGCTGGGGAATTGGAACCTTCCGCGAGAAGTTTGATGCTCTGGAGTCGGCAGGGTATGAGCTGGATATCGCCGCGTACAGCTCTCAGGAGATTGGAGCGGCCATCCATGGAAGACGTTATTATATGAACGACCCGGAGTGGCGGACCTGGAAGCGTGACAGCAGCGGGCAGTATACCTTCCCGCCTTTTGCAGAGGTAACCGGTAACCAGGCAGACCGTTTTCCGCCCTGCCGTAACTATCAGGATGGGATGTATGGTGTCATCCGGCAGACATCCGCAGTAATCAGCAAGCCGGGAGGAGGCGCCTTGATTGATTCTCTTACTTCGGGCACTCCGCTGGTGCTGCTGGACCCCTTTGGCCCGCACGAGAAGATTAACAGTGATCTATGGGTAGAGCTTGGTTACGGCATCCGTTACGGGGAGTGGGCCGAATCGGGCTTTGACCGTGAGAAATTGCGTAAGCTGGCGGATAACCTCAGGTCAGCCAGGGGCCAGTATCCAGACTATGCGGCAAGCTATGCGGAACAACGATCCGCAGCAGAAGGGAGAAGCTAATGCAGCCTACCAGTAGAGTTAACCTTGATGCCAAGTCCTTTGAGGCTCTGAAACGCACGATCAAGAATGTCGTGGTTCCACACAGAGAACGCAAACATGATCCCGGGTTCAGAACCGTCATGCCGGAAATTATGTCCCTGAAGCTGACCAACCGCTGTAATCTCCGCTGCAAGCATTGCTACCAATGGAATGAATCCGGCTATCATCATGATATGGACACCGCCGAGCAGAACCTGGATATGGATCTGGAGATGATCCAGAGGCTTCTGGAGGAGACGGATGAGGCACAGTCCCGTTTGTATTTATGGGGGGGCGAGCCGCTTTTTCACCGGAATACCCGGCAGATTCTGGAGCTTCTGAAGGAGCATCCCCGGGATACAACGATCTGTACTAACGCCTATCTGATTCCTAAGTACGAAGAGGAGCTGTGTGCGATCTCTGACAACCTGGAACTGCTGATTCCGATAGAAGGGTTCGAGGAGGAGCACGATATACTGCGCGGCAAAGGTTCCTTTCACAAAGTGGTCGAGAGCGTCGAACGGCTGCTTGAACTGCGCAAGCAAGGCCGCTTCCGCGGCCGGATCTCTGTGCACAATGTGATTAATGACAATATGATCGGCCGGTTGTACGAGCTGGTGGAGTTTTTTGAGCAAAAGGGCGTCGATCTGGTATTGCTTTGCTTCCCGTGGTATATCTCTGCGGAAACCAGTCTGGAAATGGACCGCTTCTACGATGAACACTTTCAGTGGCTGGCTGAGCTTCCGCCGGATCACCGGAGCAGCTGGCATGCCTTCAAATACCATATTAAGCCTGAGAATGTCACAAGGCTAACCGAAGACCTGAAACGGATCAACAGCCACACTTGGCACAATACCCGAATCCGTTATCAGCCGGGGCTGGACTTTGATGAAATCGAAGATTTTGTTGCCGGCAAGCCGATGGCCTCCCGCAGTACGTCGAAATGTCTGGCGCTCAGTACCCGGGTGGATATTGCTCCGAATGGCATGGTGAGTGCATGTAAATTTTTTGGCGAGCTGGCTATTGGCAATGTGAAGGAGCAGACGCTGACGGAAATATGGAATTCAGCCCGCTACGACAGGCTGCGGCGGATTCTGGATGAAGGCTTGTCCCCGGCTTGTTCCAAATGCAATGTGCTGTACTTGAATACTTATGCTGCGCTAACGCATGTATGAAGAACGGGGATGAACAACCTGCCTACAAGCTCGGAATCCTGGGTTCGTCGAACATTGCTGTACCGGCCATACTGGAGCCTGCGCGGGTTGTGGAGAAGGTTCGGATAACGGCAATCGCCAACCGGACCTTTGAAAAAGCGGCGAAACTGGCGGATTCCTACCAGATTCCTTATGTGGCGGGCAGTCTGGAGGAACTGCTGGAGCTTGGCGAGCTGGATGGAGTATATATTGCACTCAGTAATGAGCTTCATACAGAATGGGCAGTCCGGGCTTTGAAGGCGGGTAAGCATGTATTGGTAGAAAAGCCGATATGCCTGAATCCCGAAGAAGCGGAACGGTTACGGCTGGTAAAAGAACAATCCGCCACTCCGAAGCTTGCCGAAGGTCTGATGATTGCCTTCCACCCCTGGCAGCAGGCACTCCAATCTATTGTCCGCTCCGGGCAATTCGGTCCGCTCCACAGGATCAGTACAAGAATATCCGTCCCTGCCAAGGACAGATATGCCGGAAATTACCGCAGTGTCAAGGCTAAAGGCGGAGGCGCTTTTACCGACCTGGGGTGTTATTGGCTGCAGTTCCTGCAGACCCTGGTCGGTCTTCAGCCCCGAGAGATTAGGGCGCAGTCGGCTTTTGACGGACCGGAAGGCTGCGATTGGACCTTTCAGGCGGCGCTGCAATATGAGAACGGTCTGGAAGCGGAGTGTCTTACTTCCTTTGAGCTTCCTTTCCGGGCTTCGCATACCTTGTATTTCGAGCATACGGTGCTGACAGTCCCGGATTTCTTCCGGCCGGTCAAAGGATTCTACAAAATCAAAATACGGCATGATCTTCCGGACAACCGCAGCACCCTGTGCGAATTTGAGCCGATGAACTATTATGTGAACCAGCTTGAAGCTTTCGCGGAGATAATGAGCGGCCAAAAGGCGGAAAGGCTGGAGGATACATGGGAACGCGTACGCCTGCAATCCCTGATCATGGCCGAGGCGCAGCAGCGCCGGGTCTATAATGCGGCCAGCCATCTATAGTCCAAACGTCAAAACAGCGACCTCCGATCACCGGAGAGTCGCTGTTTGTATTAACGGTCCTGCAGGGAAGGAGGCTGCTCTGTCCAGGAGCGCTCGTTGTTCAGCACATAAATCCCCAGCGCCTGCTCGAAGGTAAGGCCGTGATTATAGAAAGCCAGCATCCTCGCGGCAAAGCGCATACTCTTATCTGCACCGGGCGACTGCAGCAGCTCTGCAGCGAGCTTACGGAAGTCCTTCGGCTTATGTTCTGCAGCATCTACGGCATCCAGAAGCCCCTTGTGGCTTGGAAAGAGCCTCCGGTTATAAGCCAGAATCATTCTCCCGCTGAAGAATACCAGATTGCTGGCTGTGTGAGCGAGCAGGTAAGCATCGTTCTTCCGGGCCGCCTCTTTGGCGAAGTAAAAAGCGTACAGGAAGATCTGGGCGCAAAAGTCCCGCAGATTGCGGTCCCGGTTCTCTTCAGGATAGACGGGGATTCGGGCTACCAGATCGTCCAGCTCCGGGATTCTGGAGAACACAACGTCTGAACCGGTAAAAGCATACCTCGTCGGCTCGTTACCCCGCTTGGCTGCAAGCTCCAAGAACCGGAGGTTGATCACCTTGATATCGGCGTATCCGCCTTCATAGGTACTGACTTCATGGTCCACATAGGACAGCGTATTGTTCCGGTCATATTCTTCATACGCTTCATCGGTGAATACGAGGTGAACATCCACATCCGAGGTTTCCTTGGCCGTTCCTTGCGCTACCGAACCACTGGTGATTACCGCCAGACAGGAAGGGTTCGTCTCATGCTTCCCCACCAGCTTCTCCAGCGTCTGTCTATGGTGCTCATACATCTCTTTCATCCTCCCTTAAAGTGCTCCTGCACCTTAAGCGTACCCATTGGACAGCTTGCCAGCTATGGTCAATTCAGACATTTCTTTACCCCGCGACAACTATTCTTCCAATTTCCAGATGTGTTTGTCCGCCCGGAACGGCAGGCAAGAGCATGCACCGAAAATTCCGATCGCAAGAAATAGCAAGGCTGCTCCGGAGCCTTTGCCTGTTCCGACCAGTGTGACCCACAGGCTGTTCATCGGCTGCCCTGCCATAAAGGGTTCAAACACCCGGTCAACCAAAACGCCACCGCACAGATATCCCACAGGAATGGTGAAAAACTGTAACGTATTCCTTGCCGAATAGACACGCCCCTGCATCTCAATCGGGATGGTGGAGCGGAAAAGCACATCCATATTAGCGTTCATAACCGGAATGAATATCCATCCGAGGATGGCGCCCAGACACCACACGGGTGTACTTCTGCCGAAGGCAAGGATGAAATTCTCGGAGCTCATCGAGAACAGCAGGCAATTCAAAATGACCCGAACCCGGCTTTTAGGCGACGGCAAGATAGCAACCGAAATGCTTCCAACCATCATGGCTATCCCTGTAACGGTGTTGACCATACCTAACGCTAACTCTCCGCCGCCAACACGTGAGAGCATCATTGCGGGCAGGGCAGCATTGAAGATAGAGGCGGTAAAATTAATCACGGCCAAAAAAAAGATCAAATCGAGAATGCCCCGGTTGTCCCTGAGATACCGTAAGCCGCTTTTGGCAGATTGTAATACCGTCTCGCTCCCCGTGCCGCTCTGTTTTGGAACTTGCGGGATATGGACCCAACAGAGCAACGCCATGAACGCTGTGGCAAAGGTAATCAGATCAAACAGGATAACAACCCGGATACTTGTAAAGGAAAGCATTGAAGTGGCGAGTATAGGCGTCAGTATGGTAACCAATGAATTGGATAAGGAACGCATCCCGCTTACCTTCTGGTAGTGTTTTTGCGGAGCCAACAGGCTAATCGCTACATCCGACGCCGGCTGCTGTACAGTGTTCATCAGTCCATTTAACGTATTGATCAAATACAGATGCCAAATCTGGAGTGTACCCGTTGTCATCAGAATAAGGATCGAAACGGTACAAAGTGCCGCAAAGCTGTCGCTGATCAGCATGGTGGCCTTCTTGTTCCACCGGTCGCTCAGAGCACCTGCAAAGATACTCAGCAGGACATAGGGTGCATAGGAACAGATAACCAGTAGCGAGCTGGTAAGAGCCGACCCTTGCTGTTGATAAGACCAGATCACTAAGGCAAAGGAGGTCATTGCACTGCCCAGTGCTGAAAATGACTGTGTAATCCATAAAATCAGGAACGTTCGAAGCTCCCTGACGTTCGTTTTTAATTTTTTTATCATGACTCTGCTCCTCTTTCAATGAATTCTTAACGAATCAATGAAAGTGCAAAGCCGAACGGACGAACTCTATCCGCTCCGTGCAGTTTCGTCCGGTTCAGACCTTGCACGGAGCGGTGCCACTGCATATTTTCATGTTTTTTCTCCTTCTTTATCGCTCGAGGTTGAATTCACCCAATAGTAAATTCTTCTTTATTTTACCATGTGTGAACCCGGAAAATAATTATATAATTGAAATTTCCAAGGATGTACACCATGAAAAACCGTATCACTGTCCTTTTGCGTGTATTGATTGGGAATGTTGACGATTTGACTTTCAAAGGCAGAATGTTTATACTTTGTTTATACATTCTAGGGGGCGGTTCCATGTTTCAGGTTCAAAAATGGGGTAACAGCTTGGGCATTCGCATTCCGAAGTCCCTTGCCTTGAAGGTCGGTATTGAGGAAGGCTCCGAAGTCGATCTTGATGTGGAAGATGGGCATCTTATAATAAAGCCGAAGTCGGCTACACTGGACGAAATCCTTTCCCAGGTCACACCGGAAAATCTCCATAAAGAGGTTCCTACAGGTGAGCTACAAGGACGGGAAGTATGGTAACGAACGGGTATGTGCCGGATCGCGGCGACTTGGTATGGTTGCAGTTGGGTCCACAAGCGGGGCATGAACAGGCGGGTAAACGTCCGGCCTTGGTCGTATCTCCTGCATCTTATAATGGTAAGGTAGGGCTTTGTTTGCTCTGCCCGGTAACTTCGAAGCAAAAGGGCTACCCGTTTGAAGTAGTTATTCCGCAGGATCTGCCCATCGAAGGGGTTATCCTTGCCGACCAAGTAAAGAGTCTCGATTGGCAGTCCCGACAGGCAGCGTTCATCTGCAAAGTACCACAGATAACACTGTCAGATGTCGTTGCTAAACTCGACTTATTGATTCGTTGACCGATAAATGTAGGCAGCAATAAGACATAGAGAGGTTTTTAATATGACGAATAATTTTTGGCGTGATTTACCACGGCCTTTTTTCATACTGGCGCCCATGGAAGATGTGACGGATGTTGTGTTTCGCCATGTCGTAAGTATTGCTGCTAGACCGGATGTGTTTTTTACGGAGTTTGCGAATTCAGAGAGCTATTGTCACCCGGAGGGGCATCATGCAGTGCGCGGCCGTCTGACGTTTACAGAGGATGAACAACCGATTGTAGCGCATATCTGGGGAGATAAGCCGGAATACTTCCGTCAGATGAGCATCGGGATGGCTGAGGAAGGCTTCAAAGGCATTGATCTTAATATGGGTTGTCCTGTAGCGAATGTAGCAGAGAACGGGAAGGGAAGCGGCCTGATCTGCCGTCCCGAACTCGCAGCGGAGATCATCCAGGCCGCAAAGGCCGGGGGACTGCCCGTCAGTGTCAAAACAAGGCTCGGATTTAGTGACATCGACGAATGGCGTGGCTGGTTAACCCATATTTTGCAGCAAGACATTGTGAATCTGTCCATTCATCTGCGCACACGAGAGGAAATGAGCAAAGTAGATGCCCACTGGGAGCTGATTCCGGAGATTAAAAAGCTTCGTGATGAGGTGGCACCCCATACACTGCTGACCATTAACGGGGATATCCCTGACCGTCAGACCGGCCTGAGGCTCGCTGAACAATATGGTGTAGATGGGATTATGATCGGGCGCGGTATTTTCCAGAATCCGTTTGCTTTTGAGCAGGAGCCGAAGGAACATAGTAGTAGCGAATTACTTGATCTGTTGCGGCTGCATCTGGATCTCTATGATCAATACGCAGGACAGGCTCCCCGTTCGTTCAGCCCGCTTCAACGATTCTTCAAAATCTATGTCCGCGGCTTCCGCGGGGCCAGTGAGTTAAGAAATAGCTTAATGAACACCAAGTCCACAAGTGAAGTGCGTGCACTGCTTGATGAGTTTGGGAGCAAGGAGCAGGACGGGGCGGGGGAGCTTGGGGATTAGGCAGCCTGAATTATTGAATTTCGAGCGGGAAATAGAATAGACGTAAAAAGAGTGTGAGGATCGGATGATGGGGAAGGGACAAGCCCGGAGCCAGCAAGCCGTTCCTCATTTTTTTATATGGGAGGGAATCACATGTCCTGGAGCAAATTGAAGCAACAACTGGAGGGCTTTCTCAGTCCTGCGTTACAGGGAAGGGTAGAATACCGCGCACCGGGGTACCGTTATCTGCCTGATAAATCAGGGATTTGCTATATCTCGGTAGATAAAAAGAACGTACTCAATATGAGTGATAAGACGAACCCTATCAGATGGTATCAATCAGAACTGGAAATTAAGAATGATCCAGATATCCAAATTCCTATCGCAAGTAGCGACATTGAAGCGGTCAGACAAGCCACCAAGGGGCCAGTGCCGGGTGATCGCCTAATCGTAATGGCCAGAAGCAGAAAAAGTACAGAACATGCCAAAGAGCTAATGTCAGCACAGGCTGCACTCGTTAAATCGAATTTTATCGTGGTGGCTAATCAGTTCTTAACGACGCCTATAGAGGAGAGCTTAGAGAGCAATGATATGGTATTGAATATTCTGGCTCTGGTGGATAGAAGAGTTGGGAAAAAGCGGATTGTGGGTATGGCGGAGAAGATGGAGTTGAAGCATCCGATTGTGCGGTATTTTTATGAGCTAAGGCGGGGGGCGTTGTGAGATATGATGCCTGGGAGTGATCGCCCTCTCTTCACTGAGAGGGTTTTTCTGTTTGTCTAGGCTAGGAATGGCTGGCACATCTTTTCGGCAACTATAAGTGAATATTTTGCGTTAGGACGGAAATTACAACATATGGTACGATGGGAACGAAGTTTAATTGGAGGTTGTGACTAGGCAAATGGATAAAATACACTCTCATCATTGTAATCTGAATATATGGGCTCATCTACCTGATGAAGTATGGAATAAAGTTGCTAATATATATGAGCTTATGCCTGGTTGGGTTGGGTACACAGACGGAATTCCACACTGGTTTGGGCAGGAAAATGATGATGTTTTTATTCAGGCATCCGTTGAGCCGAGCGGATTATCATTTTATGCACAGATGAATAAGAGTGAATGGGATTCTTGGATAGAACGGTTTAAATCAGAAGCAACAAAAGTATTAGGGTTTAATGTTGGTGAACCTGAGGATGGGTTTATGTAGTATGAAATTGAATTTTATCTCCCCCCGATTACAATTGATGTGGAACGCTTTTGGATGAATAGAGAAAATATCCTTGAAGTTATCGATTGTGTGGTAATTCATGATGACATTATTCTGTACATTAGTGAACATTAAAATGGAGATTATTAAGCGGCCGGAATTGGAGAAATCCGTGTGAAAATAGAAAAAGACGCAAAAAGATCGAGGATCGGCTGAATGGAGAAGGGGACCAACCCGGAGCCAATAAGCCTTTCCTTTTTTTGATATGGAGGGCTTTCTCAGCCCGGCGTAGAGCGAAATGGATAAAATGTGAAAATCATCTGCCTAGTTGTAATACTTTTGCCATGTTCATTACTTCCAAAATAAGCAAATATAGATACAGAAGCTGATACGATGATGCAGCCGCTTGAAGGAAGTATAGGAAGAGGTGCTATGAACGATGGTTATATTCTTCGATAGAGCTAAACGGCCGCTGTGGGAGGGCAGGCCCTCCATTTACTCCCATATTCAGGGACAAGGGGATTCCGTGGACGGATCGCTGCCGGATGACGAAGAATTCTGGTCCGGTAATAAAATCAGATGGGTAGCGGGCGGTTTGGACGGAGCCTTTGGACATCATGCCGGACCTGCTACGATGACGGATGAGGCACGAGAGCTGGTTCACCTGCTGGCGAAGCAATCCAGAAATCCTAAGAATTCAATAAGAAAAGCCCTGTATGCCAAGCTTGTGAAGACAGATATAGGCGGCATGATGGATGAAGTTATAGATGAGGTACGCAAGCATCCAGGAATACAGCCGGATTCCGTATTCCTTGAGGCGAAATGGCTGGCGGAACATGGGGCGCACCGGAATGCCGTCAAATTCGGGATTGCCTTGCTGGGCCTTTTTGAGAACGGGCAAGTTAAGGAACTGCTTCTAACGCTGGGGAGCCACGAGGAATTTACGCTGTATGCCGTGGTTGCGATTCATAATGGAATGGAAGACAGCAATCAAGTTCTATTTGAATTGGCTGAGCAGGTTCATGGCTGGGGGAAAATAAATATCGTCGAGAGACTTGAACCGGCTAGTCAGGAGATCAAAGATTGGCTGCTGCGGCATGGATGCCGCAACAACGTCATGAACGAATATTTAGCCTGTACTTGTGCACGAAATGGTGGCTTGCGGGAAGCACTTTCGGCTGACCAGGTAGATAGCGCATTACTTAATGGGGCAACCGATATCATTGAAGCGTTATTGAATGGCGGGCCGGCTGAGGATATGGATGATTATGAGCATGCTCCACAGGTGTTATTGGATTACGTGAGGCTCATCCGGGAGAATGGGACAACTGCACAGCATCTGTCAGTTATATTCAGCATTTACGACTTTCTGGCTGAGGATGAGGAGAAGTGGGCCGTTCGGATGTCGGCTGGCTGGAGCGGGCAGTTAAGAAGTGATATTAGCGATGCTTGCGGGTCGATTATGGCTGACACCAAGTGGATGAGTATCGTTATGGATGCTGTTAGCAGCGTTGATTCGCCGGACCGATACTACGGCGTAGCCTGTGCCGAGAAGCTTGGCATGGATATTTGGGACACTCTCTACAATCAGCTTGAAGCTAACCCGCTGCAGGATTTCTATTACTATCAGCTCATGAAATCGGATGACCGGGACCGAATTCGCAGGTTCGTTCAATTCGCCACTGGGCACCTCCCCTTGCAGCACATCGCCACTGGCCCAGGGAGTGAGATGGGATTCGGTGAAGAATATGCTGCACACAGGAAGCTGGGCGCTATCTTGCAGAGCTTGGACCGGTTCGAGGGGATAGGGGCAGAGTTAATCCTCACTGGCCTGAACAGTCCAGTGACCTCCAACCGGAACATGGCGATCGAGGCACTGGAGGGCTGGGACGTCTCATCCTGGAGCGAGCAGCTGGTTCATGCAGTCACTCATTTATCAGGAATCGAGCCTGAAGACCCGGTAAAAGAACGGCTTCACAAGCTCTGTGAGGCAAAGGGTCTGTAAGTATGGAAAGAACATTCTTTATGTAGGAGTTGAATAATGATATGGCTTATACAAATATAGACGGCGTGCGGGTCTGGGGTAATCCTGATAGCGGAGCGCTGGCTCAAGCAAAAACCTGTGCGGAAACAGGAAATGTGGTTCAAACCCTGCTCATGGCAGATCATCATAAAGGCTACAGTCAGCCGATCGGTGGTGTAGTTGTGTACGATGGGCAAATCTCCCCGTCGGGCGTTGGTTATGATATTGCGTGCGGGAATAAAGCGGTGCGAACCAAATTATCTGTGAAAGACATACAACCCGGATTAGCGAACATTATGGACGAGATCGCTCGCAGAATTTCCTTTGGAGTAGGCCGTGTCAATAATGAAAGGGTCGGTCATGATCTTTTCGACGATCCGGATTGGGCCGTTTTTATGGCAGTAGGCAGACAGGAGCACGACAAACTGAAAGCTTTGGCACAGAGTCAGCTGGGCACGGTCGGCAGCGGTAACCACTTCGTAGATTTATTGGAAGAAGCCGGTACAGGCCGTGTGTGGATCGCCAATCATTTCGGGAGTAGAGGGTTCGGGCATAAAACGGCCAGCGGTTTCATTAATTTGGCTGCGGGTAGAGATTTTCTCGCTAGCGCTCCTGGTGAAAAGATGGACCAACCGCCCGTACTGCTTGATCTGAATAGTGAGCTTGGCGATATGTACTATAGAGCCATGAAGCTGGCTGGACGCTACGCCTATGCCGGCAGGGATTATGTGATCCGGCAAGTATTAGCCATCCTGGGAACGGAAGCGGACCTCGAAGTGCATAACCATCATAACTATGCCTGGAAAGAAACACATGGCGGTAAAGAAGTTGTTGTCGTCCGCAAAGGGGCTACCCCATCTGCACCTGGCCAGGTTGGTTTTATCGGCGGCAGTATGTGCGATATATCCGTAATCGTAAAAGGAAAGGATAGCACAGAGAGCAAAGATTCTTACTACAGCACCGTTCATGGAGCGGGACGAATCATGAGCCGGACCCAGGCGGCAGGCAAAATGAATTGGAAAACCCGCACCCGCAGCGGCGGTCAAATTACGACAGCGCAAATGCTGGAGGCTGTCCGGGATTTCGGGGTTGAATTGCGCGGCGCAGGCACGGACGAAAGTCCTTTTGTGTACCGGAGGCTCCAAGAAGTACTGGATGCACATGCCGGGACCATCGAGGTCATGCATGTATTGAAACCGGTTGGTGTATGCATGGCTGGAGCGGATGAGTTCGATCCGTATAAGGATTGAGGCAGAGAAACGTGGGGATTAAGGATCGGCTGAACGGGGAAGGGCACCAGCCCGGAGCCAACAAGCCTTTCCTTTTTTTTGATATGGAGGGGGATTACTATATCCTGGAGCCGGGTGGTTAAAATTTAAAGGAGATTTATGGAGACAAATTGCAGTCTTCCGATAGAGTTGAATGGGTGTGTATAATAGTGAGGGATAACAAGCAGGCAGATTATACTGAACGATTCAACAACCATCGGAGGGGAATATGAAGAAGCTACTGTCTCACCAATCCCTCTTGAAGAAATTCCGGGCGGTTCAATCTTTGGCGTTCAGACAGAATATGCCGCTTCGGAGGAAGATTCTAATCAGTAACATCCTTATTGTTCTACTGGCTCTGGTGATATTCGTTCTAAGTATTCATAGAATTGTCTTTAATCAGACGCTCGATAGAACTTCAGCCAGCTCGCAGCAGGAAGTGAAGCTGGTAAGCCAGTCTATGAAGACCGTGTTCCAATCGGTTCAGAACTTCTCGAAATTTGCTCTGATTAACCAGGATACACAGAATGTACTTAGCCGGGATACCGGAGCAGACGGGGATGTCTCCGCGCTGAAGTCCATACATAACACGCTGGCGGCAATGCTGGAGACAGAGCCTAATATCGACTCGGTCATTATCGAATCGATCGGGGGCGATCTCTATTATACCTCCAACCTGACCAGTGTGACTTCACAGAGTCTCGCCATCTATCCCAAAGATAAGATTGATGCGGCAAAAGGCGGTGCGGTCTGGGTAGATACGCTGAAGCCTTCATTTCTGTCGGGGATGACTGCTAAGCATATGATTAGTGTGTGCAGAGTCATTATGAGCATGGAGAAGGGGACGCCGATCGGTTATATTTATGTCAATATTGACGAACGGACGCTCGCCCGGCTGTACCATAATGAACAGGATAATCAGAATCCTACCCTGGTCATCAACCAAGAGGGAGTGGTGATCTCCGCGTATGAAGCTGCACTCGTCAGCCGCACCGTTGAGGATCAGTCGCTTGCCCGGTGGGTGAAATCGGCATCGGGAGGAAGCCGGACCGAGCGGGTGGGAGACAAGCGCTATCTGGTATCCTTACAAAGGCTTGATCCCTATGGCTGGAAGGTAATCCACCTTGTCCCCACTTCGGAATTGACGAGCGGGTATTGGAAGATCGCCTTATCTATAGCTGTTTTCGGGCTGATCAGCATGCTGTCCGCAATGGTCCTGTCGGTTGTATTCGCGCGCCGGCTGACCCGGCCCCTAAGCGAGCTCAGTGAGGTGATTGTTGAGGTGGGGGCCGGGAATTTCGAGAGACGCGCATCTGCCGGCAGCCAGGATGAAATAGGCAGGCTGGGCGCGACATTTAATGAAATGGTCGAGCATATTCAGGACTTGATGCTAACCATTGAAACGGAAGAGAAGACCAAGCGGCTGTTGGAGCTGAGGCTGCTGTATTCGCAGATCAAACCGCATTTTCTATATAATACACTGGACACGATTCGTGCGATGGCTGTGATGACGAATGCTAAGGAGATTAGCAGTATCTTGAAGGCGTTAGGGGAGTTCTACCGGATTTCACTTAGCAACGGACAGGAATTGATTGCGGCTGCACAGGAGAAGAAGCATCTGGAGAGCTATCTGTACATTCAGCAGATCCGCTTCAAAAAGCTGAATTACCGGATTTCATTTGAACCGGGAATCGAGTCCTGCCAAGTACCCACGATGCTGCTCCAGCCTCTGGTGGAGAATGCGATTCACCATGGAATCAGAGGGATGCCGGACGGAGGTTTGTGTGAGATTACCGGCTCTATGGAAAGTTCGGGAGAGGAGCGTATTCTGTGCTTTATAGTCCGTGACAACGGCAAAGGCATGAGTGAAGAGGAACAGCGGCAGATCTGGTTAAGTTCTAGTGAAAAAGGGGAGTACAGCTTCGGACTTAAGAATATCCAGGACCGGATTCAGCTGAGATTCGGCGAAGCTTATGGTATCGTTCTGTCCTCTGAACCGGGACATGGAGTAGAAGTGAAGGTACGGTTGCCGCTGATTCTGCAAGCGGACGAGCAGGGGGAGGGGATAGCTGAATGAGAACTACAGCGCCGGCAGCACGCGTCCTGATCGTAGATGACGAATATTATTTCAGGCAGCTGCTGATCCATTTGATAGACTGGACTTCTGCCGGTTTCGAAGTGGTTGCAGAGGCGGAGGACGGTTCGGAAGCCTTGAGGATCATGGAGGAACAGCCGATTGATCTGATTATTACAGATATTGAAATGCCGAATATGAACGGGCTTGATTTTGTGAAGGCCGTCCGTGCCTTAGACTCAGCGGCTAAGCTGATTTTCATCACAAGCTACGATAACTTCACCTATGCCCAGCAGGCTATCTCGCTCGGAGCGGATCATTATTTGCTGAAGCCCGTTGATGAGGAGGCGGTTGAACAGGCGCTTAATACCATCCGTGCGCAGTTGCAGGAGAAATGGAAAGAGGAACGTTACATTAACCGGTTGAAAATAGAGGCGGGTTACGAGGGGCAGCCGGCCGCGGACCAGACTTCTGAGGATGGAGGACGCCAGGGCAGCGGGAAACGGCTGATCCATAAAGCGGCTGCGTATGTGACTGCACATTATGCCGAGGATACCTTATCGCTTCAGAGCACAGCGAGTGCCCTCTTCGTGAATCCGAGCTACTTAAGTCATGTCTTCAAGAAGGAGACCAACGAGTCTTTCGTGGAGTATATGACGAATATCCGCCTGGGCAAAGCCATGGAGCTGTTGCGCCAGGGGGCGGCTACCGAGGATGCTTCGGTTCCCAAGGTAGCAACGATTGCCCATCAGGTCGGCTACAGAGATCCGTTCTACTTCAGCAAATGCTTCAAGAAGAAGTACGGAATTACCCCGAATAAAGTATACGGAGGAACCTATTCCGGGAAATATTGAGCCATCGCCAGCAGAAGTCCGGTTATTCAACCGGGCTTTTTTGTTGAAGCAGAACGGTTATTGTGTAAACCTGATGTTAATCACAAGGAGAAATGTAAAGTACATGTAAAGTAACGTAACATACCTAAAAATTTTACTGTCAAAGCCAATATATATCCATTCGAACCTGGCTTCGTACTTGTTAAGATTGTACCTATGGTTCGTATCCGTAAATTGTGAAAGGTGGTCCAAATCAGATGTTTGGTAAAAAGTTTGGGGTTGTTGCAGCATCCGCCGCTCTGGTCAGTGTAGTGCTTACTTCGTGCGGAGGTGCGGAAGCCAATAATGGGGGAACCCAGGGTCAGGAAGCGGCGGCAGCGGATAGTAAGAAATCTGTCACGCTGTGGATTTTCGATGCAGATCCGATGTACCAGTCAGCAGCTGAGGCTACCGCAGCGGAAATGGGCGTTGAACTGAAGTATGAATACATTCAAGATGAGACCTACAAAACCAAACTGAGTGTTGCGCTTGCCGCAAATGAGCTTCCGGATGTATTCCAGCAGCATGCCGGCAAGTCCTACCGTACCCCTGTTCTGCAGTCGAAGACAGTGGCTCCGCTTAACGATACCCTCGATTCCACGGGCCTGGGCGCACAATTCCTGGACAACCAGCTGGTGACAGAAAAGGATGGCAACATCTATTCGGTTCCTTCTAACATTAGTACAACCCTTGTTCTTTACTATAATAAAAAGCTGATAAGCGAACTTGGCGCTGCTGCTCCAGCAACATGGGATGATCTTCAGGCGCTGATTAAAGCTGCAAACGATAAAGGTGTGATTCCCATTGCACTGGGCGGAAAAGAAAGATGGCAAGCGGACCTGCTCTACAATATGCTCGTAGCCCGTGAGGATGTGAAAGCCTTCGATGAGGCGATTAACGGACAGGCGAAGTTCACAGATGCGCCATTTGTTGAGGCGGCGAATAAGGTGACCACTCTGGTGAATTCGAATGCCTTCCAGAAAGGCTTCCTCGGCTCAGCTTACCTGGATGCACAAGAGCTGTTCAAGAATGATAAGGCTGCGATGTGGATCGACGGAAGCTTTAACTTCTCCTCCCTGTCTAAGGCAATGGGCGACAATCTGGGCTATATTGCGTTTCCAAAAACAGGGGCAGAGGATGTCCTCAGTGCAACTATCGGCTTCCAGAACGCCGAAGCGCCATACTCCTTGTTCGTGAACAACAGCTCCGCAAATGTGAATGAAGCGAAGGAATTTGCCATCCGTTTATCCTTGAAGCTTAATGATGAATTTGTCAGAAAAGGTCTCCCTGGGTACGCCAAGAGCGAGGTGAAGTCCGAATCACAGAATAAGGAGCTCTCAGCGTATGCTGCGGATATTAAACAGACTGCCAAAACGCAGGCGATGTGGTTCGGTCTGTTGTCAGCAGATGTAGGCCAGGAATACCGTGATCTGACACAAGCATTATATGGCGGGCAGCTCACAGCCGATGAGTTCACCGCTCAGCTGGAGACGTTGCTGCATGCAGCCAAGTAAGAAGGATTCCTTACACTGTTCCGCTCAGGGCGGCAGCGTTTAATACAATATTCCAGGAAAGTCGATGCAGTCACCAGGACCGCATCGACTTTCTGTAATTGGACAGGTGGGTAAGTGATGGAAAAAGCACTCTCTAATAAAAAAATAATTGCTTTGTTTTTATTGCCCGGATTAATTGTTTTTCTGATTTTTTATTTTGTGCCTATTGTGATGACCGCCTACTACAGTCTCCAGGATTGGGATGGCATTAACCCGATGACCTTCATTGGACTGGACAACTACACCAAGATGTTTACGGTGGATAAAAGCTTTTGGCAGGCGGTATGGAATAGCCTTGCTTTCTTGCTGGTGGGCGTGTTTATCCAGCTGCCGGTCTCGTTTGCATTGGCGCTGCTGGTCTCCCGGAAGATGAAGGGACGTAAATGGTTCCGCAATATTTATTTTTTTCCGGTAGTGATGTCAACGACAATGGTCAGCCTGCTGTGGGTCAAAATCTATGATCCGAACATCGGCATGCTGAACACATTGATGGATACCCTTGGACTGGGTGACTGGTCGGGGGCCTGGCTTGGAGATACGAAGACGGCACTGTTGTCCGTCCTGATCGTGACTACCTGGCATTATGTCGGTTACAATATGCTGATCCTGTTCGCCGGGATGCAAGGGATACCGGAGCAGTATTATGAAGCGGCGAAGCTGGACGGAGCGACAGGCTGGAAAGCTGTGCGTCATATTACCTTTCCGCTATTGTCTGATGTGCTGCGGATCTGTATCGTCCTGAATGTGATCTATGCCCTGAAGACGTTCGAAAGTGTGTATGTAATGACTAACGGGGGACCCCTGAATTCAACAACAGTGATTGCGCTGAAAATGTTCCAGGAAGCCTTCCTGAGGCAGAATTTCGGTTATGGCAGTGCGCTTGCGGTATTTATGGTGCTGGAATGCCTCGTGATTTCCTGGGTGCTAAATAAAATATTGACCCAAGAGAAAATTGAATATTAAGGAGGATCGGTCATGCTCAGAAAAACAAAGAATTCAAGCATCTATATCCTGATGATCATAATCGCCGTCCTCCAGCTGTTTCCGCTCTACTGGCTTGTGATCAGTGCATTTAAGGATAATTCGGAGATTATTGGCGGGACCGTCTGGGCGCTTCCTACAGAGTGGCGCTTAAGCAATTTTACAGAGGCGTGGGTCAGTGCCAAGGTGAATCAATACTTTGGGAACAGTGTGATTGTCACGCTGGTTACACTCTTGTTTGTGCTGCTGTTTGCTTCGATGATGGCGTATGCGTTAACACGGATGAAATTCAAATATAACAGTCTCATATTGTTCATGCTTCTGATGGGTGTGATGGTTCCGATTCATGCTACGCTAATTCCGCTCTTCATGATACTCAAGAATCTGGGGATTCTTAGCTCAAGATTGTCCATTATTCTGCCGTACATCGCGGTGAATTTGCCTATTGGCGTATACATGCTGTCGGCTTTTCTGCGGACCATGCCGAAGGAGCTGGAAGAAGCCGCATTTATGGACGGCTGCGGGGTGGTGAAGTCCTTCTTCAAGGTAGTGCTGCCGCTACTCAAGCCGCCGCTTGCTTCGGTAGCGATCTTCGTGTTCCTGGCGGTGTGGAATGAGCTGTTGATGGCGGCCACCTTCATTCAAAAGCAAGAGCTGAGGACGCTGCCGCTGGGACTGATGAATTTCAGCGGTCAATACAGCATCAGCTGGGGGCCGCTGGCAGCAGCTATGGTCATATCCACACTGCCCATTCTGCTGGCTTACGTGCTGTTCAGTGACCAGATGGAGAAGAGTTTTACCGCAGGGGCAATTCTGAAGTAATTAGGGCGAAAGAAGGAAGAAGGATGAAGGGATGACTATACAGGCTGGTACCAGCACACTATTGAATATCGTAATAATCGCCACCTCGGATCTTCACGGAAATCTGTGGGGTTACCGGTATGAAGACGGCCACGAGACAACGAATGACGGGATGGCCAGAGTCGCCGCCTATGTCAGGGAAGTCAGAGACAGCGGAGCGGAAGTCATCCTCATGGATAACGGTGACGTGTTCCAGGGGAATATGCTGACTGATGATATCTACAATAAGCGGCCGGATGGCATACATCCGGTCTCGGCGGCGCTCAATGCAATGGGTTATGCGGCCATGACCCTCGGCAACCATGAATTTAATTTCGGACTTGGCCTGATCGGGAAGTTCATGCAGGAGCTGGAGTTCCCTGTGCTCGCTGCGAATGCCGCGTATCACAGCGGAGAACGGTTCGCAGAGCCGTATACGCTAATTGAGATCCAAGGCGTCAGGATCGCAGTGATCGGACTGACTAATCCTAATATTCCGCGCTGGGACGCCGGGAAGGTGGATGCGCTGCACTTTGGCCCCATGGCTGAAACGGCGCAGCAGATTACGGCCTCCCTGAGGGCTGAAGGCAAGGCCGACATTATTGTCATCAGCGCTCATGCGGGAATGGTGGCCGAGTTCGATGAAGAAGGCGGCTCGGATTCTGCTGAGCGCATTACGAAGCTGGTGCCTGAGGCAGATGTGCTGCTCGTCGGGCATATGCATATTACCGTTAAGGAACGGATCGGGGATACCGTCATTGGAGGGCCGCGCGACCGGGGACGGGAGGTGGTCCGCTTCGATCTGACGGTTCAGCTGGAGGGTTCAAAGCCCCGGGTGGTGAACAAGGAAGTCTCGATTGTGGATATGGCCGGCTGGGAACCGGACCCGGAATTCCGGAAGTTGGTTGCAGAGGCGCATGAAGAGACGATGACCTTCAGCGGCCAGGGAGGCGGAGACTCCTCTTCAGAAGCAGCCGGCAGCCTCTTGGGTTATGCGGCCGCCGACTTCCAGCCGCAGGCCGGGACGGACGGAGTACCGGCGGGAAGATTGCGGGATACAGCGGTTATTACGCTGATTCAGAAGGCGATGCTGCAGGCCAGCGGGGCGGATGTTGCCGCCACAAGCCTGTTCGCAGATACGGCGGATTTGAAGCAGGGGCCGTTAACTTACGCTGATGTGTACCGCATCTATCCATTCGACAATGTGCTGTATGTTGTGACGGTAACCGGCCAAGAGCTTAGAGCCTATATGGAAGTCTCGGCCACGCATTTCAACCAGTGGCAGCCGGGTGATCGTGAGATCACTGCCAATCCTGAGGTGCCCAGTTACCTCTATGACATGTTCGCCGGGATCGATTATCAGATCGATCTGTCACAGCCAGCCGGTCACCGGATCATCAATGTGCTCTACCAAGGCCAACCCCTTGCCGATACGCAGCAGCTGCAGCTTGCCGTCAACAATTACCGCTACAGCAGCTTATTGAAGGCGTCCAAACTGGTTAGCAGGGCCAAACATTGGGAGTCGTCCTGCAGCGTCCGGGATATGCTGGTTAGCTACATCAAGGAACAGGGGACGTTATTGCCGGAAGTAGATAATAATTGGTCGATTGTCGGGGTGGGGTAGCTGTGCTATTCGTATGCTTCCCCCCGGATCATAGAACCACAGAGCTTGAAGGATAAGCTTGCTGCTGTTGCATCGGACTTAATGGAATATGTTCAGCTCTAATAGCTTCACTGACAGTTGCTGTCAGTGGGGCTGTTTTATTATGGAGATAGTCATAGAGAGAGGAGTTACACATGAAACATACGGTATATCTATATGTGTTTGACACCATGGCCGACTGGGAAATAGGGTACTTAACGGCTGAACTGAACTCGGGAAGGTACTATAAGAAGGGGCTGGCCCCGTCTAAAATAGTTACTGTAGCCAATGAGAAGACTCTTGTAACTACAATGGGCGGGCTGACAATAATGCCTGATATCACACTGAAGGAGTGCAGCATTGCAAGCGCAGTTGCGTTGATTCTACCCGGTGGAAATACATGGACCGAAGCCATCCACGAGCCCATCCTCCAACTCGCTGAGAGATGTATACAGGAGGAGGTATTAGTTGCAGCCATTTGCGGGGCTACCATGGGACTTGCCCAGGCCGGATTGCTGAATTCACGCCCGCATACAAGCAATGATCTGGAGTACCTCCAAATGACCTGCCCTGCGTACATAGGCGAAGAGCTTTACCAAATGCAGTCTGTTGTAACTGATGGAAAACTGATTACTGCCTCTGGAATAGCCCCGTTGGAATTCTCGGTACATATCTTGAAAGCCTTGGATGTGTTTGGTTCACAAACATTGAAGGCCTGGTATAGTCTCTACAAGACCCAGGAAGCTAAGTATTTCTATGAGTTGCTGAAATAAGAGAAGTTAAGGAAGATCGCCCTCTCTTCACGGAGAGGGTATTTCTGTTTGTCTAGGGGATTCCAACATATGGTACGATGTAATTGAGGCTTAATTGAAGGTGAAGGTTGTGAATATACAATGATTGATTTTCTCAAAAATAAGGGTATAAAGGCATTCCGCGAAATATTGGAGATAGCAGAACAATCGAATTTGCTGTTCTCAAACGATAAGAAACAGTACAATGCGGAGGCTCGCTATAACCTCTACACCATTCAGAAGTTGAACAAGCTGATCAGGAAGAACTGGATTTCGCTGGATGAATTAGTGCAGATTATAAGCTTTATTGAGGATTCTTGGTCTGAATATTTGAGCAAACACTATCAAGGGAAGTCCTTTGTCTTTTATTCTTGGGTTGATTACCAGATTCCCGCAATCCGGCTTTCCGTAGTTTCTTTTTACGAGGGGATAGAACTTCCTTTTGGGTGTGTACTAGAGAAGGTTAATGACATAAGTGAAGTTCTATCGCTATATGTAGATAACGCTGGATTTGCGGGTAGCTTTGAGTCAGGCGACAATGATTATACGCTGAACGATGATTATACGTTAAGGGTCTATTCCAGGAAGATTAGTACGTAAGGTTTAATGGTGAGAGTTTAAGCTAAGGGGGAAGGCAAGTGAGGGAAATAAACGCTCATCATTGTAATCTGAATATATGGGCTCATCTACCTGATGAAGTATGGAATAAAGTTGCTAATATATATGAGCTTATGCCTGGTTGGATAGGGTACACAGATGGGATTCCATACTGGTTCGGACAGGAAGAGGATAATGTTTATATTCAGGCATCCGTTGAGCCAAGCGGATTATTATTTTATGCTCGAATGAATCAGAGTGATTGGGATTCCTGGATAGGAAGGTTTAAAATTAGAAGCGACAAAGATATTGGGGTTTGAGGTGGGGGAGCCTGAGGATGGGTTTGAGTAAAAGTTATATGTAATCAATACCTGATTACTACGCAAAGCATTAACGGCTTCACCGCAAAGGTAAATTAAAATAACTGTACTCATAAGGAGGATAATGACATGTCTTTGCCCTCTGAAAATTTCGTTTGGAAATTAGTCCTTGATTTTACATAGCGGGACAAATCATTTGCTGTTTGTGTGGTTGTGTAAATTGGAATATTGTTTAGTATTACTACAATGTTGAATTCGAATTGTGTTATACTGAATTGAAAATTAACGTAAAATGTAAGCCATGAAATAGGACCGCTATCCTTGAGATGGCGGCCTATTTCTTTTTGTCGAAAGATATAATCAATTTAACCAGGGGGAACCGCCATGAGATTCTGTTTCTTCTAACAAAATTTTATTTAAGCTATGGTCTTAAAATTTGTTGTTAAGAAATAATAGTTGCTATTAGGCGGATTATTCTTTGTAGTAGGAATGAATTAGTTTAAGTAAAAGGAGTCTAAGACTACCTTTTTGAAAAAATGATAAATTAGGAATGGTGGAGAGGATATTATTGTTAGAAATTAAAACAAGAAAAGAAACAGGAATGATTTATTCACCTATACGTAAAAAGTGGCTAGTGGAAACACCGGAAGAAACGGTTAGGCAAAAATATGTTTGCCGCCTTGTGAACGAATATGGGTATGATATAGAGCTCATGGGCGAGGAAAGAAAGACTAACTTTACTGGTAGAGGATCGGGAGCTGCTCGTGCTGATATTGTTATATGGAAAAACAAAGAAGAAAAAGATAAAAATTATAATTCTTTCATTGTGGTAGAGTGTAAGGCTGAAAACGTTAAAATCAAGCGTGAAGATTTTTATCAAGGATCCCAATATGCTGGTAATACTAGAGCACAGTTTTTAATTCTCCATAATGAAAAAGAAACAAAATACTATGCTGTAGATCTTGAGAAAATCCCCAATACAGATGATGCATTTACTGAAATTTTATCGATTCCCAATTACGAAGATATCAATGATAAAAGGAAAATTGATGAGATTATTAAGCAAACTAAAACTTTTACACGAGAAGAGTTTACAAAGCTCCTTTTTAAATGCCACAACATTATTCGGAACAATGATAAACTTTCTCCTGAAGCCGCTTTTGATGAGATAAGCAAAATTTTGTTTATCAAAATAAACCATGAACGTTCGGTAAAAGGCCAAGAAGTGTTCACATTGAATAAATATCTGGAAAATAAGAATATTATAGAACACAGTAATAAAATTCGCCACATTGAAAATGCTAAGCCGTACATGCAAGTACTTTTTGATGATACTAAAGAGCGATATAAAGATGATAATATTTTTGAGGCCAATGACGAAATAAAAATTCGAGAAGTTAGCTTTGAAGCCATATTGAAAGAGTTACAAAAATACAACCTTTCAGACACATCGGATGATGTAAAAGGTATTGCTTTTGAGGAGTTTCTGGGTAAAACATTTAGGGGGGAACTTGGGCAGTTTTTTACTCCTCGCACAATAGTTGATTTTATGACAGATATCCTTGATCCTCAGGAAGGAGAAGTTATTTGCGATCCTACTTGTGGTAGCGGCGGATTTTTGATTAAATGTTTCGAGCATGTAAGAACTAAAATTGAAAATGATATTCAGGCAACGGTAAATGTTATGAGAACACTGGTACATGGTGAAAATTATGATGAACTTTCAGAGGAAGAACAAGGAGAGTTAAGCAAAACACTTAAGCGTATAACAGATATTATTGATAAAGAATACAATAAACGAATTTGGGAGCTATCCAATGATTGTGTTTATGGGACAGATGCGAATCCGAGAATGGCACGTGTATCTAAAATGAATATGATTATGCATGGTGATGGACATAGTGGTGTACACCATCATGATGGATTGCTTAATGTTAATGGTATATTTGAAAATCGCTTTGATGTTATACTTACAAATCCTCCTTTTGGTGCTAGGGTTGACAAAGAACTTAGAATCACGGAAGCAGATAGGTTTACTGATCAATTATTAATAAATAAATATACTGAAAAGTATGGAGATTCATATATTGAGGCTTTAAAACAAGTTAATGAGAACATTGGAAAATCGTTAATTGATGTTTATGGGAAGCTGGGTAAAATGTCTGGGCTTACTGAGGTTTTGTTTATTGAGAGGTGTTTAAATCTTTTAAAACCAGGTGGCCGAATGGGGATAGTTTTGCCTGAAGGTGTTCTTAATACTTCGAATTTACAAAAAGTACGTGAATATTTTGAAGGCCGTGCTAAGCTTATTCTTATTTGTTCCATACCTCAAGACGTTTTTATTGCAGCTGGTGCAACTGTTAAGCCAAGCGTAGTATTCCTGAAAAAATTTACTGAAAATGAAGAAAATGAATTCATAGAAGCTAAGGAAAAAGCTAAAAATGAAATTAAAACTAGTTATAATGATGAATTATTAGCTTTAAGTCACGAGTTGAAGAGTTTAGTGGAAACTAAGAAGGACAAGCCTAAGCAAAGATTAATAAAAATGCGTGTGGCTGAGATAGAAAAACTTATTGAGGAAGAAGCGAAACCACTGTTAAAACAATTTTTTGATTATGAAATACCAATTGCTAAAGTATATGACGGTGGAATAACTGCAACTGGATCAAAGACAGATAATAAAGAATTAAATCAACTTGTAGAAGAGTATAGAGATTATAATAAACAGGCCAAACTTTGGGAAAAACATGAAAGCTCTATCTCCTATGTACTCAAAGAAGATCTAAGGATTATAAAAAGAATGAATGGGAAGGAAATTGAAATTACATGATAGAAAAAAAGTATTCCATATTACAATTTATGAGTTTTGGTGAATTGAATAAATGGAATGTTGACCCTGTTAGGAGCAATATGTTTCATAATGTTCGATATCCAACATACCAATTGAAAAATATTTTAAAGAGAAGAAAAGACCTTGTAAAAGTTGAAGACGATAAATTATACAAGCGAATTACAATTAGACAGTATGGATTAGGGGTATACCTTAGAGATGAGGTTTATGGGAGAGATATAGGCACAAAACGTCAATTTATAGCAAAAAAAGGTCAATTTATTATCTCGAGAATTGATGCGAGAAATGGATCTTTTGGAGTAGTTCCTGAAGAACTGGATGGAGCTATAGTTACAAATGACTTTTGGCTATTCGATGTTTACGAAGCCAACATCAAATATCTTATGTTGCTATTGTCATCTTCAACATTTCAAGAATATTGGCAGAAAAAGAGTAATGGTACGACAAATAGACAAAGAGTTGATGAAACGGATTTTTTAAATTCAAAAATCCCCCTTCCAACATTAGTAGAACAAGATAGATTAGTTGGGAATTATTATAATACAATTCAAGTTGCTGAAAATAATGAAAAGGAAGCTCTTAGAACTGAAGAAAATGTAGACCGGATTTTTTCTGAAGAACTTGGTATTATTGATATATTAGCGGACAAAGAGGATCCAAAATACCGATTTATCAGTTTTTCTAAATTAAGTGAGCTGAGCAGATGGGACTTATGGAATAAAAAAGAAGAGCTTTTCTCTTCGAAATTTAAATTTACAACTTTTGAAACAATTATAAAAGGAGCACCAATGTATGGGGCAAATGAGAAAGCAACTAAAAAGAACTCAGATGTAAGATATATTAGAATAACAGATATAAATGAAGATGGTAGCTTAAATGAAAACTTTGTCTCTGCTAAAAATGTTGATTCGAAATATTTATTGAAAGATAATGACTTTTTAATTGCTCGTTCAGGAAATACAGTGGGAAAAACTTTGCTATACAAGGAGGAGATGGGGAAATCGATATTTGCGGGATATTTAATCAAATATGTTTTGAATGTCGAAAAGGTTATTCCTGAATATGTATTTTATTATACAAAAAGCAAGCTATTTAAAAGATGGATAATTAGTAACCAAAGAATATTTGGGCAACCGAATATTAATGGACAGGAATACTTAAAGTTTCCAATTTTAATTCCTCCGATTTCCTCCAAAAATAGTAATGAAGTTACCCAAGAAAAGATTGTTGGAAAAGTATCGGAAATGAAAGAACAAATAAAAAAATTACGTCGAAACGCAGTTGATTTAAGACAGCTCGCTAATAAACAGTTTGAGGATGGGATATTTTTTGAAAATTAATTGGATATATATATATTCTTATAAGAATATTATTAATCAAAAAATTGAATTTGATACTTCAAAATCAAACGTAACTGTTGTTGTTGGTAAGAATGGAAGTGGGAAAAGTAATCTTTTGGAGTCCATCAGCTTGATTTTTTCATCTCTATACAATACCTCAAATAACGATGGATTTATGTATAGTATACAATATGAAATTGATGGTCATGTAGTAGAAGTGGAGAAGTTGTCAGAATTAAAGATTTTAGTGGATGGGCAAGAAAGAACTGTAACATACCTTAACAATAATGATTTGCTGCCAACGAATGTAATAGCTGTTTATAGTGGTGAAGAGCTAAGGTTATGGAAGCGCATTTTCAGTCCATTTTACAATGCTTATATAAAATCATTATTAAGTGGATCTGTTAGTGCAAATTCACTTAAGTTAATGTATATTAATAAGTTTTATTGGGATATTGCATTCCTTACATTACTAATTTCTGAAATGCCAGATAATAAAGGATTTGTTGCTAATTTTTTGGGAATCAATCATGTAGATACAATTGAATTTGAATATGATGTAATCAACATTAATAAAAACGCTGAGCCTAAACTTCAACAATTTTTAGATAAAATAAAGAACAAGAATCATTATAAACTTGATGAACTTAGAGACATATTAAAATCAATTATTTATTCTGCTGCAGATTATGAATC
>NZ_LVYZ01000049.1:0-86023 GCF_001909095.1 Paenibacillus sp. P46E
AACCTCTCCTTTGAAATGGTTGTGTGGTAACTCCATTTTACCAAAGGATGGTTTCTTTTTTTTGCTTTTTTTAAAGATTGTAGACCCCATTTCCCGCTTAAACAGCGGAGAGGACGGAACGATTGTGGAAAAGCGATAGCGGTCGCCTTTGTCCCCGGATTTTCACCGCGAAGGAGAATAAATAAAATCTGGGGACAACAGCGATTGGAACAACGGTCCGTTCGCGGAGCGTCCACCCGAGGGCTCACGACGATCCTACTTGAAAACAAAGGGCTATCCCTTTTGGGACAGCCCCTTTTGTATTTAGAATAGCACCTTGTCCGGGTCGGAGCCTACTCGCTCACCGGCATCCAGTCCGCTGATGGCAGCCAGCTCATCCGGTGACAGCTCGAAATCGAAGATTTCGCTGTTTTCCTTAATTCTCGATGCGGTTACCGATTTCGGGATGATCACGATTCCGTTCTGAAGCCCCCACCGTAAAATGACCTGGGATACCGTCTTGCTGTGCTTGCCTGCAATTCCTTGCAGCAGCTCATTATCCTGCAGTCTGCCCTTCATCAGAGGGGCCCAGGCTTCAATCTGAATGGAGCGGCTGGCGCAGTAGTCATGCAGCTCCTTTTGGATAAAACGCGGATGCAGCTCCACCTGGTTCACCGCAGGCACTGTTTCACTATCCTTACGCAATTCTTCCAGGTGGTGAATCTGGAAATTGCTCACACCTATTGCCCGTACGCGTCCTTCAGCATACAGCCGTTCCAGTGCACGCCAGGTAGCTTTATATTTATCCGTGCCCGGCCAGTGGATCAAATAGAGATCAATGATGTCCAGACCCAGCTTCTTGCTGCTGATTTCGAAGGCTCTTAATGTCTCATCGTAGCCCTGATCGGAATTCCATACCTTTGTCGTGACGAAAAGATTATCACGTGCAATGCCGCTGGCAGCTATCGAGCGGCCCACCTCTTCCTCATTGCCATAGACCGCAGCGGTATCAATACTCCGGTATCCCAGCTCCAGCGCAGTTGCAACAGCCCGGGCTACTTCTTCACCCTCTGCCTTGTAAGTACCCAGTCCAAACCGGGGCATGACAATCCCGTTATTCAGAATCGTTCCATCGGCAATATGCTTCATTTGGCTCCATTACCTCCTATGTATCTATCTGATTTTGAGAACCTCACCATTATATCATGGGCATTTGCCCAAACCCAAACACGCAGGATTGAGGTGAAAAAAGCAAAAAACCCCCGCTTCTCTTAGCGGAGGTGATGCTGCAGCACTGTGCCTAGTCCTTAGTAACCGGTTGTTTGACAAAAGCCTCCGCTTTGGCCAGCACCTCATCTTCCGTCGGGGCACTGACATACCGGCCGTTAATATAGACAAACGGCCGTTTGCCGCAAGGCCCGCAATAAGAGATGCAACCGGTTTTGATCTCGGCGTCCGGCGCCATCTTGCGCAACTTGGGGAGGATACTTTTCATCTTGATATGATTACATTCGTCACAAATACGTATATCGTTAGCCATGGAGCAACCCTTCTTTATGTCCGTAAAATACGGGCGAACACTTAGTGATCGCCATGATTTCCTTTAGACGGATTAGTGATGACAAAACCTTCTTCGGGGAAGTACAGATAATCGATCTTCACACCGTCCAGCAACGGCTGGTTCGGGTCAAGAATTACATCAATTTCTTTATCTGTGGATACGACAACATCGTTTTCCTTGGGCGTGTCCAGGTCAAGGCCGTAGTGAGCATGATCGCCGTGGGCATGTGTAATGGCTACGCGCAGCTTCAACTCGCTGTTGCCTTCAAGTTCCATCGTTTTCTTTATCACTTTAGCCGCATTGCGGGTAATTTTGACGTTCATCCTCATCCATCTCCCAGGCATCTATAGTTTAAATACTCAATAATTTATTTTAAGGAAATCAGCCCGTAAAAGCAACCATAATGGCGAAATAGATCAGGATGAGGCGGGAAAAATTCTCTAAACCTTCATCTTCCGGCCCCCAGAGCCGGGTATTTGTGTTCCATCCGCGAGACGAACCAGCCCATGAGCAGCATCGTCACACCAATATCATCAATCGGCAGAAACGGCATGAAGTCAGGCAGCACCCAATATAAGATTACCGGTATTGTGAACAACAGCTTGTCCGACATTGCCACATTCGGGGAGATGACGTACTGCCAGGAGTTGCGGAATATATGGGACCATTGCTTAAGCGACAGCAGTTTTCTCAGTTTCATACGGGTCCTCCTAAAAGTTTTGTTAGCATAGGCTACTGTGAAATTGCTTCGACAAAACTCGCTTCGAAAGCATACGCCTTAAGTTTTGTATGTGGCAGCTTCCTGATTAAGCATCAAACAAAACTCGCTTCGAAAGCATACACTTAAAGTTTTGTATGTGGCAGCTTCTTCAAAAAAAGGATCCAGCCGCGAAGCGCATCTAGGAATGACTGCGGCCGTACCCTTTGCTGGTATATTACGCAAATTTGCAGGAATTGTTTCATTTTTATTTGAAATTTGAAAGAATGGCTGCTAAAACATAGCCGGTCTCCAGTGCCATATCCTCAAAATCAGCCAGCGGCAGCGGATTTTTGCCACTCCCCAGCTCCACGGTGAAACCGGGCCGGCGAAAGCGCTGAATGAACCAATCCTTATATCCGGCGTCGCTGCCGTTCAATTCGACCGCCCTATAGCCGCTGGCTGCCGCGAGCAGGGTTGCCAGTGCTTTGCTCTCTGGAGGCTCATAGCCCCGGTAATTCCAGTAGATCTCACCACCCTGGCTGTGCAGCGATACGGCCGCATCGCCTGGAACCTTCTCCGCCAGCTGCGCCAGGGCCGCAGCTTCCGGTTCACTGAGTGGAGCTCTTCCGCTGTAATCACGCGGTCCCGGGCCTGAGACAGCCCGACGATCCCGCTCCTCCTCCCAATAGGCGGGAAACTGGTCTCCGAGATCCACCCCGCGGATGTTGGCCTTCCAGTGACGGAAGCTGCGCCGTCCACCGTTCCATGTTCTCAGCTCATCGTAATACGGATGACCAGGCCATCCCCCTTCCTGAACCAGCTCCACCCCGTCGGGATTGGCCATGGGCACGGCCCATAATGTCCAGTTGTTGTACCACGCTTCAGGATTGTGGCTATTCCAGTCTTTGCCTGCAGCATAGGCCGCGGCATACTGCTCAACAAAAGACATCAGACATGGCGATGTCAGCCATTCATTCGCATGCAGAGATGCATTGACGTGAAGATGACGCGGCCCGCAGCCAATCCGCAGCACATGGAGCGGCTTCCCCAGGATGCTAGTGCCTATACTTTCAGCATGGAGAAATGGATACCTGATGAGCAGCTTTCCAATATCCTCATCTACTTCCGCAGGTCCATATTCCCCGCGCAGGAATACAACCGTTTGAGGTGCCGCCTCAGGAATGACCAGCACTTTGCCGGGTGAACACCCGTAGGCCGAGCTGACGCCCGGATTCAGCTTTTCAAGTTCCCCTACATCCACTCCAAATAAGGCGGAAATGCTCAAGGCAGCATCACCTTCCTGCACTACATATCGTTTACGCGGAGCAGAAGGCAGATATAAAACCTGCCCCGGGTATAAATACGGCTGCTTGCCTGCCCATGGATTTCCTTGTATCACGTGCTCCGGTGTAAGTCCATGCCTCGCGGCAATCCGGTGAACAGTGTCTCCCTTACGGGCAATATACTGCTGCATATGTCTCATCCTCCCGGCCCTCTAGTTAGTGTCATCCAATGCCATCAGCCGGAGAGTTCACGGGAGACATTCGGACACAGCCCACTAATCCATTCTATGCAGACTGTGCTGTCCACCATGAAATTTTTGATGAAGCAGATACAGCAAAAGACCGGAACATTTGCTGTTCCGGCCTAAAATTTCTGTTCTAAAATCATCCCTGAATCAGGGGTTTGTCCCTATTCAACTCACTGCTGCGATTCTTAGAGCGAAGACACCTGCCATACGACAGGCGTGCGCTTAATCTGCTCCCCAAGCCAATCCCGGGCGATCCGCTGGAACATCTCCGCATCTCCACTGCAAAAGAACTGGTGGATCGGGCTTTCGTCCCCGCTGGCCAGCTTCCCTTTGTCATACAGGATTGTGCTAATCTCTCTTGCGGTCTCGTCCGCCGAGCTGATCAGCTTCACCCCCGGCCCCATTACCTTGCCTATGGGTTCTACCAGGAACGGATAATGGGTACAGCCCAGAATCAGTGTGTCGATGGGCTCGTATTTGATGCCATTGAGCGATTCCGCCACTGCGATATGACTCTCCTCCGAACGGAACATGCCTTGCTCCACAAAGGGGACAAGCGCCGGACAGGCCTGGCTGACCACCTGAACGAACGGGGAGAGCTGCTTCAGAGCAGCGGTGTAGGCGCCACTCTTGATCGTGCCCACAGTGCCGATGACACCCACCTGACCTGTTTTACTTGCGCTTATGGCTGCACGTGCGCCGGGATGAATGACGCCGATGACGGGAATAGATACTTTGGCTGAGATATAGTCAAGTGCGGCCGCAGTTGCTGTATTGCAGGCAATAACAATCATTTTAGGATTAAATTGAATTAAATAGTCCACAATCTGTTCGGTGAACATTTTCACTTCTTCTGTCGAACGGGGTCCGTACGGGGCCCTTGCGGTGTCGCCAAAATAAATGATCTTCTCCCGCGGGAGCTGTCTCATCACTTCCTTGACAACTGTTAGTCCCCCTACACCTGAGTCTAGTATTGCGATAGCTTGCTGCACGAACACACCGCTTCCTTTTTACTTGTTTTGTGTAGCTTATGTAGAGCAAAAACAAAATGTACCTGGGCTTCAGCCCCAATTGCAGATAATACTCCAATTTGCGGGACAGTTCAAGAGCCGCCCTCCGCCGGAATGCGAAAAGCGGCTCATGGCCGGGAAGTACAAGTATGATTGATAGCCTGAACCCTGTAAACTTTTTTTGGAAAATTGATATCTGTCCTGCCTAGGCGATACTGCTGCCATCTTTGTCATTTTCGGTGTCATCTTCCAAAGCTGCCTCGGCTTCGGCTTCCGCATCCAATACATCCAGCTCTACCAGCTCATCAAGCTCTTCACCAGCTTCATCATAAATGATTCCAGCCTCTTGACCTTCAGCAACAATACCGCTTACCGCAGCCTTCTCCTCTTCACCGGCACCAGTATATTGCTTGCTCCATTCCTTGACTTCAGTAACGACAGTAAGAGCAGCATCTTTGGTTTTGCTGTACAGCTCCGTGCTTTTTTCACTTACCGCTCCGGCAACTTCCTGCACTTTATCTATGGCTCCCGCAGTTCCGTCCGCAATGTCCTTGCGCAGCTCCTTGCCGGGCTTAGGGGCGAACAGTAAAGCCGTTACAGAACCTACCACAGTGCCGGCAAGAATTCCCCACAGCAAGCTTTTGTCTTTTTTCATCTTTCATCTCTCCCTTGGAATCGTTTTGAGCCTCTGCCCGGCCATCCGGGCTATCGCCTAGTTCTGCTACATCATAAGCAAAGAGAGTTTGTCTTGTGACAGATTATCCGCTCATTTCCGAAGTTTTGTCTTTCTTGAGGGGCGCTATGGCATACCGGCAGCTCTGACCGCCTTCAGCCATACATTCCGTTCGGGTTACCTTCGCGCCCAGCAGTTCCTCGAACAGCCCCTGTTCACACTGGCAAGCCTTGCGGTATTGGGTTGCCACCTGGCGGATCGGACAGTTGTACTCCTGCATCACAAATGTGCCATCCTCTTCCCGGTTCCACTCGGCCATATAGCCGCCTGCATTCTGAATGGAGGATAGCTCAGCAACCCGTTCCTCCAGATCACGGTTCTCCATCATGGGTGAATACTGAGCCAGCATACGCCTTTTGCGGCCTTCAAACAGCACATTAACCGCATCCACCCCACTTCCGTGATCCAGCTCACGCAGCAGCTCCAGTGCCAGATTATGATAGCTTTTGGGAAAATGGTCTTCCGCCCGCTCTGTCAGCGAATACACATGCAGCGGACGACCCATCGCCTGGCGGACGACCTTGGTTTTGGCCAGCGATTCCTGCTCCAGCTGCAGCACATGCCGCCGGACACCCATTTCGGTTATTCCCAGTTCCTCCGCGAGCGCACCGATCGTCAGCGGGCCTTTCATCTTCAGGAGCGTCATAATCATGCGCCTCGTCGATCCGCTTTCCTGCCCCTTCTTCATCATCAAGGACCCCTTCCTTTCACAGCTGACGCCTGTGGTCACCTTTATATCGTTATATCCCAAATGCCGCTGTAACGTTACACCGGAGCCTGTGCGCCCAGCTCCAGATCCAGATAGCTTCGCACCTCTGCTGCAAATTGCTCCAGCGCCTCCGGCAGCAGTGTGGCAAGCGGGTGAAGTGCCGTACGGTCCCATACATAGTAATCCTGTACCAACGGCTTGCGGAGCGCTACAAGCTGGATGAGCAAATCATATAGGCCGCTGCCGGCAAAAACCTTTTCCTCATGGATGATGGAAATAATATCCTCGTAGCTTCCGGCATCACGCATAATGAATCCGTCAATCAAAGAGCTGCCTACATCGGTAACAACCTCGATCGCCAGATGCAGACATCTTTCCTGAACTAATCCCATGAATGTTCCGCCATCCCACGAGGCTGACGCTCCCCGCAGTCCGGTATTGATATCGGGAATCTGCCCGAGTATAGTTTCAATCTGTTTCCGGTTAACATAGTACACAGTAGACCCTCCAAGTCAGGTGATGTGGCAATTGAGCGGCAAGCAGAGTCCGAACTATTTCCCGCGTTTGCCACGGCGTTTCAGCCAGAACAGCATAATGAAGCACGCGACCAGAAATACGACCAAATAGGTTAACGCTTCCATCGGGTATTCAAGCTCTCGCATAGACGTCACACCTTCCGGTATTTGATGGCGGTAGCCGCCTTATTCTTCGTTCTCTCCTAGATTTCGTAATCCACGGCAAATGAGACTTCTTTGACCTCGTTGATGTGTGCTATGACTTCCTTATGGGCCGGATGCACCTGATACGCCTGTAAATCCTCCATAGAAGCGACTACCGTCACCAGCGCGATATCAAAAGAACGCTCAGAGTGAACGAGATCAGCCCCCACCTCGATGGAGATCAGCTGTGGAATCTTGCCTTCCATGTTCCGGAGCACCGCTACGGTTTCCTGGACTTTTTCCGGAGCACGGTCTTTTAACTTGAAGAATACAATGTGCTTAATCATCTATATCGCTCCCTGCGCCTTAAGTATTGTAAAATAGATTACTAAAAATATATCATACCAGCATCACTTCTGAAAGAAACTTAAGCACAGGCGGACCGCCAAGCATTTCACCCTGGACGAAAGTGTAACCGAAATGTTAAAGTCATATAAAGCCGACCCAGAAAATTTACTAAATTATTAAATCAGTATATCGGAGGAATTATGCCTAAGAATCAGCAAGAATCACATAAAATTCAGGCCTGGTCTCTGATCAACCGCAAATATCTTGGACAAGGTGTACGGGTCAAACGATTCCGCCGGCCGAAGCGCAGCCAAATCCGCAACCGCGTGCTGCTCGCCATTCTAATGGCTAAAGACATGAAGCTGTCCCGGCTTGCGGAAGAGCTCTCTGTCTCTTCGCGCAGCGTTAGCGCATGGGTCTATGAAGGACGTATTCCTTCCAGAACCAATCTGGAGAAGGTCTGCCGTATTCTAGGCTATCCGTCCCATATCTTGTTCAATGAGGCTCTTCTGCGGCAAAGTCCGATTGTATGCCAGCCGACGCCTTCACGCTTCATGAAAAGAGCCAATGCCCATTCCCCCCACAGTAATGTGATTCTTACGGGGCTGTGCATGGTATATGATTTTTCCGTTACGGATGTCAGCATTTGGATCGGGGTCCATCCCGGAACGTTCCGCAAATGGCTGCATCAATGCCACCTTCCTACACTGGCGCTGCAGGAAAAAGCCGAGAATTTCTTCCATATTCCGCGCCATATCCTATTTGCTGACTGCGAACGGCGATAACAAGAAGAAAACGGCTTCGCCGTCTGTTAAAAAAGCTAATGCTCTCGAAGCAGGGATACTGCGATTCGCTTTCAGGTATCCGTTTCAGCGAGAAATCAAGAAAGCCGCAAGCTACATACTGCAACTGCGCATAACTGCTTATTATACCATCACCAGGCCCTGCTTCCTTTGGAAGAGGGCCTTTTGGTGTTCTGGTGTTCCTCCTGCTTCCTCAGTGTGAAACATTTAATGCATAGGTTAATAAAAGGTCATACTACAGGAAGACGTCCAGATTAATCTTCATAAAAACACAGGAGGTGCGCGGGTGGAATTGAATGGAATATTGACGGCCGGCCTGACCGACACTTGGGATGTAGCTGAGGGTGTAGCCGGTCTACGGACATTGTTTGTCAACGTTGTCTATATAGGTCATTCTGCTTCAGATTGGATCCTGGTTGACACCGGACTGGGCAATTTCGCAGGGAGCATTCTGCAAACTTCCTGGGAGCGGTTCGGCAAGCCGCCGGCAGCCATTGTCCTGACACATGGTCATTTTGATCATGTCGGCAATCTAAAGGAGCTTTTGGAGGAATGGAAAGGGGTCCCTGTGTACGCACATCGCTTGGAGCTCCCTTATCTCACAGGCTCCCGGGACTATCCTCCGGCTGACCCTGCTGTGGGCGGCGGCCTTATGGCCACTGTATCGCCGTTGTACCCGCATAGGGGGATTAATCTTGGGGATGCTGTTCAGCCGCTTCCGCAAAATGGCACAGTCCCTTACGCAGAAGGCTGGACCTGGGTGCATACACCAGGCCACAGTCCTGGCCATATTTCTCTTTTCCGGCCTGATGACAAGGTGCTAATTGCCGGGGATGCCGTGATCACTGTCAAGCAGGAGTCAGCTTTTGCAGTCATCACCCAGCACAAGGAGCTGCACGGTCCTCCGGCCTATTTCACAACAAACTGGGTAGAGGCGGAGAAGTCCGTCCGCAAGCTCGCTCTCCTTGACCCGAGGATCGTAATGACCGGGCATGGACTGCCCATGTCCGTACCCGAGCTGTCCACGGAATTCGCCCATTTATGCAAGACATTCAAGGAGCTATCGGTCCCCTCTCAGGGGAAATTCGTCTGATTCCCAGCGCGGCCTGTAAATAATATAGGGCCGCGCCCTGCTATGATTTACCTTCATCCTTATTTTCTCTTACGCGCGAGGATAGACCTCAATATGTACTCATGGGTCCCGCTTCCGAGACTTGGCAGCGATTCGGTAAAGGTTCCTGTCTCCACAATCTCCACTGCGGCAAAATGCTCCCGCAAATCCGCATCGCTGAAAAAGTGGGCGTACTTTCCTTCCTTATATTTATATGTGCCCGGCTCTAGCATTATCCCCTGGCCATTGTTTGGGTCTTCATCGGAGAAGCTGGTGAAATACATCAGGCCTCCGGGCCGGAGCTGCGCAAGACTGGCGTCTATGAGCTGTCGGCGCTCTGCGGCAAGAAATAAATGAAGGACATCATAGCAATATACTGCATCTACCCTAATGTCCAGCTGAGGCTCCAATGCCGACCCTTCAATAAATCGGGTTCTACCGTCACACACTGCGGCAAGTTCCAGGGCAGCATAGCTGAGTTCTACCCCATAAGTATCCATATCAGAGGAGAACACCTTAGTGTTGCGTCCATATCCTGCACCGGGAACCAAAACAGATTGTACTCCGTGCTCAAGAAACCAAGCTTTGGCCTGAAAAGCCGATGGACTGGGCTGATTCCCCCAGATCATCCCCTCGCGGGCAAATCTTGTACTCCAATACTCTGACATACGGTTTTCCCCTTCTAATCCCGGCTCTTCACTCTGTACCAGTACTGATAAATTTCCTGGAAGCCCAGCTTGTCATATAGGGCTGAAGCCCCTGCATTGGCCTGCACCACCTGAAGAAAAGAATGGGCCGCCCCCAGATTTTTGGCCCAGTCCATCAGACTGCGCAGCATTTCCTCCGCCATCCCCTGCCGGCGGAATGCAGGAGCTGTACATACATCATATAGTCCGATGTACCCATTCTGGATAACACCGAGTCCGCAGGCCGCTGGCACCTCATCCTTTAGCAACAGGGCATATCCCTGCTTCAAAGAGGAAGCAGACAGCATTCTGCGCAAAGTATCCCGGCTTACAGACGACAGATCTGTCATTCCCGCGAAAGCCTCCAGCCAATCTTCTGTAAGTTCCTCCCTGATTTGGACATTGTACCTTCCACCTGGAGCGGGCAGATCCTGCAGATCCAGAATCCTGACAGACGAAGGCTCCACGATCTCGTAACCCTGCTCAGCCAGGCGTCCATCCAGGTCTTCAGGCTGGATGAAGGGAGTGATTTTGAATACGGTGTTCAGCCCGGCACCCGCATAATACTGCTCGGCGAGGCGGATTTTGTCCTTGATATCCAGTCCGCCCTGCTGTACATCCAGTCCGTATAGCGGATTTACTGAATTCGCACGTTTGGTGTAGCCAGCCGAAGTGCGGAGTACCCAGCCCTCCAGCAGTACACTTTGCTCCGCAGGCCAGGTATTCAGCGTAATCTCTTCAATATATTTATGCAAAACCCGTTGCTCCTCTTTATCATTTTTTGTTACGCATCGCATTCAGCTGCCTAACGCAGCTCACGCGCCCGGATGTGAAATGATCATACTCCGGGGACTCTTTGCCATACAGGGCGATTTTCCCCTCATGATTATAGTGGATACCCCAGCCATACCTTTTGGGCAGCATGGAGGCGCGCAGGCAAGGGTGGCTTTTGGAGAAAAGCTCAGTCCAGATCTCCTCCTTATGCTCCGCTCTCTCCTGGTCAGGAATCTCCTTATGGCGCACATGTACCTCGTACAACAGTTCTTCATGGGTATAGGTATAAGGCGCCCCTGAGAGCAGCTCATACTGTATGACATGTACCGGCGGGTGCAGGCGTGCAGACACAGGAATAATACCTGTCTCGACCGGACAATCGACAGCTACACGGATGAACGTATCGGTATAACTCATGATCTGGCCTCCTTCAAGGTCGGTTACATTTGTCTACTATCATAATCCACCCCGCTTCATCAGGCAAAGCCTAACCGCCCGATATTTGGTAAAACCTTGTATATACAGTAAAACGGCTATCTCTCCACTTAAGCAGAGAAACAGCCGTTCTATATGAAACGGGTATGCGGTCGAAGCGGTTACCAGCTTGATTTGGTAATGCCGGGGATTTGTCCTTTGAGCGCAAGCTCCCGGAAAACAATCCTAGAAACCTGAAACTTGCTTAGGTATCCCCGGGGTCTGCCGGAAACGGCACAACGGTTCTTTTGCCGGGTGGATGACGAATCGCGGGGCAGCTTTTGCAGAGCCATGTAATCCCCCTCAGCCTTCAGTGCTCTCCGTCTGTCAGCATATTCCGCCACAAGTTTCTGCCTCTTCATTTCTTTCACGATCTTCGATTTCTTGGCCATGCTGCTTCATCTTCCCCCTTCATAGGTGTATTGTATCTAACTCTATTCGTTCAACGCTGTCTTCAGCGCTTCGAGGTTCTTACGCATAATGCTCAAGTAGTCCAGATTGCTGCTGCGGTCCTCATCGGTCAAGCCTTCAATCGGATTGAGCACCGCGGTCTTGGCACCAATCTCCCGGGCGACCGTATCTGCGACACTGGATGATACCAGAGTTTCAAAAAAGATGGTTTTCACATCATGCGCCTTGGCGAACTCCACAATACCGGCCATTTGGGCGGCGGAAGGCTCCTGCTCCGGAGAAAGACCGGCGATTGGGACTTGCGTCAGGCCATACTCCTTTGCCAGATAGCCGAAGGCAGCATGCTGGGTGATGAAGTCTTTGCGCTTCGTATCTTTCAGACCTTCCTTAAAATCCCGGTCAAGCTGCTCCAGCTTGGCGATATAGGCATCACTATTCGATTTGAAGGTTGAAGCATTCTCAGGAGAAGCTGCGGACAAAGCGGCGGTGATCGTCTGAACCTCCTTGATCGCAAGGGAAGGTGCCAGCCAGACATGCGGATCAAGACCGCCATGGTCGTGGCCTTCATCGGTATGTCCGCCTTGTTCATCAGTATGTTCACCTTCTTCATGAGCATGATCATCTTCCGCTCCGGTATGATCCGCTTCTTCCTCTTCCACACCTTCCATAATATTCAGCCCTTTACTCGCTTCAACAACAATCAGCGGGGTGCCGGAAGCACTGCCAATCACCTGCTGCGCCCAGCCCTCCATACCGGCACCATTGTATACAAGTATGTCGGCAGCAGATATTTCAGCCATATCCTGAGCCGTCGGCTCCCAGTCATGCGGCTCAACTCCGGCTGGAATCAGCGTTTCCACATCGGCCAAATCGCCGGCAATATTTTTGGTGAACTCATACATCGGGTAAAAGCTGACCTTGATGTCCAGCTTATCCGCCTTGACATCGGTATCAGCTGCTGTCGGCTCTGTGCTTCCGGATGAAGCAGGGGCTTTGCTTCCTGCATTGTTTGCGGTGTTGTTACTGCTGCAGCCCGCGGCAATCAGGGTTAGGGCTAGGGAAAGAACAGCAAGGTGACGAATTTTAAAACTCAGCATAATGGGATCAAGCTCCTTTTTTATATGGACTTACGGACATGTCGGCGTCTCCGGGTTGCCAACAGTTTCTGAATGGAGATGGCACCCATAAGAAAACATAATAAAATGAGGGCTATCGTACCTCCGGGCGGTGTGTTGATGTAGTAAGAGGCGGTCAGGCCGCTGAAAACACCCGCAAGGCCAACACCGACTGAAATCAGAATGGCGGCGGTAAAACCGGATGCAATCCGCAGAGCGATGGACGCCGGAAGGACAATCAGCGCGGACACGAGCAATACGCCGACAACCGGCATTGCCGCTGCAACCGTCATGCCGGTCAGTACAGCAAATGAAAATGACAACAAGCCGGTATGAACACCGCTGATCGAGGCGGTCTCCTCGTCAAAGGTCAGGCTGTAGAGCGGACGCCGAAGAAGAATAAAATACAATAGGCCCACTGCAGCCACTATAGCAATCAGCCCCAGCTGGGTATTACTGACGGCGACGATGGAGCCAAACAGATAGGAGGTAAAGCTCCGGCTCAGGTTCTGTTTCAGACTCATCAGTACTACCGCCAGCGCAAGGCCGGAGGTCATTATGATCGCTACCGGAAGCTCGCTGTATGTACGGTAAGAACGGCGGAGCTGCTCAATGACAAGGCCACCGGCCACAGCCACTGCAAATCCGCTGAGTGCCGGATTCAGCTGCAGCACTGAACCCAGCGCTACGCCGGCAAGCGACACGTGAGATAGCGTATCGGCCATTAGTACCTGCCTGCGCAGCATCAGGTATACACCCAGCAGCGGACCGATAATGCCGATCAGGCCCCCGGCCCAAAATGCGCGCTGCATGAATTCGTAACCAAGCATGTCCAGCCCTCCTGCTCTTTTCGTTCCAGACTGATAGTGGTGTCCAGATAGGGACTAGTCTCTTCAAGACCGTGTGTGACCATGATAACCGTCCGGCCATGGTTGCTGACATAATGGCGCATCAGCTTATAAAATCCGGTGCGGCTCCCGATATCCATGCCTGTTGCCGGCTCATCCAGCACCAGTACCTGCGGCTGCTGGGCCAGTGCCCGTGCGATGCAGATACGCTGCTTCTGCCCGCCGGACAGCTCCCCGATCCTGCGGTTCCGGTATTCCCACATGTCCACCTGCCGCAAACTCCGCTCCACAAGCTCCTCCTGCTCTTTCGTAAAACGTCCGAACAACCCCAGCCGCGGATAGCAGCCGGACCGGACCAGCTCGATGACCTTGCTCGGAAATCCAGCGTTGAAGGAAGCGACCTGCTGCGGAACATAGCCGATGACAAGCTTCCCTCCCTCCGTCATCTCCTTGTTAAGAGAAACGGTTCCGCTCCAAGGCCGAAGCAGACCGAGTAGAAGCTTGAGCAATGTAGTTTTGGCTGCTCCGTTCGGTCCGGTGATTCCGATAAACTGTCCGGCTTCAATATCGAGCGACAGGTTGTCAATGACCGGCTCATTTCCGTAGCCGAACACCACATCCTTCATGGATGATAAAATCACGGCGTATCCCCTCCCTTTATTTTTTCACGTCTGTTTCGGACGGGTTATTCGTAATTATTACGTATTAACCCCAATGATATTATCGTAATAATTACGATTTGTAAATACAAAACGAGTGATTAATCGTAATAATTATGATTAGTGTCATTAAGCATTGATAAAGGAACGCCATATTCCGCCCGCTCTACTGGTCAGGTTATCCTCATACAAAAGAGCCGGAATCACAGCTTCATGATCCCGGCTCATTCCATGACTTCAAGCACCAGCTCTAGATTCCGCTCCAATGGAGAGTGGTCTATGTCTGCTTACTCAAGGCTGCAACCCCTTCCCCGGCTGGCCAAGGCAGAGGGTTATTGAAGCTGTTCCAATCCTGCTGCATCTCATCGGTGGTCAGCAGGCATCTGTCCAGCCGGGCTTCAATGTCCGCCCGGTTCATACCGATGCCAATAAATACAACCTCATTCATGCGGTCGCCCCAACGCTCGTCCCATCTGGCTGTCATATCAGGCTCGGTCGCAAGCACCTCAAGCTGCTGCTCCTCAGGCAGCGTTGCCAGCCAGTAGCCTGCGGGGCCGAATTGGATCGAGGGCCCCGCCTGGCTAATCGTTGCGGCAAGGTCACCTTTGGCCGCGAGCCATACCAGCCCTTTGGCCCGTACCACTTCTTCCGGCCAATTGCTGAAGAAGAAGCTCAGCCGCTGCGGATGAAAGGGCGCTCTTCGGCGGTACACAAAGGAACTAATACCGTATTCTTCCGTCTCCGGTGTATGCTCCTCCTTGTTCAGCTCCGCAATCCAGCCGGAGGACATGCTGGTTCGTTCGAAATCGAACCGTCCTGTATTCAGAATCTCTTCGGGATCAACCACACCATTAACCGTACGGATGATCTTCGCGGCAGGTTGTAATCTCCGCAGAACAGATTCCAGCTTATTCAGCTCCCGCTCCTCCACCAGATCACATTTATTCAACAGCAGGACATCACAGGTTTCAATCTGATCGATAAGCAGATCGACAATATCGCGGGCATCTTCTTTGCCGGCAACAGTTCCACGGTCAATCAGGCTGTCGCCCGATGCAAAATCATGCCAGAAGCGGTTGGCATCAACTACGGTAACCATAGTATCAAGTCTGGCCAGAGCGGTCAGATCAATATCCAGCTCGGGATTGGCATAGGTAAACGTCTGGGCTACAGGCACAGGTTCACTGATGCCGGAGGACTCGATCAGAATATAATCGAAACGCCCCTCTGCCGCCAGACTCTGGACTTCACGCAGCAGGTCATCACGCAGCGTGCAGCAAATGCAGCCGTTGGACATTTCAACCAGCTTCTCCTCCGTCCGGGAAAGAGTATTGCCTGACTTCACCAGGCCCGCATCCACATTGACTTCACTCATGTCATTCACAATTACAGCCACCTTCAGGCCGTCCCGGTTGTGAAGGATGTGATTAAGCAATGTGGTCTTGCCTGAGCCCAGGTATCCGCTGAGCACGGTAACAGGAATGGGGTTCATAGGTTATCTCCTTAATCTCGCCTGAGATGTTATAGGTTTACAGCTTGTCTTACAACAATCCGTAGATCATCGGGTCTCACGGTGCAGCGTAACCCGTTTCAAACGGGGGCTGTATTTCTTCATCTCGATTCGGCCCGGCTGAGTCTTCTTATTCTTGGTGGTGGTGTAATTGCGGTCGCCGGTTTCTGTACAGGCCAGTGTCACGATAACTCTCACTAATATCAGCTCCTTTATATTTAATCGTAATGTTTACGATTTACACATTCTACAGTTTTATTCTGCTCACTGTCAACAGCAACCCCAAAAAATTTCAACTCTCTTAGATTTGTGGTCTTTCTGGCAGATCCATTACGTATAGATGGAATTATGAAAATATGATTCTTGCAATAGCAGGAATGTAGCAGGAGGGAGAAACATGAAGATACCGGTAATGATCCTGAGCGGATTTCTGGGGAGCGGCAAAACAACGCTGCTCCTCACGCTGCTTAAGGAGAGTAAGGCAAGAGGGCTGAATCCCGGCGTTGTAATGAATGAACTGGGTAAAAAGGATGTCGATGGCTACATTCTGCAAGAGCATGGCGGCACCATTGTCGAAAAGCTCCTGGACGGCTGCGTCTGCTGCAGCCGCAAGGAGGAACTTCCAAAAACGCTGGAAATGCTGCTCTCACGTCGGCCGGATGTGATCTTCATCGAGCTTACCGGCGTTGCCGATCCCGAGGAAATTGCCAAATCACTGCTGGAGCCTTCGCTTAATGAGCGGCTGAGATTGCACTACTCCATAACCGTTCTGGATGCGGAGAATGTGCTGGAATATGGCAGCCGCTTTTCCGCCGACAAACAGCTTGTGCGGACACTGCGCCGCCAGCTGTCCAGTGCAGATCTGATTATTGTCAACAAGAGCGACCTCGTAGAACCGGAAACCCTGTGGAGGATTGAAAAAATGGCCAGCCGTCATAATGCAGAATCCGAGATCGTATTTACACATTACAGCGAAATCAATCTCACTCCGCTGCTGGCAGGAATCATCCCCCGTGAACCGCGTACTCTAGTGCCACAACGAGGACGAGGCGATATTAGCGGCGCCACACTCAAGCGGATTAGCAGTCTCCACGGCGGACAAGGAGCAACCGCTGTGCAGGAACCGGAATCTGCTCAGCAGGCTTCGTATTCGCAAATAGCTGCTGTGACACTGACTTTTCCGCCAGAAGCGGCAAATGGAATCCGGATGGAGCAGCTCGAGGGCTTTTTCCGTGAATGGGGAGACAGCCTGGTGAGAGCCAAGGGGCATGTCCGTCTCGCCGGGCAGGACGGGGTCCAACTGGTCCAATACGCAGGAAACCGCTGCAACTGGGAGTTCTCGCACTATCCCGGCCAGCCTTATCTGGTATTCATCGGACTCCATCTGGACGAGAAGCAGCTGACGGACCGTTGGTCCGCCTTGTTCCAGCAGCCTTGACTACCTTTTCACCGCTCAAAATGCTGCCTCTGCTGATTCCTGCCGCTTTCCTGATTACAGCGGGTGTCCTCTGGCTTCCTGGTCACCCGCGGATGTTTGACAACGCCTATACTGTGGCCTTCAAAACCGGATTTATCGGTATTCTGCTGGAAGCATTGCCGTTTGTCCTTCTGGGTGCGCTGCTCTCTTCACTCCTCCGTGTATTCGTACCGGATGAGATGCTCTCACGCTGGATTCCGCGGCGGCCGGTCCCGGCAATCCTGTTCGGCTGCCTGCTTGGCATTCTTTTCCCAGTATGTGAATGCGGGATGATTCCGCTGGTCCGCCGCCTGATGCACAAAGGGATGCCGCTATACGTTGCCATCGTCTTCATCCTGTCGGGTCCAATCCTGAATCCTGTCGTCTATGGGGCCACATTGACGGCCTTCCGCGCCCATCCGGAGCTGGCTTATGCGCGGATGGGACTGGCCTTTCTCGTGGCCTTCGTGATCGGTTTGGTGGTGTATGCCACCGTCCGCAAATCACCGCTCCGGCTCTCGATCAGCCGGGAGGGCGGAGAAATCCATGAGCGCAGTACGCGCGGCGGCAAACTGGTTGCTGTATTCGTTCATACGTCGGAGGAGTTTTTTGAAATGGGCAAATATCTGATCATCGGGTGTCTGCTCACCTCCGGCATTCAGACCTTCATGGATCAAGGCAGCCTAGCCGCCATTGGCGGGAAGCCGCTGGGCTCCTATCTGTTCATGATGGGGCTGGCGTATGTGCTCTCGCTATGCTCAACCTCGGACGCCTTTGTGGCCTCCACTTTTCTGCATACATTTCCCAGCGGCTCCCTGCTTGCCTTTATGGTGCTGGGACCGATGCTCGATTTCAAAAACTCGTTGATGCTGCTCTCGCTATTCAAGACCAAATTTGCTTTTTATTTGTTTTTTCTGATCTTTTCAGCTGTGTTTATCGCTTCTGTTCTAGCCTCGCTGTGGCTATGATACCCTCAAGAATGTTCAGGAGGTCCGCATATGAATGACTCCCGGAGCATCCGGCTGCACTATGGATTCAGGTCGCTGGTCCTGCTGCTCTTCGCGCTCTATATCGGGCACCTGGTTCAGCAGGATGCGCTGCATTACTATGTCGCCCCCAAGCTGGCTCGCTGGATTCGCCTTTGTCCGGTACCGCTCGCACTGATGGCGCTAAGTCTCGGAATCCAGGCGTTATTCGGCAAAAGCACACTGCTCTGCGACTGTGAGCACCGGCTGCCGCGATCCGGACTTGGCAGCACCATGCTGTACAGCCTGTTTCTGTTTCCGCTGCTGCTCGGCTTCCTGCTTCCCGACCGTTCGCTAGGCAGCGAAGCAGCGGCCAAGAAAGGTATCGCGTTATCGTACATTGCCGAAGAAGCCGCTGAGCATGTGAAATTCAATGCCGCAAGTCCTTACCTGGAGGAGTTCGCCGAGCTCGCGGGGAAGCTGTATGCACAGCCTGTAATCCAGGTGTATCCGGAGATTTTTTCGGAAACCCTGGGAGCTATCGACTTGTACAAACCGCAATTCGAGGGTAAATCGATAACTGTGACCGGATTTCTGTATCAGGAGGACGGAGAAAGGGCCAAAAAGGCGTATGCGGTTAGCCGCTTTCTGGTGCAGTGCTGTACGGCGGACGCCACTCCCTTGGGCATTCTCCTTGATCCCGCAACACAAATAAGCCTGCCGGCCGATACCTGGATTGAGGTTCGGGGCAAGCTCCATATGTCGTTTTATCAGGGCAAGGAAGTTATAGCAATAATACCCGACAGCATGGTTCCGGTTCCGCCCCCTTCCACCCCCTATGTCTATACCAATGCTGACTCGGTGGTTGCCTGGGCTGAGATCCATGAAACCGGACTCAAGGCTGAATAGCCGTATTTTTAATATTTACTTGTGTCAACGCCTGCGTAGCCTCTTCAGGATGACCCGCAGCCAAACTGTAATCGCCGCATAGATCACAAGAACCACGATTAGGGTGAGGGTCCGCTCTTTGGCGGAGCCGTCGGCAAACAGCACCGGACCGAGGCCGAAGAATGTGGTTAACAGGTACAGTATTGCAAACAGCCCATACACAAGCCCTCTCATTCACAAGCCCCTTTTCAAAAAAATACACCTTATCTGTGGATATGGGCGGACCATTCCCGCAGCACCCTGTCTACTTCAGCCGGTGAGATCGGCTTGGAGATAAAGTCCTGCATACCTGCTCTAAGACACAGCTCCTTGTCCTCTTTGCGGGCAAAAGCCGTTGCAGCGACAATAACCGGAAACTGCCCGATTTCATGGCGGATGATGCTGGTCGCTTCAATCCCGTCCATGAGTGGCATTTGAATATCCATGAACACCAGATCATAATGATGCGAGCGTACCGCTTCAACAGCCTTCTCCCCGTTCAACACCACATCAGCGCAATATCCGCGTTTTTTGAGGTAGGCTTGAAGCAATTGCAGATTCACCGGGTGATCTTCAGCAATCAAAATAGACAACGGACCGTATTCACCATCCGAAGGGGTTCCGTCCTCAGCATTCTTCTCAATCCCCGTATCAGCGGCTCTTATGGAGAGCTGGTCATAGGAAAGCTCCGACAGTGGCAGGAAAACATGGATAGTGAAAAAGAATTCCGCCCCTTCTCCTTCGCTACTGTCTACGCCGATCATTCCGCCCAGTAGTTCCACCAGTTTTTTGCTGATCGCCAGTCCAAGTCCTGTGCCGCCATACTTGCGGTTAATCGAGGGGTGAAGCTGAGAAAAGGACTGAAACAGCAGGCCCTGGCTACCCTGCGGAATACCGATTCCTGTATCTTTTACAGTGAATTTAACAACCAGGTCACCGGTATCGGCAATGGATTGCAGCTTCGCGGTAATGTGAATTTCGCCCTCTTCGGTAAATTTCACAGCATTACCAAGGAGATTCACCAGAATCTGGCGCAATCTGGCTTCATCCGTCACCACAAGTAGCGGTAAATCCTGGTCCAGCTCAATATGAAGCAGCAGGCCCTTTTCCTTGACTTTTGGATAAAACAGCTCGGTCACATTCTGAAGCACCTGGGACAGGTCTACTGTCTGCAGATCCAGGGTCATCATTCCAGCTTCAATCTTGCTGAAATCCAGCACCTCGTTCAGAATATGCAGCAAGGACTCGCTGCTTTTGTTGATAATTTGCGTGTAGTATTCCTGCTCTTCATCAAGCTCTGTTCCAGCCAATAGATCCGCCATGCCAATAATTCCGTTCATCGGCGTACGCAGCTCATGGCTCATAATAGCCAGGAATTCCGACTTGGCCCGGTCTGCCTGCTCCGCTGATTCCTTTGCCCTTACAATAGCCTTCTCTTCCGTAATGTCCCGGAAGACGACAACCGCACCCTTCCGTTCTCCATGATCAAACAATGGAGACATGCGGTATTTCACCAGGAAGCTGGAACCATCCTGTCTCCAGAACACCCCTTCCTTGTCCTCGTATGAGAGATAGCTTGCGAGGGAGTCCGATAGCGACCTCCGGCCGCTGGTATACGGTTCAGCGTCCAGCCAAGTCTGTTCCACGGTATGCAGCTTAATATTCCTCGCTAGTTCACCTGGCTCATACCCCAGCATTGCCGATGCAGCCGGATTAATAAACATCGTTTCGCCCTCAAGATTCATACCAAAGATACCTTCGGAGACCGAGTTCAGGATCAGCGCATGCTCATAGCTGAGCTTCTCAATCTGCTGCAGATGGCGTTTGCGTTCTGTGATATTGCTGGTAATACCGAACACACCCACGACCTGGCTGTTCACCATAATCGGCACATAGATCACGCTGACCTCAACCGGATAACCTCCCCTGTGGATCAGCCTGCTCTCAAAGGTCTGAGGTAATCCTTGAGCTGCCTGCTCAAAACGGTCCTGGGCAAAATCCAGCTCTTCCGGATCAATAATCTCGCTGTAACTGGAATGCAGAAGACTCCCGCGCGGATAGCCGCTCAGTTGCTGGAGACTGGCATTCAGTGATTGGATATGCCCATCCAAATCCATCGCACTGATCGCGGACGGATTATACTCAAACAGGGATTTATAACGGTTCTCACTTTCCAGCAGCTTGAGTTCATATTGCTTGCGCTCGGAAACATTGCGGGTGACACAGACCATTTCAGCCATGCCACCCGGGCCTGCACTGATATGGCGCAGCGTCGTTTCCACCCATAAGTAAGAGCCATCCTTGCACAAGAAGCGGAAAATAATCGGCTCCAGCTTGCTGCCCTCCATACTCTTCTGCAGATAAGAATGAACTCTGTCAACATCATCCGGGTGAACGTACTGCATGCCACTCGAGCCTTCCAGTTCCTCTGGTGTGTATCCTAGCATGGGCTGGCAGACTGGCGATGCATACAGGTAAGCAGCCTCGCTGTCCGTGGTATTCCGGGAGATAAAATCCAATGAATTCTCAGAAATCAGCCGGTAGTTCCGCTCACTCTCACGAAGCTGCTCCTCCATCCGGTGGCGTTCGGTGATATCCTGAACAATTCCATTTATCTGCAAGGTTCTACCTGATGCATCCAGCACAACTTCCCAATAGGTATAGATAACCCTGCGTTCGCCCTTGTCGTTCTCAATACTAAACACCGATTGACCATTAACCCCGGACTTCAAAGACTTGTACAGCTCCACCCGCAGCTGCAGCAGGTCCTCTGGTACCACGCGGGCTAACAGCTGCAAATAATCGATATGGCTGTGAGTGCCGATTTCGCCATTTTCGCACATATCAAAAATAAACCGCAGCTGTTTCGAAACGGTCATTTGACCGCTTGGAGAATCCCATTCCCATGAACCCATCTGGCCCAGCGCCTGAGCAGTTGCCAGCATATTCTCATATTTCTTGCGTTCTGTGATATCACGGGCAATAGTCAGTACCTGCTCTACATTCCCCTCGCTGTCACGCATCACCTGAAATGAACTTTCGAGCCACAGATAATGCCCATCCTTATGCCGGGCCCGGCGGGTAAACACATCACTGTCGGAATATGCCTTCCCGTGCTCGGTCATATCAATTACATCTTCTTCATGATAGAAATCCGGTCTTTTCCTGCCGATCACCTCTTCCATCGGGTAACCAAGCAGCTTCTCAACGGATGGAGACACGTAGCGTACCGTTCCGTCCGCATCCGCAAAGGAAATCATATCCGGTGTATTCTGCGTAATCAGATTATAGAGCAGCCGGTCCTCCTCAATCTTTTTCTCGGCGAGCTTACGGCTTGTAATTTCCGTCAATTCGGCGATTAGGTGAAGAGGAGCACTGGTTGTCTCATCAAATGTTAAAAAAATATGTAATGCAATCCAGATGATCCTGCCGTCCTTGCGCACAAAACGTCTCTCTTTATCTATAGCCGCACCGGGACTGCGCAGCAAATATTGCATGATCATATCATGATCAGCAGCAGGCTTATCCTCCGGATACGCAATATCCAGGTATCGGAGATTCATCATTTCCGCTTCCGAATACCCGAACATATTGCAGAGCGCGGGATTCGCCATAATCATGGTGCCGTCTTTCGTGGAGACTACTGCGAACCCTATAGAGGACCGCAAAAACAGATGCTTAAAGAGTATGTCGGTCAAGTGATAGAGCCTCCTCTGTGAAAGTGGGGACTGAAACTAATCCTAGTATACCTTTTTTTCGGAAAAGATGCTTCTGGTGTGAATGACATATGAAAGAGTACGTAAAAAAAGGTCCGCAATTGCCTAAGCAATTACGAACCATATTTGTAAGATGATGCGGTCAAGAGGACTCGAACCTCCACGATATTGCTATCACTGGCACCTGAAGCCAGCGCGTCTGCCAATTCCGCCATGACCGCACATTATGCATTCCAGCGTTTTGATCGCTGTAAATAAGAATATACTCTCTTTTCTAATCAATTGCAAGAGAATTTTGTTGGAGCTTATTGAGCTATGAACGAATGTCTTATTAAGTTAAAGTAAATAGCGGATTCCGTATTTTATTATACACAATATCACTTGAAATAGTTTATTATCCAAAGTAAATTATACTTAATACTTAATAAAGAAAGGATGATCTATTTGGATGCTATTGATTACAAAATTATCAGGGCTGTTATGGATAATGGAAGAATCACCTGGGCTGAATTGGCCGGGTTGCTAGGCCTCTCTTCGCCGGCAGCGGCGGACCGAGTGCGGAAGCTGGAGGAACAAGGCGTGATTAAAGGCTACACCTCATTGATCGATGCTGAATCCGCCGGCTACGGCCTGGGGGCGATGATTGCGGTCTCGCTGGAGCGCCCTGCGCACCGGAAGGCTTTTCTGGAGCTGGTGCAGAAGCTGCCGGAGATTCAGGAATGCCATCATACAGCTGGAGATGATGACTATATTATGAAGGTGCGCTGCCAGGGGACGAGTGACCTAGACCGGATTATCAGCGAAGAGCTGAAAAGCTTGCCGGGCATTGTCCGCACCCGCACTACCATTATTTTGGGAACGGTCAAAGAAACCTCAAATATCCCGCTCCCTCCTTCGGAACGTACGCCATGATTCTCTGGAGTGCCCTCCTTGGCGGTATCGGCTTTGGCTTCGTCGTTGCTGCTCCAGTCGGCCCTATGTCCCTGCTATGTATGAACAGGACTCTGCAGCAGGGATTCATGGCAGGTCTTGCCACCGGTCTAGGGATTGCTCTGGCGGATGCGGGTTATGCCCTGGTGACCGTTTCCAGCTTCAGGATAGTGAATGAATTCACTGCTGCATATGCTCTGCCACTCCGGCTGCTGGGCAGTCTGTTTCTTGGCTATCTGGGCATCAGAGGTCTGCTGCCCGTCATGGCCAGGTCTAAGGTTGAAGCCAGCCACAGGGGCATCCTCTATTGTCTGGGGTCATCCTTCCTGCTGACTTTGACCAATCCGGCCACGATCCTGAGCTTTGCAGCGCTCTCGGCTTCACTTGGAACGTCGATCGGAGTTTCATGGTTTCTGCCTGCGGGTATCGCGATTGGCTCCACCTGCTGGTGGCTGCTGCTCACCGCCACAATGTACTGGACTTGCGCCAAACTTCCTGCCTCCTTCACCCGCTGGCTGAACCTCTGTTCATCACTGCTTCTGATCCTGTTCAGCTTGTACGGCGTCCTCACCGCACTTACCGGATAACTTCATTGAGTTCATCTCTTGTCACCCACAAAACGGCTGCTGCCTGCTCCAAGTCCTACTATGAACAGTAAAATGCTTGCCACAGCAAGTAATGCCAGCGGCACGTTCCAGCTATGGGTCACGTCATGCAGCAGTCCGAAGAGGGCGGGACCCATTGCAGCGAGCAGATACCCTACAGACTGGGCCATACCGGACAGCCCGCTGGCTTCCTGTGTGCTGCGGGTCCTCAGACTGAAGAACATCATGACGAGGCCGAAGGCAAACCCGCCGGCAATTCCGATGCAGATAGCCCAAACTGCCATCCAGCCACTGCTGCCCAGCCAGACTCCGAGAATCCCAATCATAAAAAGAATGGATGTAATGAGCACCAGGCTGCGCTGGTTTTTCATTTTGCCCGCCCAAAGGGGCACGAAAAAAGTAAACGGCAGCTGGGCCAGCTGCATGAGAGAAAGAATCCAGCCCGCATGGCTGGAGGTCATCCCCCGTTCAACCAATATCACGGAAAACCAGGCAATCAGCACGTAATACAACAGCGATTGCAGCCCCATGAACAAGGTAACCTGCCAGGCCAGCGGAGACCGCCAGAGCTGAATAGAGGATTGCCGTTTACCTTCGCTGCTGCCCCTTGTCATATTCCGCATCTGAGGAATCCAGAACAGTGTCGCCAGCGCGGCCACGACAAACCACATCGCCAGTGTCCCCCGCCAGCCGAATCCGGCATGCTGCGCCAGCGGGACGCTGATGCCTGATGCAGCCGCCGCACAGATATTCATGGATAGGGTATAAACTCCGGTCATAAGTCCGATATTCTCCGGAAATCTTCCCTTGATCAGTCCCGGCAGCAGTACATTACAGACGGCGATAGACAACCCGATCATCGCTGTGCCTGTGAACAGCATAGCCGTTCCAGAACCCGAACGGATCAGAATGCCCATGGACAAGGCCAGCATAGCCAGCATAAGAACATTGGCGGTGCCAAACCGCAGAGCCAGCTGTGGCGCAAAAGGTGACAGCACAGCAAATGCCAGCAGCGGTAACGTGGTAATCGCTCCCGCCAGAGTATTTGACAATCCCAGGTCATCACGGATCATGCCCAGCAAAGGTCCAACGGAGGTGAAGGGAGCCCGAAGAGCCGCAGCGACGCAGATAATCCCCACGATCAGCAGAATACGGCTGGCTTCCTTGTCCGGCCGGGCCTTGCCCAGTTCCGGTAATGCAGCATCTTGATGTTTGGCTTTCATGTTGCCCTCCCGATTATAGTCTTTCACCCTTACACTCCAAAAGCTTGTCCGGGTAAAAGGGCTGTTCTATGTAATAATCACATTGTTACATTATATCCGCTCCAGGAAGGGTCTGCACAAATTTTCCGGCAAAGTTTCCGCTATACACATTAAAAAAACCAGTCTGAGGGACTGGCTTTACGTTTAGCGACAAAACACTAATTATACCCAGAGGGATTTAGAAATGATAACGAGCAGGATAAACAGTACCAGAATTGCGCCAGTTGAAGTAAATGCACCGTATCCTCTTCCATTTTCACTCATATTAACTCCTCCTTTAAACTTGTATACACTACACTATGTACATAGTGCAGCTGAGGATTGGGTGATTAGACAAAAATACACAGGTACTGTTTCGTTCTCCACTTAAAATATCTTTCCGTTGACAAAACACTTCACCCTCTTTAGTATCCTTAACATGAGGTTCTTATTGAGAATGACTCTCAACAGAGGGACACCACTATACAGAAATGAGTGAATAAGAGATGCTGCGTCGTTTTTTTTCCTATTACCGTCCATACAAGAAGTTATTTATTCTCGACTTCACCTGTGCGGTGGGAGCTGGCCTGCTGGAGCTGGCATTTCCAGTGGCGGTTAATAAATTCATCGACGAATTGCTGCCCGGGCAGGACTGGCCGCTGATTCTGATCGCCTGCATCGCCCTGATGGCTATTTACGCGCTGAATACCGCAATGCAATATATCGTAACCTACTGGGGACATATGCTGGGGATCAACATTGAGACCGATATGCGCAAAAAAATGTTCGATCATATTCAGAAGTTATCCTTCCGGTTCTTTGACAACAACAAAACCGGTCATCTGATCGGCCGGATTACAAATGATCTGAACGATATCGGCGAGGTGGCGCATCATGGGCCGGAGGATGTGTTCATCGCCGTGATGACCCTTGTGGGTGCATTTATCCTGATGGCCGATATCAATCTCAAGCTGGCGGTTATTACCTTCATCATTGTTCCGCTTATGGCCTGGATCATTATCCATTTTGGCCGTAACATGACCTCCACGTATCACCAGCTTTTCGGCAATGTGGGCAATTTCAATGCCCGGATTGAGGACAATGTCGGGGGAATCCGCGTGGTTCAATCTTTTGCCAATGAGGAGTATGAGAAACAGCTGTTTGCTGTCGACAATCAGATGTTCCGCAAGACCAAGCTTATGGCCTATAAGCTGATGGCCAAAAGCTTGTCGGTCAGCTATATGATGACCCGTCTGATTACGATCGTCGTGATGGTCTGCGGTGCCTGGTTCTTCATTCAGGGTGAGCTTGAGATTGGCGAATTTGTTGCGTTTATTCTGCTGTCGAATATCTTTTTCCGGCCGATTGACAAGATCAATGCTGTCATTGAGAGCTATCCAAAAGGCATTGCCGGTTTCAAACGCTACCTTGAGGTCATTGATACAGAGCCCGATATCGCCGATCAGCCCGGCGCTGTGGATGTCCACTCCCTACGCGGAGATATCGTCTTTGACCGTGTCAGCTTCGGTTATGATCCGGGCCGTCCGGTGCTGGATGGCATCAGTCTGAAGGTAAATGCAGGTGAGACCATTGCTTTCGTCGGGCCCTCCGGCGCAGGTAAAACCACCATTTGCAGCCTGCTGCCCCGCTTCTATGATGTGACTGGCGGCTATATTTCCATTGACGGAACCGATATCCGCAGCATGAAGCTGAATGCACTGCGAAAGCAAATCGGGATTGTACAGCAGGATGTCTTCCTCTTCTCCGGCACCATCCGCGAGAATATCGCCTACGGCAAACTTGATGCCGAGCTGCCGGAAATCTGGGAGGCAGCGAGACGGGCGCATCTGGAAGAACTTATTAACGGCCTGCCTGCCGGTATGGATACCGTAATCGGTGAACGCGGCGTGAAGCTGTCCGGTGGGCAGAAGCAGCGGCTCGCCATCGCCCGGATGTTCCTGAAGAATCCGCCGATCCTGATTCTGGACGAGGCGACCTCGGCACTGGATACGGAGACGGAAGCCGCGATTCAGCAGTCGCTGGCGGACCTGTCCATTGGTCGGACAACCCTTGTGATCGCCCACCGTCTGACAACCATCAAAAATGCTGACCGGATCATCGTCGTGAACGAGGACGGCATCTCCGAGGAAGGCCGCCATGAGGAACTGGTAAATGCCGGAGGCACTTACAGCCGCCTGTATCAGGCGCAGTATAATGCATAGGCGATAGACTTCATAAAGTCAAACGTCCTTACAAAATGTCTATCTGCAGCTCTTCATGAGCATGCTGAACAAGCAAAACCTTCCGCGAGACGCCCCAGCATAGAGGCGGATACGGAAGGTTTTTTGTGATGTGATGTGCTGTTATATAAGTCTAAAGATCGCCTTCTAACCTCCACTCTATACCCTGTGCCGCTTCCGGTACTCTGCCGGGCTCATTCCAGAGGCATTCGTAAACACTCTGCTTAAATAAAATCCGTTCTCATAGCCGCAGCGTTCGGCGATCTGTGCCAGGGTTAGCTCACTGTCCTTCAGCAGCGTGCGTGCTTTGGTTAGACGGATGGATTTCAGGTACGAGGATGGCGTCTCCCCGAACGCTTCACGGAACCGCCTAGTCAGCTGCACAGGACTTAGTCCCAGGCTCCGTGCGGTGTCAAGTAGACTTAACGGTTCCCAGGCCTGTGCAGTAATGGCCGCTGCCGCATCCGCCATCAGGGCATCTTCCGTAAATTTGCCCACCCCTGCGGCCTCTCTGCTCTCCATATGGTACAGCTGCCACAAATCCGCAACGAGGTGCGTTTTCCATCCCAACGATTCTGGGCTGCTGTCCTCGGCAAGCTGGCGCAGATAGGCATAAGTGGAGCTCAGCCGTTTCGTGTCATTCAAATGAAGCAGCCCCGGAGGAAGCTGGCACCCGGCATCCGCCGTGAACTGGATATAATGAAAGGTCAGCGGCGTGACCGTTTCCCGGATGAAGGGGACTCCCGGCGGACAGACCACCAGATCTGCAAATCCAGCTTCCCCCGAGTGCCTGCCAATCTCGAAGCGGAACAAACCCTCCTCAACAGCAAAAACCACCCATGTATCATAGCGGTCGCTCGGAAGCGCAAACTCCCTCTTCTGCCTCCAGTAAATATGGTCCAGCAGTTCCATGCCCCACCTCTTTGATCAGAAATAAAGTATATGCTAAATGATAAATACATGCATTTAAAAAGTAAAGCGGCAGATCCATTATGAAACTATAGATATGTTCAAATATCAACCGATAAGAGGTGCTGAAGGGATGAAGCAGGAGCTAGTGCACAATGACATTACGGTGATCGGGGGCGGATTGGCCGGGGTATGTGCGGCAATCGCAGCAGCCAGACTGGGACAAAAGGTGGCGCTGGTGCAGAACCGTCCCATGCTCGGGGGCAACTCCAGCAGTGAAGTGCGTGTCTGGGTCTGCGGAGCAACTGCGCATGGTACGAACCGATATGCCCGCGAAACCGGCATAATGGGCGAGCTGTTCATCGAGAACCAGTACCGGAACCCCGAAGGCAATCCTTATATATGGGATTTGGTTGTGCTGGAGGCCGTCAAAGCTGAAGAGAATATTTCACTGTATCTAAATACAGATGTTCATGAGGTACAGGCTGAAGGCCCGGAGCATGACCGGATGATCACTGCCGTGATAGGCTGGATGATGGCTTCGGAGCGGCGGATCACGTTCAAGAGCAGGCTGTATCTGGACTGTACAGGCGACGGATTGATCGGCTTTCTGGCCGGGGCCAAATTTGCCCTCGGCCGGGAGGCCCGGAGCGAATACGGCGAAGAGTGGGCTCCAGAGATTGCGGACGGGATTACGCTTGGCAGTACCATTCTCTTTTATACGAAGGATACAGGGGTACCGGTAAACTATGTTCCGCCTTCCTTTGCCAAGGATATCTCGGAGACGACGATTCCGCTCCGCCGGGTTATTAAAAGCGGCGACTCCGGCTGCCACTACTGGTGGATTGAGTGGGGCGGCGAGCACGACACGGTACATGACAATGAAATGATCCGCGACGAGCTGTGGTCGGTCATCTACGGCATTTGGGATTATATCAAAAATTCCGGCAAGTTCGGCGCGGAGAACATGACGCTGGAATGGGTCGGCTCCCTGCCCGGCAAACGTGAATACCGGCGGTTCACCGGTGACTACGTGCTGAACCAGAATGATATTATCACCCAGCACGGGTTCGCGGACGGGGTGGCCTTTGGCGGCTGGTCGATCGACCTCCATCCCCCGCAGGGGATGTATGCCGATGCCAGCGGCTCGAAGCATATGCATGCGGACGGGGTGTATCACATCCCCTTCCGATCCCTGTATTCCGTAAATGTGCGGAATATGCTTATGGCCGGGCGCGATATCAGCGCCACCCATGTCGCCTTCGGCACGACACGGGTAATGGCAACTTGCGCCGTCATTGGCGAAGCCGCCGGTACCGGGGCGGCGCTCGCCAGCCGCCTGGGGCTTACGCCGCGCGAGCTGCAAGCGCGGCACCTGCCGGAGCTGCGGCAGACACTGCTGAGGCAGGACGCTTCGATCATCGGCCTGCGCAGCAGCGATGAAGCGGATCTGGCCCGGGAGGCGCGGGTAAGCGCCTCTAGCGCGCGCTGCGCGCTCGGGCTGACGCAGCCGGGCGAAGCCTGGCCGCTGCGCAGCGATGTTGCCGTGCTATTCCCGGCAGACCCGGGAATCCACGGCTTTGAGCTGCTGCTGGACGCGGAGCAGCCAGCGGAAGTGACGGCCGAGCTGTGGGACACCGGCCGCGGGGAGAATTACGTGCCGCATACTTTGCGGGCACGGGCAACGGCACCTGCCGCAGCCGGGCGGCGGCAGTGGGTTGCCTTCGATCTGCAGTGGCAGCCGGAGGAGCCGCAGAACGCTTTTGTAATCATCAAGGCGAATCCTGCGGTCAGCCTTCATCATTCGCTGGAGCCGCACAGCGGCGTCCTGGTCTTCTTCAAGGATGAGCACCCGCAGATCTCGAAGGATCTGGAGGACCACTCGACGGATCAGCTCGTCGTCCTCTGGAAGCAGAAGGGCCAGGCCAAGCGGCCCTTCTGCTTCCGGCTCAGCTCGCCGACGGCGGCGTTCGCGGCGGACAAAGCCGTGAACGGCTATCACCGCCCGTTCGGCGGTCCGCAGCAGTGGATGTCGGAGCCCATAACAGCCGGCAAGCCGGAATGGCTGCAGCTGGAGTGGGATACAGAGCAGAGTATTGCAGAGATTCATCTGACCTTCAACGATGATGTGAACGAAGATCTGGTGAATCTGCACCATCACCGCACCCCTTTTACGGTCATCCCCGAGCTGGTCCGTGATTACCGGGTAGAAGCCCAGGGGGCTGACGGACAGTGGACGGAGATTGCAGGCGGCACCGGTAACCGCAAACGCAAAGTAATCCATCTGTTGCCGGTGCCTGTACAAGCACAGCGTTTAAGAGTCTTCATAGACGCGACGAACGGAAGCCGGCATGCGGAGCTGATCGAGATTCGCGCCTATGAGGAAGTTCACTAATACTTCGATCTGCGGCAGACATACCATTTATTTTTTTCGCACATGAAGTGATAGCCGTTCCTGCCATTCCCGATTATCCATAACCTAAGGTATGACAGGATAAATTGTCGCCCTTAGGAGGGAGTACACCGCTATGACTACCGCAACAAAAAGAAAATTACCGAAACGTGTCACCGGGAGAGTCCTACAGCAAATGGGCATATCCATGCTTCCCTTTTACCGCCGAATCACCAACAGCTTCCTTTTCGCCAGCCAATGGACAACCGCTTTGCGCACCTCTGACCTAATCCAAATTGGAAAACTGCTGAATCGCTTGCCGAAGTCTTCCAGAACCGATGATTTTAGTCTTGATCCGCTTAGCTACTTGTTAACTTTCCCGTTTAAACCGCCTGTGAATTATTACTCCAGCGGATTAATGGTTGATCGGCAGGCAGGAGGCTTTTTCCAGACGAGTGTGCACCGCAGGATTTCAAGGTTCCTTATCCCCTTTTACCGGAAGCTGGCTACCTGCCCCTCCTATGCCGAAGCCCTGGCCGTTGCCATCTGCAGCAACAATCTTCAGCAGATCAATCGTTTAATTCGCAGGCTGGTAACCACAAAGGAACTGAAAGAGGTGTCTCGCGGACGGGATGGCGTTATTCTGGTGTTCCAGCCCAAGGGTAGCAAATTCCCGTATGAGCACTGGCTGATGCGTGAGCTGCGGTAGTTGTATTTCGCTGATGCGTACACCCAATTCAATGAAAAAGAGAATCCAGCAAAACAAAGCCGCTACATTGCCCAAAAGGCGATGCAGCGGCTTTGTCCATGTTCCAGCCTGTTATATATTAGTGGTCTTCTTGCTTACTGTTGCCTATATCCCACAACTTCACTTCTTCGCAAGATGTACCTTCAGCAGCTTGCCCTTCACTGTTGTATCCTTCATCGCCTGCAATACCAGCGACCCTTTGCCGTTCAGGATATCCACGTAGGTTACATTATCCTGGATCGTGATGATCCCGATGTCTTCAGCGGTGATCCCTTCCAGCTTGGCAATGGTGCCGACGAAGTCAACAGCTCTCAGCTTCTTTTTCTTGCCTCCGTTGAAATACAGCTTCATGATGTCCTGGTTCATGACCTCGGTTTTGCCCTTCTTGCGGACTTGCTGTTTGCCCAGCTTCTCGTCAAAAGCAGGCTTGGCATAAGCCACGGCATCCTCCGAAGGAGCCTTCATCACCGGAAGGCTGAAGCCGATATAGCTCTCAATGTCTTTCACCCATTTGTGCTCGTTCGGCGTAGCGAGAGTGATGGCTTTGCCGCTTTTGCCTGCACGTGCGGTGCGTCCGGTACGATGCACGTAGCTCTCTTTTTCCATCGGAATATCGTAGTTGATCACATGGGTGATGTTCTCAATGTCAATGCCACGCGCAGCTACGTCGGTAGCGATCAGATAGCGGAACTGGCCCCGTTTAAAAGCGTTCATTACTTCAAAGCGCTCGTCCTGCATCATGCCGCCGTGAATTTTGTCCACCGGGTACTCCAGATCGGCCATTCCGCGGAACAGCGCGTTTACCTGATCCTGCGTCCGGCAAAAAATAATACAGCTGTCCGGATTCTCCACCGTAAGCAAGTCACATAAGAGTCCAAACTTCGCAGCTTGTCTCACTTCAATCAGTGCATGCTCAATTGTCGCAGTCGTGATGCCGCTGGCTTCAATCTCAATGTCCACCGGCTCCGTCATATATTTACGGCATAGGTTCTTCACTGCATCCGGCAGTGTGGCAGAAAATAGCATTGTAACGCGATCACGGGGCAGCTTCTGGATAATCTGCTCAATCTGCTCAATAAAGCCCATGCTCAGCATCTCATCCGCTTCATCGATCACCAGATATTTAATCCGGTTCAGCGGCAGCGTACCGCGTTCGATATGATCAAACACACGTCCCGGGGTGCCGACGACGACATGTGTTTTTTGCGTAAGCTCAATCTTCTGCGGGGCAAAAGGCTGCTTGCCGAACAATGCGACCGCCTTGATCCGCTTGAAACGGCCAATATTAGTGATGTCCTCTTTGACCTGTGCAGCCAGCTCGCGCGTCGGTGTCAGCACCAGCGCCTGCGGCTTGTTCTCCGCCCAATCCACCAGCTCGCAGAGCGGGATGCCGAACGATGCCGTTTTGCCGCTGCCGGTCTGTGATTTAACGATTAAATCCTGACCTTTCAGGGCTACAGGAATGACCTTACTCTGGACTTCAGTCGGATCCAGATAGTTCAGTACGTCCAGCGCGCGGATAATCTCTTCATTCAAACCATAATCTCTAAATTGCAATTCACTCATGTAGTTGTTATTCCTTCCATATTGTGCATTCTATTATTATAACAGCTTCTGGCCCCCTTGATTCCATTCCTTATAAAATTGCTCCAAAAAGCTCAGCATGAACCCATGCCGTTCCTCTGCCAGCTTGCGTCCGTAGGCAGTATTCATCAAATCCTTCAATTTCAGCAGCTTTTCGTAGAAATGATTGACCGCCGTACCTTTGGAATAGTCGCGGTACTCCTTCTGGAGAGACTCATCACGCGGAGGAATCTCCGGATCGTAGACCGGGCGGCCTTTGGCTCCCGAAAAAACCATCACCCGTGTAATCCCGATGGCGCCCAGTGCATCCAGCCGGTCTGCATCCTGAACTACCTGTCCTTCGAGTGTGGACATGGGTTCGCCTCCGCCTCCGCTGAAGGACATGGTTTCTATAATCTGCATGATGTGCCGGATCTGTTCCTCAGCGTTCAAATGTGCCTTCAACCAGTTATGTACTTTATCTAGACCTGCTTCTTTGGACGGGTTCAGCTTCTCATCGGCCACATCATGCAGCAGCGCGGCTACGGTGCAGATAAACACATCCGCATTCTCCATCTCCGCAATCAATGCCGCCATGTTGCGCACACGGTCCGTGTGGAACCAGTCGTGTCCGGTTTTATCCTGGCCCAGCTGCTCTTTGGCAAAGCTCTCGGCCTGTGCGATAATTTGTATATCCTTCATAAATAATTCTCCCTTGTTATTGAAGTTGTTATTGGATATAATGTGCTGTAATCCAGCTTTGAAGGGACATGATTCTCATGAACAGCATAACCATCATACTGAATCAGCTTCATCATCACAAGCAGCGTTAGCACTCCTGAACATTTTTCAGGGAGGGCTGACGCTTTTCGCGTTTGGCCTCCCTGCCGCATATCAAGCGCGCGGGACCAAGAGGTCCGGCGCGTTTTTTGTTTGCAATGGGCAATTCACAGAAAATAATAAGGAGCTGCTAAACATGCAGAACGTTAAAGGTACTAATGATTATTTCGGCCGGGAGCAGTCCATCCGCCAAAAAATCCGTTCCACGCTAACCGAACTGTTTGAGCTTTATGATTTTGAGTCAATGGATACAACCCTGCTTAATGAGCTCGAGCTGCTGACTTCAAAATATGCAGGAGGTGATGAGATTCTCCGGGAGATGTATCAGTTGACCGACCAAGGCGGCCGCAAGCTTGGGCTGCGCTATGATCTGACGATTCCTTTTGCCAAGGTGATCGCTCTGAATCCGGGCATGGAGTTCCCCTATAAACGTTATGAGATCGGTAAGGTGTTCCGGGATGGACCGGTCAAAAAAGGCCGTCTGCGCGAGTTCCTGCAATGCGACGCCGATGTAGTGGGTATCGCCGGCCCGCAGGGAGAAGCAGAGCTAATGCAGCTCGCAGCGGAAGTCTTCCGGAGACTGGAAATCCCCATCATCCTGAAATGGAACAACCGGCGTTTTCTTGGGGAGATACTGGAAGCAACCGGAGTTCCGCTTGAAGATCATCTGTCCGTGATGCTGACTCTCGATAAGCTCGCCAAAATCGGCAGCACAGGTGTACTTGCAGAGCTTATGGACAAAGGTATGACTCCGTCTGCTGTAGGCAAGCTTAAAGAACTGCTGGACATGGATGCCCCTTCCTTAGATGAGCTCGCGGTAAAATATGAGCTGAGCGCACAGCCTGGTCTACTTGAGGTGCTGGCCTTGCAGCAGCTGATCGAAGGAATCGGACTTGCGGAGATCTGCGTCTTCGATCCTTTTCTATCCCGCGGCCTGTCGTTTTACACGGGTACCGTTTATGAAATCTTCGACGCTTCCGGTGCCTATACTTCCAGTCTTGGCGGTGGAGGAAGGTATGACTCTATCATCGGCAAGCTTGTGGGGCGAGATGACATCGAATATCCTACAGTGGGCATCTCCTTCGGTATGGAATCGATTATGGCTCTGCTGGGAGAACGGCCTATCCGGGAAAAAACTTCAGGGGTATTGGTTATTCCGATTGGGGAGGTTATGCCGCAGGCATTGACTGCCGCCGCAGCACTTCGCGCTGCAGGTATCCGCACTGCCGTAGATACCGGGAAACGCAAGCTGAAGAAAACACTGGCCGCAGCGAATACGAAGGGTACACGCTACGTTGTACTGATCGGAGAAAGCGAAGCTGCTGACGGCAAGCTCCGGCTTAAAGATATGTCGCAGCAAAGTGAAGAGCTGGTCACTGTTGAAGCGGCAATTGCACGAATTGCCGAATAGCCAAAACGTTCACCCGGCCAGGAGAAATTCGGCAACCTAATCGGTTACAACCTCTTAACCAAGGGGGAATTCTAAAAACCAAAAAGCCGCATTGCGATTTATCCGATGCGGCTTTTTGCAGTCTATTTTTTACCATAGACGATCTTTTTGATGCTGTCGCAGGACAAGCAGAACCGTTCTGCCAGCTCCTGGGTGGTGAGGCCTGTGGAATACTGCTTCCTAATTTCATTATTACGGTTGGAGAGATACGTTCTGCCGCCGGAGTGCTCCCCCCATTTGGCCCGTTGCCCTTCCGGTTTAGGCACATACAGCATTCCGCCGTGCATATATTTCTGGATTTCCTTCAGTAACTTTTCCGGTAGTACAATATCTGCATTTACATATTTCATGGTAGCTCCGCTCCTTAAAATGAATGAACTTTTTAAGGTAGCAAAGTCTACTGTACAAACAACGATTCCCTATCCATGAATCAAAGCAGCGTCTTACCTTCAGCTCTATACAAACAACCGCTGTTGTTGTTCATCCGTAGACTTTGCATAGAGCTGAACCCTAATCTTCTCATCCAATACCCTCCTCTCCTTAACCCTAGGCATTATAACTGAATACCTTTTCCTTATAATACCATTGATTGGGTTATGAAAAAAAGGGTATCGTCCCCTGCTCTCAGTTCCGGGCATGCCGCTTCACAACACGCTCCCGGTAATCCTTCGGGCTTTTCCCGCTGTATTTCTTGAAGGCGCTACAGAAACCGGTGAAGCTGGAGTAGCCGGTAAACATGGCAATATCGGTCAGCTTCAGCTTATTTTCCTGCAGCAGCTGCTCGCCCTCGGCCATCCGCAGTCTTGTAACATAATCGTCCATGGGAATGCCGACATGCTGCTTGAACAGCTCCGACAAATACGTCTCATTGAAATGAAATCTCTCTGCCAGGGACGAAAGATCCTGCTCGCAGCAAAAGTGCTCCCCAATATCTTGCCGGACTGCCTCGATCATATGGCGGCCGCTGGATAAGCGGATCTTCTGCACTTCATCCATCACAAGCAGCGCCAGTTCTTCAATCTTCTCCCGTATCCCTTCACGCGACTGGTAATCGGCAATGCTAATCTGGCATTTCCATAAGTACTTCTGCACTGCAGAGCTGCCAAGCTCGAACTTTTGGGCAACCGAACTGAATACCAGAAGCAGACGCAGCGCCAGAAAGGTAAATACAAACATGGGAGCATCCCTTTCGCTGCTGAAAAGAGCATCAAGGTGCATTCGGAAGGCATTCATGTCCATATTTTCGATCACCCGGGCCAGCATCCGTTCCACCTCAGGCGTAAAAAACTGCATCAGCTCCCGCACCTGTCTGCTTTCACCTTCCGCTTCCCTGTAATTGGGACTCTGGTTCCAAGAGAGCATACACGAGGTATAAGCATTCTTTAACCGCTTCAGCCCCTTCACTTGCTCTCCAATCCCTGCTGCACATTCCAGCTTCAGATTGCTGGCAGTACTCTGCTTCAGTCCCTCTATGAACCGCTGTGCTTTATGGGCATGCTCTGGTCCTGATTTCAAAATAACGAGAAAGTACATCATCGCAGAGTTAAATTCATCTCGGAACGGATAGATTCCCTTCCACCCGGCGGACGTCTCCCGGCATATCTTCTGAAACGCCAACTTCAGCAGGTCCTTCCACTCCTGGCTGTCTGCCCCTTTTGCTGAGGGCACTTTGATCTCCAGGGCGGCAATCTGCAGCTTCAGATCATTTGCTGTCAACGGATTCAGCTGCAGTTGCTGCAGACGTTCTCTAATAACGGTCATACTGTTCCATTCATCCTTGATTAACTGCAGTAAAAAGCTCTCCTGCAGCCGCTGCAGCGCTTCATTCCCGCATGACGCTTCCGGGGCAATCCGGAAACCCAATGCTTCCCAATCCACTTTGCTGTTGATGCTGCTGTGGATTCCCTGTTCACCATCTACAAGCATGCTCTCAAATATGATCCTCACTCCTTGGTATCAGTATGGACCAATAACCTGAGATGTATTGCTGTTCCCCTGTTCAAAGAAAACAAAAAAAGGACCCCGCCGGCAACCGGCGGGGCCAAAGATTATATTAAAGGGGGGTTATGAATTCAATATATACCCGCAAGCTTAAATCCAGATGAAAGTAAGCTAAAGATTGCATTAACCCGCTTAAATTTTGAATTTCTCCACCAATCCCTGCAGTTCTTTTGCACTTTGCGTATTCTCATCGGCCATCGTTGCTTCATGCAAGGTTTTCTCTACGATATCTGCCGTTTTCTCAGCAATATCCTGCACGCCGATGGCCCCTTCATTTACAGTAGCCGCAACTTCATTAATCGCGATGGCTACGCTGGACACGGTCTCACTCAAATGGTCAGCAGCTTCCCCGAACTGATTCATTAGCTCGTCAATGGCAGAAGCGTCACTGTTATATTGCTCACTGACCTCTGCAAGACGCTCATAATCTCCCAGAACATTATGATCGATAAACTTAAGGATAGCTTCGGAATTGTCCTTCATTTGCTCTACAGAAGAATAGACATTCTTGACAACTCCTTGAATTCCTGCCGCTGTTTCGGAGGATTTCTCGGCCAGCTTGCGGATCTCACCTGCTACCACAGCGAATCCCCGCCCTGCTTCTCCGGCCCGTGCGGCCTCAATCGCAGCATTAAGTGCGAGCAGATTGGTCTGGCTGGTAATGGAGAGAATGGTTTCCGCCAGTACGTTGATTTCATGAATCGAGCCTGATTGCTCAATAGCCTTTTCCATCTCCACACGCACCGATTCATAGATCCGTTTGGCATTGTCTATAGACTCAGTGGCGTCATGCTGCAGCGCTAGCGCCCGCTCGGTAATCTGACCGGACACACCGGCACCTTCCTTTACTCGCCCTGAGATGCTACGGACATTGCTCTCGATTTCATGAATAGCTGCCGACATTTCCTGCGTGGAGGCTGCGGTTTCTTCCATCCCTGCCGACAACTGTTCTGTTGTCGCCGAATTGTCATGGGCATTTTCCCGTACGTCATTGGACAACTTCTCCAGCATCTCCGCATTGTCCAGCACCTTCGAGGAGATGGTAACCAGGCTGCCGGCCATTTCCCTCAGCACCGCCCGGGTATGGAACATCGCTTTGGCGATGGTTCCGGTTTCGTCTTTATTCTTCAACAGATACTCGTATTGCGAGTCGTATTTAAGATCCAGCTCCGCGGTGCGGTTAATCATTTCTGTCAGCTTAATGATCGGCGAAGAGATCCGGGTAGCCACAGTGATTCCCACGAGCAAGGTCAGCAGCAGACTCCCGATACCCAATAAGATAATATAGTTCGTCATATTGTCAACAGGCTTCATAATCTCGGCAAGATCACCTGTCAGCACCAGTGTCCAATTCGTTACCGGCAGAACAGTAAAGGCAGCTTTTTTCTCAGCCCCCTTGTAGGTATATTGAACGTTACCGTCAGCAACCTTCTCGCCGGCTTTGACCTTTTCTACCACTGCTTTGATCTGCGCATTCTCTATCGCTGTTCCAATCTTGGTTGCATCGGGATGAAACAGGATGTTCCCGGTCTCATCCACAAGATAAGCGTAGGAGGAAGGCGCATTGGCAACCTTGGCATCGGACAAATATTTAATGATACTGTTCGCATTGACTGCTGATGCCACGAAACCGATCATCTTGCCGCCACTGGTTACGGGATGTACAAATGCCAGAACATAGGCTCCTGTAGACTTGGATTTCAGCGTTTCACTGATTACCGGTCCGGCGGTTTTCATCACATTCTTGGTGTAGTTTCTTTCACTGAAATCTGTTCCGATCAGCTTGGTATCACTATCCGCTATGCCGATCCCCTTCATGTTGGCTACGAACATATGCTCCAGATTGCCTGCATCCTTCACCATCTTTTGAAGTTTGGTATTCACCTCAGTCTGCAGCGGGTCCCCAGTACTGGCCAAACTGCCGTTTCCAGACTTCAGCAACAGTTCAGCGATTTCCGATTCACCTGCCACAAGCTCCATATTACGCTTTTCTTTGTCAATCATTGCTTCAATGGTCTGTGCTTTGTTGGTGTTCACCTGCCCCATTGCAGTATCGGTCAGATTCAGAATGGTCTTAGTAGATTTGCTGTACGTAAAAATCCCCATTAATAACGTAGAAATCAGTGTAACGACGATCATCAAAACTGATAGCTTCATCCGAATCTTCATTTTCCTACACCCTTCCGCCCTAATCTATTGTCCAACCCAAAAGCCGTAACATTTATTACAATAATTATCGGAATCAAGACACAAATAGTTAATATTTCTTGGGGATTATTAGGGAATAATATCGTATTTTGTCGAAATTTTAGATAAAATTCTAGGTCTTTAGTCTTAAGGACACAAATCCTTTAGGAATTAAGACAGTGCAGCTTACCTATAATCTCTGGTTGAACGCAAACAAGCACCCTGGACACGGAGGTTCTCCGGCTAAGATGCTTGCAGATCACGGCGTATTCAGGCCATACTGTTGGCTATCCCTACCACAACCCAGGATAGTATCAGGATAATATTCCCCCAAAGCAGTAATTTTTTTGGAGCAGCAAACCCCATCCATTCTCCATCCTTAAGTCCCCAGGCATTACTGATGATCAAGGATAAGCCGTTAAAGGCCAGCCACCCTACCACAGCGCCAAGCGGTCCAAGCAGGGCCGTAGCTTTGGCATAGAACCCAAGCGCCAGGTACCAGACTGCTGCGGTCAGCAGGGCTTTGCCGTATGCTTTGCCTGCGCCTTTGGCGGCATAATCCCGATAGGTACGATTCTTGATCAACAGAATGACTGCATACACGAAGTTGGCAACAAAACCGCCCGAGAGCGTAATTACCCAGGAAATAAGACTGGCGCTGATTTTGGCTGTACCATGGGCTACCGCAATATCTACCGTCTGATTCGCATAGGAAAATCCGATATTCATTGCCGCTGAGCCCAATCCGGCTACAGAAGCGATAATTAGACCTTTGGTCAGCTGGCTGCCGCTGCCTGCACCTTGTCCGGAGGCAGTGATGATTTTTTCTTTTAACAATCCCGCCTTGGTAATGACCGCCACCCCAGCCAGCATAATCGCTGTACCGACCAGCAACACTGTGAAAGAGCCTGCCGCCGGAATGTTGCCGAAGATAAACAGCGGAATCAGCGACCCCAGAGATGCCGAGATCCCCATATTCACCCCGTATGTAAGTGACACCCCAATGGAGTCGATGGCTTTGCCGAACATGATGGAGCTTATGCCCCACAGGAAGCCGCAGAAGGAAGCCGTCCACAGCACATCCGAAGGGGTCTGCCGGATATAGCTTAAGAAGTCAGGGACTTCCATCCAGGTCCAGACCACCGGAATAATCAGAATCCCCACCAGGGAAAACACTGCCCAGAACGCTTCCCAGGAGAACGGCTGGTATTTCTTCATCCCCAGTCCAAAACTGCCCTGGAAGCAGCAGGCCACCAGCAGCAGTAAAAATCCGAAAATCATCTTAATGTCCTCCCCAGTCCTTGTCCCTTTATCTGTACCGATACATTTGATGATTATACATGAAAATTTTCATTTTGGGATGAAAAAAATCAGAAAAATGACCGCAGCGTATACGCCACGGTCTTGTATAGGTTTATTGCCCTGAACTTCCAGCCGCGCAGCAGCTAGAGCTGGCGGAGAACACTTCAGACACCCTGCGGGAACAAAGCATCAAGCGCCGGGCAAGGCTGTTTGTCAAGGAACTCAGACAGCGGTGCAGGCATGTTGCTGTAGAGATCCTTTAACGAGGTACCTTTATAAATATTGCCGATAATGACCGGGTGACACAGCTCGGAGATCAGAATATCCCCATTGCCGTGCAGGTGGAGCTGTTTCTTGCCTTCGATGCAGTGCGGGAAATATACCCCTGGCTGTTCCTGAAAGCCGAGCGCCTCCATAAAACGGTCCATGCAGGTAAAGTAGAGGGTGGTATCCTCTTTTTTGCGGGCAATCAGCTCACTTACGGCATTCTTCAATTGTTCGCGGGCCGCGATCGCCTTCCAGCCGGTATGGCCCATAATAATGCTGTTCTGGATTTCATGGGTTCTGACCCCCATTGCATAGACATGATCGCTGATTTCCTGCATATTGTCCTGTGTCTCGCTGAACAGCAGAGTCTCCAGCACCACATCCACACTGGTCTTGGCGAACATCGTGATGTTCTCTCTGATTTTATCGTAGATGCTGGTATGGATATTATAATAGCGCGAGAAGGCCTCGGCGGTTGTGAAATTGAAGGAAATATGTATCGTAGTCAGTCCGGCATGGACCAGCTGGCCGATCCGTTCCTCGGTCAAAAGGCTGCCGTTGGAATTCAGCTGGGTCTGAATGCCCCGGGATGCGCAGTAGCTGACAATCTCCAGGCAGTCTTGGAACTTCAGGGTCACTTCTCCGCCGGAAAGACGGACCCGCTTCAGATGGGGCAGCTCCTCCAGGATGCGGATTACTTCTTTGCCTTTGATGCTCTGTCCGTCGTTTCTGTTATATGCACAGCAGTAATCGCAGCGGAAATTGCAATTCGAGGTTACTCCAACCTCCAGCCCTTCCAGCTCATATATTAGCGGTTTGTCCAGCTCAAGTGATTTATATTTCATGCTCATGCTCAATAGTCCTCCTGAAAATAAGATGTCATCGTTGTCTGCCGGCAACCTAAAGGTTGCAAGTACTACTTAGGTGAACCTTAAAAATTATACAGGTTTGCCGCGCAGGTTAATGTGACATTTGTTGTGATGTAAAATGCAAAAAGCCACTCTAAGGTGCATGAGTGGCTTGAAGAGATTTTACGGATGCAATGGGCATGAAGCGGATTTGTGTATCCTTTACAATTCTACCGACTTCCCCATCTCGCTTAACACCGGCTGACCGATCAGACCCAGACGCCAAATGGCGATACCCTTAAGACCATAGCGTTTGGCCAGGCCAATCTTGGCATTCACCGAAGTTTCGTTCTCACTGTATACCGAAATGCCAAGAATCAGTTTGTCCTTGCTGACCTGCTGTAAGGCGAGTCGGATGGATTCATCGACCTTGTTCATCGGCTCCGGTCCGGTCTCACCCTCATAAGCATAAGCCATAATGACCAGATCGTCGGCCAGAGAGGCCAGCGTCTTGTAATCATATCCTTTGTATGAGCTGTTGAGGGGATGAAGAATAATCGTAAGCTTCAGATTCGCGGCCTTTGCTTTGGCGGACAGGTTCTTGACAAAGGTGTTGTATTGACTCTGCACAAGCGCCTTGTCCCCGGTCATGCCAAGCCCCTCCAGGTCGAGGGCAATCCCTTGAAAGCCTTTCTGCGCTGCGGTATCCACAATTCCGGCAATCGTCTGCTGCTGAAGCTGCAGATCCTCCATATTCTTAGTCAGCTCCAGCTCCTTGTCGCCTGAATATACCATCAGGTATGGAGCCGTTCCCCCGGCAGCGGCATTCTGAACAATGGATTCTGGTGTAACAGCTCCGGCAGCCTGCGGCCACCGGAACTCTGTGCCCGAGACCGTGTATTGGCCGCTGCGGTCAATCCGGCTCCAGCCAAAGGCAACGGCATCAAAATCCGGAATCAGCGACACCTCGCTGTAAGCGCCCTGCGCGTAGAAGCCAAGCGTGTATACATCCTTCTTTGGCGAGGTGATCGAGACCGTCTTTGTAGCCTGATTCCAGGTTACGCCAGCGCCGAACTGCTGACCAAAAAAGCTGAGCGGGATCATCGTGGTGCCTCGGACATTCTGGGGAGCGACGGCCAGCTTCACGGCTGCGCCGTTGACAGACGCACTTGTTTTGCCCAGAGTAAGAACGACTTTCTTGGTGCCTGAAGCATCCTTATTTGTCGCGGTAATCTGTTTGGCCGCCTGATTCCATTCCACCTTGACACCCAGCGCTTCGGATATCGCCCGGAACGGCACCATGGTGGTCCCGCTCATTACTGCCGGTTCTACCGGAAACGGTAGCGAGTATCCGTCGAGTACAATACTTACACCGCCTGCTGCGGCGTGAACTCCGTCTGTAGGAAGCGAACTAAAACCTGCCGCTGTAATCGCAGCGCACAATACTATTGTCGCTATACGCTTCATTGCTCTATTCCCCATTCTGTAGGATATGATTTCAAATCTATCAACTAGCGATACCTCTATCATTTTACCAAACCAGGTATTTATAGCAAATTAATAGATTGTAACCATAACTCCCCTTACATGAATGCGCTAAGAAAAATCCCCACTGCACGTTCCGCATCCACATCCACTGCCACCTCGATGAACTCGCCTGACTTGGGCTGAGCCCGGAGATCCGCGACCACCATACCGGCAGTATGCTCACCCTGATGCTCCACGCGCACCTTCATCTGGCGGCAGGTCAGCAGGTCCGGCTGCAGTGCAGCCATCAGCGCCAGCGGATCATGCAGCGGGGCACTGTTGATCAGATAATTGGCTTCCCGGTAAAATTTAAAATAAAACGCCAGTGACTCGTCCATAAATTGAATAATATCCCTGCAATCCTCCCGCCCGAACCGTTTGAGAAGCTCCAAATGTTCTGATGTAATGCGCGTCTTCAGCGTAACGTCCAGTCCCACCATCAGCACCGGCAGCCCTGAAGTGAATACCCGGTCAGCCGCCTCGGGGTCGCCCCAAATATTGGCTTCGGCAACAGGCGTCACATTCCCCGGCTTAAAAATCGTGCCGCCCATCACGGCTACTTTCTTCAGCTTGCCTGTAAGTTCCGGGTCAAGATCTAACGCCAGCGATAGATTCGTCAGACGTCCAAGTGTAACCAGTACAATTTCGCCGGGATGCTCATTCGCCAGCCGCACGATAAATTCTGCCGCCGTCTCGTTCACCGGACGCTGGGTTGAAGGTGGAAGCTGTACGCCGCCAATACCGTTTGCGCCATGCACATGGGTGGAGAAACCGGTAAGTTCACGGACCAATGCCTGGGAAGCGCCGATGGCAACCGGAACCTCATACCCCGGATTCGCCAGCGCCAGCAGTCTAAGGGTATTGTCCGCCGCCTGCGCAACATCAATGTTGCCAAACACTGTGGTAATGCCTTCAACCACCACGCCGGGAGTCCGCAACGCATACAGGATAGCAAGTGCATCATCAATGCCGGTATCGCAGTCTATAATCATTCGGGTTGTACTCATCTCTATGATCTCCACTCCTATGATGTATCTCTATTTGTAGAAGTCCGCCGTCCCTCCCGAACATAACCTGTTCTAAGGAGATACGGCGGACCTATGATTATCGTGTTCTTATTTTACGTAAGGTGCAGCAGCCTGACAGAAACGCTTCAGTGCTTCAGCAAGAACGGAACGCGGGCAAGCCAGATTAATCCGCAGATGGCCTTGTCCCTCTGTGCCAAATACAGAACCTTCATTAAAAGCCACCTTCGCTTCACGGTACATCAGCTTTTTCAAACCATCAGCATCCAGTCCAAGTGCGCGGCAATCGATCCACAACAGGTAAGTGGCTTCCGGAGTCATTGGCTTCACTTGAGGAAGATGCTCTCCAAGGTAACGGGTGGCATACTCCACATTTCCACTGATATGCTGCAACAGCTCATCCAGCCACTCCCCGCCTTCATTGTATGCTGCTTCTACAGCCTCTGGCGTAAAGAAAGCAGACATGTGCAGACTGAGCGTCTTAAGCTTGTACTCAAATTTCCTTCTCATTTCCAGATTGGAGGTAACGATGTATGAGGTTTGCAGTCCCGGCAGGTTAAAGGTTTTGGTAGCCGCAAGCGTAGTCAGTGTGATATTCGACAGCTCCTCAGACAAGGAGGCGAACGGAATATGCTTGTGGCCCGGCATTGCCAGATCACAATGAATTTCATCCGAGATTACCGTTACGCCGTACCGCAGGCATAGCTCCCCAAGGCGCAGAAGCTCATTCCGCTCCCACACTCTACCGCCCGGATTATGCGGACTGCACAGCAGCAGCAGCTTGGCACCGCCGATCATCAGCTCTTCGAGCTGGTCGTAATCCATAACATAATGGCCTTCTTCAAGTTTCAGCGGATTGATGGCCACCTTGCGGTCATTCATCCGGATCACATCATAAAAAGGATAATAGACCGGCGACTGCAGAATCACCTGATCTCCCGGGTTGCTGAACAGCTCTACCGAAAGGCTCAGCGATGTTACGATTCCGGGGGAATCCGTAATCCATTCCTTTTGAATCTCCCAGTCATGACGTCTGCGGTACCAGCCCGTAATCGCCTCTTTGTAAGAATCGCTCGTCACGCTGTAGCCGTATATCCCCTCCTGCACACGGCGCAGAATGGCTTCTTGTACCGCAGGGGGGCTCTCAAAGTCCATATCCGCCACCCAGAGTGGAAGAATCTCCTTGTCTCCGAACAGCTTTTCGGACTGGTCCCATTTGTATGAACGGGTATTGCGGCGGTTAATGATACGGTTAAAATCGTACTTCAACTAAAATCACCCCATCCTTTCTGCTTGTTCATTTATTGTAACATGGGGAGACACTTCCGGCACCCTGATTCAGCTTCAGGTAACCTAGTTCCTTCGATTCGGCTTCAGCTTCCCTGGCCTAAGCGTTCCAGTGACTGATTAAGGCGTACCTCCTCCAGCGGCTTCAGGACATAATCTGCCACGGCCTGATCAAAGGCCCATAATCCATGTTGTTTGCTGTCTGTGACGACTACTATCTGAATACGGGGAACCTTTTTCTTCACAAACTCCGCCAGCATCATTTCCTGCTGGCCTGGCCCCTGAAGATCCATAAACAGCACATCGGGCTGATAAAGAATAATCTTATCCACAGCCTCCTGAGGGCAGGGAGACATTCCAATCACATCGACCTTCCCCGTACGCTCAAGCATATATGAGAGCCTGTACAGATCCTTCTGGTTCACATCCAGCAAAAATGCCTTGATCATACCGTTCCCCCTCCCGCAAGCTGGTGCGCTCCAGACGCTGAAATGTAAAAAAAAGCTGCCCCCCGTTTGCATAAACGTCTGAGGGCAGCCAGTTTGATACGGTTCTGCTGCTGTCTACTCGGTCACTGCCGGCAGCAGGCTGCGTAGATCTTCGGTATTGATAACCAGATGGATATTGTTCATGGTGCGCAGTGAACCGGAGATGATTCCGGCCAGCTGGCCGTGTGCATCCATCAGCGGCCCGCCGGACATGCCGCTCGCCACCTGGGCCGTGGTCAGAATCCGGCTTCTGCCGTTAATCTGCGCATTAGGCGAATTGACAATACCTTCGGTGATAATATTCGTATTCTTCAAAGGATACCCCAATGCGAACACGGCTTCACCAGGCTTAACCGCTTCGCTCCGCACGTTCAAATACGAATATGCATTTCCTTTTAGTTTCAGGGCTGCCGGATCAGGCAGGTTCAGCAGAGCCACATCCTTTAACTCATCGTATCTGCTAACCTTGATCGGACTGATCACCGTCCCGTCTGCCAAGATCCCTTCCATCCGCTCCGCGCCTTTGACTACATGGTAGGCCGTTGCCGCCGTTCCCCCGGAAGACAGGATAATTCCCGTCCCTGTGGCGCTTGCTGTATTGTCGCTTTTCAGTACCCGCAGGTAAAATATTGCATTCTCTGCAAGCTGATACGTCTGCTCAGCGTTATTCACCAGGGGGGTGTCGGCACTGGAGGTACCGGTATAGAAGAGTATTGCAGACAGGATAGAGATGACCAGGCAGACAGCCATCCAGTTTCTTTTCATCCCCTTGTCCTCCGCTTCTGATTATTTCACTACAGACATAATGTCATTATACGCCCAGTGGGTCGCTGGCAGATCCTTGAAACGTACCGTGGTCACATTCAGCCTTTTGGCCCCGATAATACGGTTGATCATCACAACAGCCTGTGCCCGTGTAATGGAGTCGCCCGGCTTGAAGGTACCGTCCGGGAAGCCCTGAACATAACCGGCTTTGGACAGTGCATTCACATATTTCTCCGACCAATGGCCCTTCAGATCCGCCTGCTTCGTAACACCGTTCTTTGTAACATCCAGATGGAGCACGGTGGTCAAGATTTTGGAGAATTCGGCTCTTGTCAGGCCTTTCGTTCCCCCGAAGCCACCGTCCGGATATCCTTCAATGATGCCGGCAGAAGCAAAGAAAGCGGTCAGTGCCTGATTCTCGGCGGTTACATCGTTGAACAGGTTCCCTACATTCACTTCTTCCATATCAAGCAGCGGTGCCAGAGCGGCAATCGTCTCGTATCTGGTAATCGCCTTATTTGGGGCGAACATTCCGGTTGCAGGTGCAGTCATATATTTCACTTCAGACGCATCGTTCTTCAGCTTGTACTTTGCATTTTCAACCTCGTATTCAATTGTGATTACCGTATCATCCTTGTCCGTAATCATCTTGATCGTCATATTGCCTGTGATCAGTATCTCTGCGGTGTATTTCTTGCTGTTCACCGTCGGGGTACTGCCGTCCGTGGTGTAATAGATCGTCTGTCCCTCAGGCGCGGTCAGCTTCAGCTTGCTGTTCTTAGCCACTTTGACTGGCGCTTCGCTGTCCCCATTTGTAGTAGTGATGCCTGCGATCGCAGAGATAGCGGGTTCCTTCACTGGCGGAATGATGGCTCCGCCACCGCCTCCCCCCGCAAATGGCGGCGACCATAGATCATTTAATTCCTTGCTGTATTCCTTATTATCCACAATGGTAATCGCCCGGATGTTGGTTGCCGTTGTCAGAACAATCGGCCCGTTGTAACGCTGTGAATATTCCGTAGGAAGATTGCCGTCGAGTGTATAATAAATGATTCCTCCCGGCTCATTCGTGGCCAGAACCACACTCACTTGACCATAGAATACTTTGTCACCTGAGACAACAGTCGGCGCAGCAGCTGCCGGCTCAGGGAACTTAACTGCTGCTTCGTTGACCGTGATACTCCGGCTTGAGCCATTGAGTGTTGCAGTCAGCAGTGCGCTGCCGCTGGTCTGCAGCTTGCCGGAAGCTGCACTGATGACAGCTTGGGCCGGATTTGCAGTCCAGGTCAATGCCCTGCCGCTGCTAAGGGCAAAGCTCAAGTTCACACGGTTAATGAGATCCTGCGGACTCAAGATCACCGCTGCGGAACCGAGCACGCCTTCGTCCGTTCCGTCAAATGTATTGAGTACAGGATAGAAGCCTTCATGCGCTTTCCAGTGAGCCGCATCCAATACCCCCGGCAGTGACATCTTCACAAGCTCAGAGCCCGGCAATCCTTCGCTAACGGGATCGCCCGCCTTGCTCTTGCCGTCACTGTCATAGTAAGCAATATTCCGCTTCAGCATTTGCCGGTTGAAGACAGAACGGCTGATCGTGGCTCCATTATCCTTCTGGCCCGTAATACCGCCGAAGAATGCCTGCTGCGGACGGATTTCCCCATTCACAACTGCAGTAATTTCTCCTGTATTCAGGGAGGAAACAATGGAACCTTCAGTGTGATGGCCAGCGATCCCGCCGGCCCATGCCTTCAAGGTTCCGGATGCCCGGATCCGGCCTGAAGCATACGTGTTCGTCAGCTCGCCAGCATTCAGACCACTGATCCCTCCCGCTGCCGTCTGATCAGCTATTGCGCTGACATCCACATAGGACATGGAATCTGAAATTGTCCCTTGGGAAGCATTCCATCCGGCAATACCTCCTGCTGCAGGACCGGTGGTACTCACACTGCCGGCTGAAGAGGACTTATTAATAATGCCTTCGTTCGTACCGGCAATGCCTCCGGCATATCCTTTGCCTTCAATCTTAAGGTTCATGGCCCTGATGGCCGCCAGCGTTCCCTGGTTCATTCCCGCTGCACCACCCGCAGCTTCACTGCCCAGCACGCTGCCGCTGAGATTTACATTGTGAATTGACGCTCCGCTATGATTAATCCCCGCAATGATCCCGGCATCCGTGCCCGCCTCAATCCGGGCATCCGCGAAATTCACATTGGCAATTTCTCCGTAATTCTCTGAGACAAATCCGCTATACTTGTGCTCTGCCGTTCCCGCCTGCAGCCTGTATAGGGTGTGTCCCTGTCCATCCAATACTCCAATGAATCTGTCGAACGAAGTCCATGGGCTCTCCCCGAGATCCATATCGGCTGCAAGCAGCAGCTTGTTAAGTATCATACCTTCAGTAGCTGTTCTGTTATACAAGCGGTAATACGCAACACCAGTCTCATTATAGAGCAGCACTGCCCCCTTAAGCTGCTGAGGTGTGCTCAGAGTCACCGTACCATCAACTGCCTGGTCCATAAATGAAGTATCCACATCGATACTCCATTTGCCTGAAGCCAGCGGGTTCCAGGCATCTACCGGCACAGCCTCAGGTACCGCACCAGCGTTACGACCGATGGCAGGTAGCTCACTTACTTTTGGAGAGAATGTTGAACTGTTAATTTTACCATCCCGGAAATTATAACCTGCCAGCTGTCCTGCATAGACAGTCGGCCCTGTCACGTTGACAGCAATATCCGGCACATTGGCATAAACCCCAGTCAAGGCTCCATCGTTATAGCCTGCAAAGCCTCCTGTGTAGGAACGAGTGGAGGACTTGACACCCACCGTAGATATTTTCGCTTGAAGCGCAAAGGACTCACTGATCACGGCATTTCTTTCCACCGTCCCGGCAAATCCGCCGCTGCGTGTATCGAAGCCCGTATTACTGATATTGCCTGAAGCGTAGGCATCCTTGATGCTGAAATGATCTACTGAACCGGCGAAACCGCCGGTATAGGAGCCTAATTTGCCGCTTACCGTTAATGCTCCCGTAGCATAGGAACGTTCAATGTGTCCTTCGCGGGTATCCCTGTCTCCCAAAAGACCGGCAAAACCGCCCGCATAAATCGTATTGTCCTGATTCGTATCCGTAATCCGCAGCGGAATATCCGCATGAGAATTGGTGATGATCAAGTAATCCCCGAGGCCGACCAGACCACCGGCACGGGTTGCCGGTACGGATTCACCCAGGGTCAGCGCCGTGCCTACTGTGATAGCTTCTCCATCAGCAGCAGTGATTTTGCTGTAATGAATCTGGCCACCCTCTCCCCAGCCGACAATACCGCCAACATTATACTCCCTGCTGCTGTCTGCGTTCAGACTGCTCGCTGCAGAGTTGTCTACGATAATACCGCTGCTGTAGCCTGCGATTCCGCCAACATTTACAGTGTTGCCTCCAGTAACACTCAGACCGGATGCCGCTTCTGAGCGGTAGATGGAAGCATTCGTATTCTTACCCGTGATCCCTCCGGCATAGAGGTCGGCAGTATTCCCGGAGCCGGTTACGCGAATGGTTCCGGTATTTGCTTTTGCCAGATAGATCCCTCTGTACAAGGGGTAAGGTTTACCAAAATCGTAGCCTGCGTTCAGATCATCTGCCGAAAGGCTTCCGGCAATCCCGCCTACGGCAGTTTCACCATTCTTCGCCGTAACGGAAAGCTCTGCTGCTGCATTCGCATGGTAGAGCAATGTATTCACCGCATGTCCGACAATTCCGCCAGCCATATTGGCTTCGCCGGATGATTGCACAGACCCGCTGAATTCCAGATTATTCAACGCTGCATCTGAAGCTTCACCGGTAATCCCGCCAATCACAGCTTGCAGACTGCCCTCTACAGCAGATAATGCAACGCCTCTTACTTCAACTTGTTCCATATCATATATATTGCTGGCGGATACAGTCTTCGTGAGCGTCATGCCGCCAGCTGCACCGTCTTTCACGCCCACAGCACCGCCGACTGTACCGTTGCCGTTCAGCTGTATGCCAGTGCCTGGGCCTTGTACCATAACATTCGACAATACAGTCTGTGCGTCCGCGTAACCCGCCAACCCGCCGAGAACGGAGTCCAGTCCTTTGGCTTCAAGCTGACCATCTGTAAATGTTACGGTCAACTGCTTGGCACTGCCGGAAGCAAAATGTCCAATCAGTCCACCTGTGATACTATCCGCACCTGTGGATGTAATCCGGTATTTCGAGCTTACTTCCTCGTTCATTCCTGTGACATTGCCGGACTGCCGGCCGATAATCCCGCCAATGACGGCTTGATCAGCAGAACTGCCGATGCTGCCGTCCACTGACGTCAGAAGATAAGTCGATGCGGCAAGAACTTTGGTGCTGTCACTGTCTGCAGTGTAGATCAGCTCCGCCGTATTGTCGCCAATAATACCGCCGGCCAGACCGCCCGTATATAACGTTTCGATTCTACTGCCGCCATCCAGCGTCAGATGCAGTGCCGAAACCGAGCCAGTATTCTTGCCGATCATTCCGCCAACCGTCCCCCCGCTGATCTTGTTGCCGTTCAGCAGCTTCAGATCAATGTTCGATACGGTCCCTTTGTTCTGTCCGGCAATGCCTCCGGTGTATTGATTGCCTGCAATAGACAATGGCTCCAGATTCATATTCTTCACGGTGCCCTCATCTCCGATGACCCCGAACAATCCGGAATTGCTGAATACTGCCGACTGCATGGTGAGACCGTCAATCAGGTGGCGGCCTCCGTCGAGAGTTCCCTGAAAGGCATGCTCTTCCGTCTCACCAATTGGTGTCCATTGTTTGGATTGAATATGGATCGGATTCATCACGGTAATGGTTCTGCCCGCAAAATCAAACGGCTCCACACCAACAATCGTGCCATTCACAATGGAGGCCAGACCGGCAAGCTCTGCTTCGCTCGAAATCTGGAAGCCGATAGCATCCTTGTCTTTCATATACCAGTTAATGCTTGAATTCACACCGCCCCCGGCATCCCCGCCGGTATTGGCTTCGCGGTTCACTTCAGGGTACTTGTATTCCGCATTCAATGAACCGTATTTCCAGGCGCCATTGAAATCCCAGCCGGACAATCCAGGGAATACGTTTCTGTCCCGGAGTGTTTCCGAGAGAATGGTGGTCAGACGCACATGTACGTCCAGCCAGCGGTGGTTGCCTTCGGCAAAGTCAGGGAGGTCTGTGTTGATATTGAGTGCCCCGTCTTTAATATAGTAGGATTTGTAAAGGAGTTCTTTGCTGGCATTATCGTACCTTCCGGCAAAACCTCCGGCATAGGCACCACCCTTTACGATCACTTCCGCTGCAGAATAGGTATTGGAAACTTTCCCATTCGTGATTCTGCCAATCAAGCCGCCAGCATAGGAATGCTCCGCAATGGCGTTAACGCTCTTGGCCACGTAAGAGTTCTTGATGTTGCCGCCCGCATGCTCTCCTACCAGTCCCCCGACTACGGTGTATCCCCCGTTTGCAGTCACTTTGGAGGATGAGTAGGACTGTTCTACCGAACCTGCACTGTTTCTGCCGATCAGGCCTCCGAGAAGAGCGTACTGGCTGGAGTTGCCCGTCGCTTTACCGGTAATATCGATGTCTACATAGGAGCCTTTGACTTGTCCGGCATTGTCACCAACCAGCCCGCCTGCCAGTGTTCCAGCACCTTCAATCGTCATATTGGCATTGGAATACGTGTAATATAGCGTTCCAGTAGCAGTATTGCGTCCGGCCAATCCGCCAAAGATGGCATTATTGCCTTTAGAGCTCACCGGAAGCTTGTCTGTGATGCTGTTGTTGGCAATCAGGCTCCGGTTTTCACCCACCATGCCGCCGATCACGGACGATGGAGAAACGGCTGAAATACTGCCCAGAGTGCGGCTGTTCTGAATCGTACTGACGGCTGTGCCCGGATTCTGGACCGGATCCCCACCCCTCGCCTCGTTCAGGCCAACAATCCCGCCGACAATCGAACCGTCTGCTGATGCATTGGTTTTCAGACTAAGGGCTGTGATGTAGTTGTTCGCAATTACAGCTGTGTTCGTCCCTAGATTGTATCCGGTCATACCGCCTGCCTTCACGTTCGGACCGCTCAAAGTCAGGTTCAGCGATTTGCCGACCAGACGCTCCAGGCGGGATTTATCATTATAACCGACCAGTCCGCCGATAAAAGCGTCCGTTCCTTCTATTGTAGAGTTCATTAACAAATTTTCTGCATTCAGCGCTGTCGAATCTCCGCTGATGGTGCTGTTCTCCAGAGCTCCGGCCAATCCGCCGGCTTTTGCTCCTGTTCCTTTTATGGAGAAGATGACATAATCCGGCGCGATAGCCGATGCCAAAGGCTGCACAATATCTGTAGCTCTGGCAAAACCGGCAATTCCGCCTGCCTGGACATCTGTACCTGTAATGGTTATAAGCGCATTCTCACCGGCAAGCATAACCGGTGTAATCAGGCTTGCCCGATTGCCTTCGATCCCTTCGGAACGGCCCGCAATCCCGCCCGCTTCAGTACGAAGGCCGCTTGCCGTAATGACCACCGAGTGCGAGGTAGCATCAGTCAGCGTTCCAGTATTGAAACCGGTAATTCCGCCTACTGCATTATCAGTCCCTGGTGAACTGATCGTTATGTTCTCGGCCAGCACGTACGGGCTGGTTCCGTGGTTCTCACCAAAGATACCTCCGGCATAACCCTTTGAAGCCTCAGCACGAATGTCAATCCGGTTCGTATGCAGATACAGTGCGGAAGCAAGGTTGCTGCCGACAGCGCCGCCGAAGCTCAATTGGTCCGCCTTCATTTCCACTAGTATATCGCTGGCTTCTATTGCCTGTGCTGCTGTACCAATGGAAGCTGCCGTATTCAGGCGTCCAGCAATGCCGCCGAATGTATAGCCGCTTCTGGCGGCTGCGCTAATGAATCCGGTTTTGGCCGCTTTACTGTTGGTTAAGATAAGCGCCTTATCGTTCATTCCGACAATGCCCCCGGCCGTTATGTTGTCCCGGCCGTCCGGGGCAGGTGTTGCTACGGACGCTTCGAACCGCAGGCTGTTATAGTCCGTACTGTCAGGGTCCCCGGCCAAGACACCGGTGATGGTTCCTTGTGCACTTCCGGCGATTCCGCCAATGATGCCGCCCTGGGACGTAGCTCTCAGTGTCAAATGCTTCACTGTTGAATTGCTGATTGTACCCTCCAGATAACCGGCAATTCCGCCGAGCGTTCCATCGGAAGTGATCTCATTGAAATGACCCGCCGTATCACCGGCCTGTGAAGCCGCAAGGGTACCGCCGATTTCATATCCTGCAATACCGCCAGTATAGACATTTGCGGCACCGGTGACATTCATAGTACCTGCGAAGGAAGCGTGTGTGATGCTGCCTCCGGCATCATAACCGGCGATTCCCCCGGTATATACTACCGTCCCGCCGGATACCGTTATCACCGCTGTATTTTGATACGCCTCCGGTGCCGGATTATTCAGAATAAGGCCATGTGCCGCAAATCCGATATATCCGCCAGTATATATATTTTGTGATCCGGTCGCAGTGACTGGATTTGTATTCTTATATCCGGCGGCCCAGGTCAGCGGACTGTCTGCATGCCCTACAATAGCACCGGTATATACATTCGTACCGCCGTTGTTGGTTACGGGAGCAGAATGGACGAAGTTAATTGAAATATCCGGGTTCTGAACAGCTCCCACTCCGCCAATCAATCCGCCGGCATAGGAGCCTGCCGCTGCCGGGGCATTGATATTTACAGCTCCGCTGCTGGTGGTTGCGTTAGAGTACACGACCGTTCCATCCGTTTTGCCGATAATCCCTCCGGCATAGACGATATCCCCACCGGTCGCTTCAACCGCTGCACTATTGGTGATCATCGTATCCTCGTCGTTCATAATCAGAGAGCCTGAGGTATATCCGGCAATCCCTCCGGCATAGCTCGTCCCTCCCTGGCTATTAGCCAGAACCGCTCCCGAATTGGACACCTTCTTCATTTTCAGATTGCCGGGACCGCTGTAGCCAATGATTCCACCTACAGCCGAAACCCCGTTTCCTGTAATGGAAGCCTGGTTCACAGAATTAGAGACTGTTCCCGTTCCCATACCCACAATACCGCCAGTATAGGCCTTATAAGGTGAACTGATGGTTTCAATTTTCATTTTATTGGTAATATCATATACCGTGCTATTTCCAGTCATTTTGCCGACAGCTGCACCTGCATAGACATCATATGTGACGCTGGTTACGCTGATGGAACCGTTTGAATCGAATTCAAAGCCGCCCACGGTGCCGCCGTCCATATTTCCGACAAGTCCCTGATAAGACATGCCAGGCTCCACTCTCATACCGGAGAGAGTAAGCATAGCCCCGTCTTTGGAGATCAGCGTCCCGTGAAAAGGATGCTCTCCCGTCCCGATCGGCACCCACAGATGGGCGGATAAATCCAGATTCCTGTCGATCTCCAGAATTTTATTACGGAGGCCGTCAATGCTCCCATCCGGGTCTTCATTGACCAGCTTCGCCACCCCGGCCAGCTTCGCGGCCGAATCAATTTTAAACGTAGTGTAAACCGGGTTATACCAAGCCGTATCGGCCGAGCTTGTCCAGGTCTGCCCATCCGCCTTGGCCAGCAAACCGCCGGTAACGGCAGCGGCCGCCAGGATTACCAGCGCAATAGCCAGCCCGATGAATGATTTATGCTTCCTTGCCATCATGACACCACCTCTATTGTAATGGGATTCGTAAGCGTACTTCAGAGCGTAAAGCATACCCACACCAATCATCCGTGATTGATGTGGGCATTGCTTCACTTATTACTTGCCGGTGATGAACTCATCCAGTCTGTTCGCCATGGTGGCTGCCTCCGCACGGGTTAACGCTCCCGCCGGATTGATTTTGCCGTCCACACCGCGGATAATACCGTATTTGATGCTGAGTGCGATTGATGATTTCGCCCAGGCAGGAATTTCATCCTTGTCTGCAAAAGCACTCAGGAGCTGTGTGGCCTCTGCATCACCAATGCGCTCTCCTCCGCTGCTTATAACATTTAGTAGTCTTCCTACCATAGTCATTGCTTCCATCCGGGTCAGCGTGGACTTCGGTGCATAGGTCCCATCGTTAAGACCGGTCACCATTCCCAGATCTGCTGCAATGGAGACGCTGCGGAAATACCAGCTGCTCTCAGCCACATCCTTGAAATTCTGCTTGGCTGCCGTATTGTTCATCAGTCCCGCTACACGGAGCAGGATCGTCGGCAATTCTGCCCGGGTTACCTTCGCTTGCGGAGCGAAGCTGTCCGCAGAAAGGCCGAAAACAAACAGCTTGCCGGAAGCCTCACTGATACCAGGTGCAGCCCAGGAGCCCTTGGATACATCCTTGAATGCCTTGGTATTGTTAATGAAGAACAGGCTTCCTTCTCCTGTCAGCTGTACATTAACAACGCCTCCGCTGCTGTCCAGCTTCCAAGGGATGGTAGTCCACTGTCCCGCAGCATTCTTCAGCACCACGGCAGTTATGCTCTTCGCGTCGATACCCGCCGGAATGGCAATTCTGCCTGCAAGGGCTGGTGCCCACTTCCCTGGCGGCAGGTTCACGCTGACAGTAACGCCCTGGCCTCCACCCAGCACCTTGAAGTTCTGGGATACAGCGGCCGCGTTCATGGTGTTCTTATCCGCCTCACTGTTATTTCCGATGCTGATTTTCAGTGCCTCTGTCAGTCCTGCCAGTTTCTCAGGAGTCAGTGTCAGTGATCCCATCGGGATATCGATAATAATGTTCTTCTTAGCGGTCACCGCTTGCTGTGCAACGGCCTGGTCCACCGTAATGTTAAACCCTCCCGCTGCAGTCTCTTTCGAGCTGATCCTCAGATCTCCGCTGCTATTCGGATCAACATCATCAGATTTAATATGAATAATGGCGGTTATCCCTTCCCAGACTGCTTCCATTTCCTTGCCGCCTATCGTGAACACTGGTGCTTTACCCGGGGCTGGAGGAGCTACGCCGCCACCACCACCGCCACCGAATCCACCATCTGTGCTGCTCCATACATTCGCGGGAGCTGTGCCTGCAGCCATGGCAAGCTTATTGAGCGAGGTTCGTTTGGTAATCACGATGAAGTCACCTCTCTTGGCAGGAACCAGGCCGCTGGCCGGGAGCAGGCTCCAATCCCCGATATTCTCTTTCAGCTTAGGCAATACTGCACTGTCACTGGAAGCATAGACCTTATAAGCCAGCTGTTGGCCGGTCATATCCCCCGCATTTGATACTACTACCCTGGTATGCGTGGAGTTGCTGCTCAATCCTTCAGTTGTAATTGCCAGACTGCCAAGTGTTGTAGGCTCTGGAACCGTTACAGAGGCAACGGTGTAGCCTTTCAGTGTAACGCCCTCTGCAATGGTGTATTCCGCTTCGATCAAGCTGGCCCCGGTGGAAAGGGCAGTAACTGTTGTTACAGGAGGCTGATTCTTCGCCTGAGTCGTAACGACTTCAACCGAATCTCCTGTGGGTACGATATAAGTCAGACGTCCAAGATCGCTGTCCTTCACCGGCACCTGTTCAAACTTCAGTTTTCCTTCCTTGTCCTTGCCTCTGGCTACCTTCAGAAAAGCCTTCATGGTGCTTGTCTGTCCTGGCTGCAGCGAAGGTACTTCTTCCAGAATCAGGGCTGCCGGAACCTCATAGCTCTCGTTGGAAATATCCACGACAGCCGAATTCTCATTACCCGCACCATCTGTGGCGGTGAACTTGAGAGCCACCGTTGGCTCGGACGAGGTGATAGCCACATCTGCATCGAATGTGCCGTCTTCAGCAACTGGGACAAGCGTCTCACTGACCTTGAGGATCGTATCCTTGGTGGTCGTACCAGTAACTCTGATCTGGTTCGCTATGGCTATGCCGTCTGCATTCTTATTGAAGGTTCTTGCTCCGGTAACCGGAGACTCAATATAGAGCACCGGTGCCAAAGTATCCACCGTCAAATACAGCATGGTGACGGAAATATCCTTGGTCTCTGTATTGGTTGCTCTCAACTCAATGGCATAAGGCCCATCTGTCTTGAATTGGTTCAAATTGAGTTTGCCCTGGCTTCCGCTTCCGCTGTTCGTAAGGCTCACTTTGCCGATGGACTGCTCAGCATTGAAAGCTTCTACAGTAACATTCTTTTGATCCGAGTGAATGGAAAGGCTCTGCTCGGTCTGGTTCGTAAGCAGATTAATATAGTTGCCGGTATTCTCCACTTTGCCTGTACCGTCTACCGTAAGCACCGGTTTCACTGGCTTTGGCAGTAGCTTCTTAGCACTGCTTACGCGTTCGGCATAGTGGTAATTCTGATTTTTGTCGTCAGCCGCGGATGGAACCGTTGCGGCAGACACACCTATTTCATACTCATGGTCCACTTCAAGACCTACATATTTCACATCCTTCAGATCCATCACGGTGCCTTCCAGGCTGCCGAGATTGACCTCATCAGAGGTAGAGGTTGCTGACCACCCGCCGATCAGAATGCCTTCATATTTGCCGCTGGCTGCATTCCAGTAAGGAGCAAGCTCAGATTCTGTGAACAGAATCTCACCGAAGTTCGAATAGTCGGACATGACGCCTCCCTGCTCGCGCTGGGCATCTATGACATAGCTATGTTCATAGTTTGCATGGCCTGATATTTTGGCGCCGGGCTTGAAGGACAGGGCGAATAATCCGTTGCCTGCCGGTTCAACCTTAACGTCACTGACGTTCTGTGGTGCCATTGGATCTATAAGTTCAAATTTCTGAGCTGATGTTTTTGTTGCAAAGGTAGCGGTAGACTTCAGCTCTGCCCGCAAATAGTAGTTGCCTTGCCGGAGGAGTCCACGGATATCCTCCTGATTCCCCATCAGTGTTACATTCGTTACATCAATGCTGGTGCTTCCGCTCGTAATGCCCCCGCTGACACTGCCATTCTTGCCAACCGGAATATCCTTCGCAATAAGCAGGCCAGGGTCCCCTGTATCCAGCACCTTGGTACCGTCTTCCAGAACAGTTTCAGCTTTGGTTACGGCATCTTCTGCAAGATAGAGATTGACCGTATCGCCTTCAAGCGCGTTGGCTACCTTCCAGGATGCGTTGAACTTGTTGACGTTCGCCCCATCCTTGGCCAGATTGATTTCGTTCAACTGCGGTGCAGTAGGTACGTTCAGCAGCTTGGTTTTCACTGGGGAAACCGCTGTTAAGGTCCATTTGCCGCCGCTCTTCGCTTTATCCGCAGGTACGATGATATACGCTTTGCGGATATCCACCTGATCAGGATTTTGGGCAGCCGGAATGTACTGCTGGAATGCATTGGCTGTAGGATCGGTATTCGTGTTGTCGAATTTGACCGGGAATACCTTGCCGCTCGCATCCTTCAGCGTGAATTCAGGCATATCCTTCGTATCATATTCCATCTCAATCAGCGCATTACCGGTCACGCCATCCATAGGAATCTCATGGACTCTGCCGCTGTTCTTGACGGTAATACCGCCAACGCTGATGTTAACGGAGCCATTCTCAATATATTGAACGCCTTCTTGAAGCTCTCTATAGATGATTTCCTGATTTTCTTGCTCGGCAGCTGCTTCAGAAGTAGCCAGCGTCCCTACGCCTTGGCCAATGACCATCAGACGCGGTCCAAGCTCCGGATCATCTACAACCAGCTGAATCAGCCCGTCAGGCAACTGATCGGTAGAGGTGCCGAATTCAACCCCGCCCCCCCAATAATACGTGACGCCTAGCGAGATCAGCAGAACGCCTATGCTGCCCCAGACCTTATCATTGTTCACGCCAAGGAATACACTGTACAGCGGTAATCCGCCGACCACAGGCACATCATTTGGAATTTGCATCCTGGCCCCGATATACCCTTCAAAATCCGTACGGTTCTTCTCCAGATTCTGTCCGACGAAAATACCCGCCTTGCCGATAATAATATCCCAGCCGCCGATATCCATCTCTGACTCTACCCGCACGAACCATGGAGTTACCCACTGTGCTTCAAGCAGAGCCTTGGTCAGCATAGGCAGCTTGTCTTCATCCTCTGCGTCTGCCTTAGCGGAATAATCCAGCTTGCCTTCTACCTTCAGTCCCGTCCGTTTGACGGTCAGATCCACATCTCCGAAAAAATAGGCCGGAGCCATTCCGAATCTTACACTCACACCTGCCGAAACGGTAAGCGGAAACGGATCGTCCTTCGTGCCGCCTGCTATGGTATCCGCAAGTTCGCGAACCGCACCTCGTATACCGGTCAGGTAGGTTGCGCCGGTGATCAGAATTCCCGGATCCGGGAGTCCCGCGCCAAACGCAATGACGTCTGGCAGAATACGGCCGTCCTTCACCTTTTTCAGGGACAACTCGACGGATACTTCCAGCATGTTTTTGAGCTGGGCATCGAATGCGAGGCCATATTGATTCTCGATACCGTCAATATCCTGTACAAAGTGAGTAACCGTAATTTCGCCGCTTGGCTTTTTCGGCCCTTCATCTTTTTTCTTCGGCGCGCTCTCTTTCTTCGGACCGAACAGCCCCAGCTCTTCGCCAAGGTCGAATTTCAGTGCCGCATCTATACCTACAAAGCCTTTTTCATTAAACACAACATTCTTGATCTCGGCGTTCACAATCTTCATCGACAGGCTGCCGCCAAAAGAAATCCCGCCTTCTCTCAGAATGAAATCATTAAAGGAAAGGCCAAATCCGTCAATGGAGAAGCTTGGCGCACCGAATAAGGATTGCTTATTGAAATACACATCCTCAATCATCACCTGGCGCAGCGGATTCAATCGGTCACCAACGCCGCCAACCGCCCATTTCAGGCTTCCGTTTTCCGTGTCATCCTCAGGGTTCGTATTTTCTTGCGCTTCAGCGCCTTCTTCCTCTTCATCGTCATCTCCACCGGAGTCGGCCGAGGGAAGGTTATAGTTATCGCCGCCGAGCGACTTGTTGAAGCCATTGAAGAAATCCAGCGTCCATTCGCCTTTATGGAAAATAAATCCGCTGTTTGCGACACTGAGTGTGCCGTCCCCTTTAATGAACAATGTATCCAGGAAAGGCATGTCCTGCGGCTGTGTAACCCCGAAGATATCCAGCTTTCCCCGGACAAAAGCCAAATCCTTCCCGGTATACGCTACGGAATCATTGATGATAGCCGGCTCGGTTTTGGTATCCACCACCACCTGCTCGTCCACCCCTGAGCCTACCTGCTTGATCATCCCGCGGATGACCAGTACAACCTCACGGTCAATTTCCTCGTCTTCCGCTTCCTGCTCAAAAGCCTCCAGATCCTCTTCGGAGTCGAACAGCTGGTAATTATAGAGCGGGGTCTCTTTCAGAGCCTCGTCGTCTGTAAACCCGGCCAGATCAAATTCCGGATCAACTGCCTTACTGGCCATTCCGAACAGCGCTTTGGTCTTTTTATATTCGGTTACGGCATTGTAGAGGAATGCGCCATCTTTAAACGGCTCTCCCGGAAAAAGGCTATTCAGATCGTCTAGCAGATCCCCTTTTACGGAGGAACCGTTCGCGATGCCGCTGACATCCACAAGCTGCTTGTATACGACCATGATCCCGGCTTCTCTGATCCGCGACTCATTATTATCGGATACGAGCACCGTCTGCTCGGTAGAAATATCGTACATAGCAGCGACTTCCTCATCACCGCCGGAGTCTCCCTTGTAGTCGATCTCCACCTGGTACTCTCCAAGCGGCAGTTCAGGTCCCAGCCCCGCTTCTACGACCTTTCCTGTATCATCTACACGGTCGCCTCCGCGGTACGTGATTCGCATATCCCCGGACATGCCGTCATCCGTAGGCTGCATAACAACCGCATCCTGAACATTTACTTTATAGCGTTCACCGGTCACCATTTCCTTGAGGTAGAGATCAAAGTTCGGAGCTGTGGTCTCATTGCCGGTGTTGTAAGCTTCAATATTGGACAGATTGACGGTCAGATATTTCACATCACTGCTGTACAGTTCTTTTGGCGAAACTCCATAGACATAGGTAGGAGTTGCTTCACCAACCGGCGGCAGCAGAATGAAGTTCGATTTATTGGATTCATATTGGGCTTTGATTCCCTCATCCTTGACGCCCTGCACCTTCGCCTGGGTTTCCGGACTGCGTGCAGTAATCATATATTCTTTCGTTGTCGGCCAAGGACGGCCTTTCGCCATTACTCTGAAAGAAGCGGTTATCGTATCACCCGGCTTATACTTCGGTTGAATCCCCTGCTCCGCTTCCTCAGGTGTTGCCGACTTCCGGAACTCAAGGATTTTACTGCGTGACGTTTCCAGAACCGGTTTGCCGTTCGCATCTCTTACCACATGACCGCTTGAATCGAGCCTGACCAGACTCATCCCGCCTTCCAGCGTCAGCTCAACCTCAATCTTGGAATGCTCCATATTATAGGACGCCAGGTTCTCCACTTCAGCCGTAATAGTGAACATGCCATCATCCACATAAGCGCTGTCGTCTTCAAGCGTCGCGAGCTGCTGTACCTGATCCACGTAACGGATTGAGAATACTTTATCCGGTGCAACAATCTCACCCAGACCATATACGGTTTCGAAGCTTTGCGAAGCTCCGGCGGCAATTTTGTCCGGATTCCAGTAGAACGCTACCGCTGAGTCTGCGCTGCCGTAATCGTTGGTATCGCGGGTGAAATCGAGGTTCGGATTCACCTTGTAATCCCATTTGGTGTTGGCAAGGCCATTCCAGTGCCCGACGATCATCTCGTCCACAATGTTGATGTTCTGCTCGGCAAAATTATTGAAGCCATAGGCAACTACATTCGTTGCCTGCGGATTGGACAGATCCAGCTTATCGCGCATTACCCAGTATGCAGGCAGCTTGTACAGTGCACTATCCTCCTCGGGAATACCGGCATCCTTTTCCGGATCGTGGGTCAGCTTTCGTTCCACCATCAGCGGAGCCTGATAAGCGGTTCCGATCTGGAACAACGGAGCGTCATTGCCACCCACCATCGTATCCAGCATAATCCGGCTGCCCACCATAACCTGGGCTCCACTTTTGTTATTGACTTCATAACGGATATTAACGTTACCTGAGTTCACCGCATCCTTGGCATCAGTATAGAGCATCAGAATCTGCTTGATCTCCACACCCTTGATCTTCCAGAGCATTTCAAGCTGCTGGGTTCCGTTGGCATTCTGCACAATCTTGGGTGCAACCGTCTCGGAATACAGATCGTTGCCGAATTTATATTTATTGCCATAGATATAGTCCGTACCGTCAATCCGGAACGTCGTAAACGACGTTTCCGGATCATCGCCTTTATACAGCAGGCTGGTGTTCTGGTCATTCTTGCGGATCGGCTGGCCCTCTATTGTACGGATTCCATAGCGCCCAGTACTGTTATCCACAGTAACTTTAATAAAATCATTCTGAATCGTCGTTGTATTTGTGGCAGTAACGGCTTCCGCCAGAGCACGCAAGCTCTCGGAGGCTGACAGAAATACCATAATCAATGAGAGCATTACCGCACACGTTCTTTTAAGCAGCTTCACTCATAGTCCCCCCAGTTCATTGTTCATTAATTCGTGCTGCCTACAAAGAAGGTCGCATATTCACGGTCGCGTTCCTGTGTTCTCACAATAATCGTGTACCAGCCCGCTTTGGGGAAAGTGACCTTGTACTGGCCGCTGACCAGCTGCTGGTAGGTGATTTTGGTAGCGATGGATTTCATTTGTCCTTCACGGTAGAGTCCCGGCTGATAGAGTATATCGAAGGTTCCCGCCTCGTTGACTTTATCTGCTCCCGCCACTTTCATAACGTTGTATCCGGTGACCTTGAAGGTAATGGTATTGCTCTCGAACAGGGCCGTCTCTCCTGATGAAGCCGAGATCAGGACATTGTCTCCAAAAATAAGCAGTCCGCCGTCCTTCACCACAATGACGTCCTGATATGCAACACTGGTATTGCCTACCTCATCGGTTGCAGTATAGGTCACGCGCTGGCGTCCGAGCTTCTTGAGATCCAGCCCGCTGACTGCCACCTTGATGTTGCCCGCAGCCGATACATTATCGGATACCGTATAGCCGCCAAGATCTGAGCCGAATACAAAATCCTTCTTGTTCTGGACAATCCCTGCCACTTCCTGCTTCAGGGCAATGTCCGGGGCCTTGTTGTCCAGTCCGGCAATAGTCACCGGAATCTTGTTGGCATTTCCGAGCGCATCCGACAGGGTAACGACCACGGAGCCATTGCTTTCGAACAACCTTGTGTAGGTAAAGGTTCCATCTGAAGCACTGATTTTATTGCTGTAGCCCGTACCAGATGATATAGGTTTCAGACCGGAAAAGACCATGTTCGGTGCTGTGGTAATACCGGTAATCGTAACCTTCAATTTCCCCCGGGCGTATTTCTTGCCGCCGACAGTCACGATTTGATCTGCTGCGACAGCTTTGCCAGCATCATCCACGAAGGTATAAACGATGTTCTGCGCTTCCGGCGGGGCTGTGACGATACTGGTTATATTTTCTTTCACAACCGTTGAATTGCCGTATTGGTCGGAAACCGTGAACGAGACTACGCCATTCTGCGTCATCGACACCACTTTGTCCTGGCTGGTCACAACAATCTGCTTCGGCGAACTATCCGCCTTCTGCACTTCCAGAGTTACCCCTGAGGAGAAGATTACGTTCCCGTTGCTGTCCAGAATCGTACCGAACCGCTTGCTGCCGTCGACACCATATTGATAAGAGCGCACCACTTTGACCTTCGGGGCTTCCTTATCGATAATGTTCACCACAGCTTCGGCTTTGCCGGCATTCCCCGCTGCATCTTTGAATTCAAAGGTAAAGGTTCCGTTTTCGGTAAAGGTATGGGTCATTTTCCCATTATTATTGGTCACTACAATCTCTTCCGAAGGTTTGTCCAGCATTACTGTGACATTGTTGTTGGTCGGCAGAGACTGCGCGTATTTGATGCTGGCCTGCGGAATCGTTCCATCCACATTCTTCACGACGACGTACAGGGTATCTGTGCGTTTGGCATCGTTCAGGTCAAACAGCTCGAAGCTATAGAAGCCATTCTGCTTGACATTAAAAGAATTGCCAGTCCGTACCGGTGTAGACGGATTGGATTTGGACAGCATCACTTTGATCCCGACAGGCAAGCTGATGTCAATATTCACGCCTGCGGTTGCATTTACCGGACCGGTGCTGCTCAGTGTGGCCAAGGCGTATACCGGAGCCTCTTCCGGTAAAGTGCCACTGATATCCACCCTGGACGGCTCACTGATTTTGCCGCCCGGCGTTCTGTATTTCACCATTACATTCAGCTCCGAAGGGATGCCTGAAGGAACCTTCAGCGAGACGAAATTGGTATACGGCCGCCAGTTGACCCAGGACAGGCCATTGTCAGAAGAGATTGAGTATTCATAGCCGGTCTTGTCTTCCGTCTCCAGGCTCAGCTTCACGATTGCGGTGTAGCCATCCTCGGTATCGCCAGAGAGAAAGACCAGTGCGGACTTCGCTTCAGCTGGAGGCGCTTCCTTAGAAACGGCGGAAATCTTGAAACTCCCCGCAGGGCTGCTGACGATGCCATTGCCAGCCCCGTCTACGGCATAGACATATAGCCTGTAATCCGCGACTTCTCCGGGTGCAAGCTCTTTGACTGCAGTGAGCTTGGCACCATCCAGGGTGACATTTCCACCGTCAGGAAGATCCAGCCATTTTGTCGAACTGCTGTCCGGCGCCGTTACTCCATCCTTTAGCCATTGATATTTGCTCTTCAGTCCCGCTTTGCTGTATAGCTCGGCAACAGATACATTCACATCGATCGCCGGTAACGGGTATGAAACTCCGTTGCTGTCATATCCCACCATTGGCGCCGTATTATCGAAGTAATAGGCCTTGGAGTAGAAGTAGGACTTGCCTCCAGACTTCACAATCATATGAATATACTGCGTACCATTCAGATTGGTATTGGCTGGAATCAGATAACTCAGCATGGCTTTGGCTTCCGCCGGTGCCAGCAGCGCAGCTGACTTTTCTCCACTAGCAGCGGTCGGCGTGGCCAGCGGGCTAGCAGACGCTCCCGGCTGCGGTGTGGCTGTTGCCGATGGAGCCGCTCCCGCATCTGTTGCCGGAGTAGGTGTTGGAGCTGGCTGTTCCGCAGAAGGGGGAGTGGTTTCTTCGAGTACCGCTGCCGCCACCTGTGTGAATGAGCCGGTTCCCAGACGGAGCGGGCCTGCCGACAGCAGCTTCACCATAGCAAAAGGTCCTGCTGCTACACTGGCTTCCGGCGCACTCGCTGCACCCGGATCGACCGCAGGTGCCGGTGCCTGCGTCGGCTGCGGAGTGGTTGCACCTCCTGCACCTGCAGGGCTTGTCATCTCTGTTGGTGTGGGCAGAGGATCAAGCGGCAGAAGCTCGGTAAAGGACATTTCTTCTGCAGGATGATTTGCATTTCCGTCTACCGCATAACCTACGAAATCCGGTTCAATCCCTCCAATACGGAAGATCACCTCATGACTTTGTTCATAATTCGGATTAGAGGCAGGTGTGAACTCTGCCGGAATACTCTCTTGGGAATTGACCGTAATCAGGTTTTTGGTTGCCGTATCCACGATCTGATTACCCGCGTTATCCAGAGCCTTCAGGTACAGCCAATAGTTGCCGTCCTCGAAGACATCTTCATAGGTGGACTGGGTAACAGTTGAACCGGAGTAAGCTGCCGGCTTCCATTCTGCATCCGCCGGCTGATTGCCTTCCTTCACCCATTGATACTTGACTTCCTTGACTCCGCTGTGCGGGTCCTGCACCAGAGCGGACACGGTAACATTGTTGGAGTTATTGGTAGAGCTTCCATCATCCTTAACTATGACCGGAGCCTGGTTATCCAGTTTCAGAATGCCAACCTCATGCGTCCAGTTAGAATCGTCCTTAGTAAATAGCTCCAGTGGCCAGGTGTTCACGTCTCCATACTGTCCGACAGCGGCAAGCGCTTTGTTATCGGCATAGAAGGTTTTATCGTCTTCATTACCCGGAGCCTCAGCCTTCCAGGCATCATATTGCTCCGGATTGCTCGCCTTATATTTCTTCATCAGATCATATTGCTTCAGCTCCCGTGCAGTATCCCACGTCATATCTGCGGTCCAGGTGTGCAGGTACCATTCGCCGCTCATTTCCGGGGTAAAAGCCTCTGCGGGAGGTGTCAGCAGATTAGTCTTGTTGTTGGCCACGGAGAGCTTGATATTCTGGAACAAGCCAGGGTACAGCTCCTCCGAAGGCTGCTTCGCAGCGAGTGCGTACCGTTTCAGCGCTGCGAAATGATCATCTGCTTTGGAAGCAAACGGGTCTGCGCTGCTCCGGCTCCACAGATAGTACACCAGTCCCACCGAAGGCGAGGTTTCACCCGTCATATTGGACGGGCGGTAGATTCCCCTGCTGGGTCTTTCCTGATTACGGTCCGCTGCAATCGGATCTAGGTTCGGAACTCTTACTGCCGGGTCATTGGCGTCAATCGTCACCTTTCCTTTTTTCTGGTAGGTAGTATTACTGCCGCCGCCAGTTTCGTAACGGTAACTAATCACCGGTATCGTGTTGTCGATCGAAAGATTAGCCCAATCGATTTTGGAATTGACCCTGGAGACATCGAGCGGCGCATCTGTTAGGGAATGATCCCCGTCATAGTTGGCCGGCTGGGCCAGCAGATTGCCTGCATAATCCTGAATCACATCGATATCGGTGCTATCGCCCTTGTTATCATTAGAAAGTGCAATCACTTTTAGCAGCGGTGCTTCAACAACGGTACTGTCAGGCACCGTCATGCTAAACTTCCAATTTTTCGTATTGGAGCCACCGGTATAGTAAGCCTTCATGCCGTTGTTGAAATAGAGAAAGGTCTTACTGACCTCCCAGCCTTTCTTCACGATGACGTCTTCTGTCATCTGAACGGTAAAGTCGATTACATCCCCCTTATTCAGCGTACTTCCAGTTAGAATCTCCGGCTGAATTCCGTTTCCGACCTTCGTGTATTTCGGACGTACCGCATCGACAATGACACGGTAGCCCCCGTTCTTGTAATCAAAAGGATTCACTGTTTTCCCTTGGACCTGTGCGTTGCTGCTCGCATTCCCCACATTCGGAAAGCTGATTGTTGCCAGGTTGCCCGCCGCATCCGCGAGTCCGGCATCCTTGAATTTCTCTTCCAGGGTCCGGTCGATCAGCGCACCTCCGGCAGTCGTACCGGTAATTTTCGGCTCGAGCGGAAGATTGCCGCTGGAGTGATACAGCTTGCCCACATATTGAAAAGCAATTTTGTCGTAGTATTCTTTGAGATTATTTGTGTTATAGGTTGTATTCTCCAAATACTGCTGCTCCCCGGCTGCAGGAAGTCCCGTTCCGGGTTCACTTATGAACAGCGGTTGTCTGAAGAACGGCTCCGACAGCACCGGGGATATCAGATTCGTCGGGCTCACCGGCTCGCTAAAGTTATAAGAGAGCGTGACATTCTCATTTTTTTTGACATAGAGTTCTTTCTGGTTAATGGTCTCGTTCATTCTTTCTGCGCCATTACCAGTAAAGGTATAGCTGTTCAGAACAGGACGCTGGAGGTCTTGGAACTTGAGATAAAAGCCCCGTACACCCGCTGCTTCGCCGTCGTCGTCTCCTTCACCGTACACCATTACTTCAATGACAGAATTCGGCTTAATAATTGCAGAAGCAGATTTGTTATATACATTTCCCCCATTTGCCGAGTAAGGAAGAATATTCACGCCATCTACCCATACTCCGATATGCGACACGCGAGTCCATCCAAAACCACTATGGTATCGCAGTACATTGAAACCGGTGAGCATCTCAGCATGACCACTTCTGGCCATTTCGCTCAAAATCGGATTATCAGCTACATTAATCTGAAAACGGACCGTGGCTTCATTGTCATTAACACCAGCAAAAACATCACCGTTCGCCCAGTCATAGCGTGCATCCTTGTCTGTCTCCGTTTGCGTAAACCCTTCAACCTGGTTATTGTAAAAGTTAATGAAGGTATTCTCTGCCGGGTAGGACAGATTCCCTACATGTGCCCCGCTCTTAAACATTACCTCAAGGTCCTTACCCGCCGCCTCTGCCTGACCGCTCCAGGAACCGGGTATCAGCGACAGCAGTATACTGAGGATCAAACTTAATGCAGTGTATTTCTTCGCTTTCCTGCTCATTAGCAATGTAATGCTCCCCCTTATTCGTTCATCGTTTTTCGCCCGCCGCCTGACATGAATTGCACATCCTTGCATCTCCCCTATACCCTGGGCCCTCTCTCCTTTCGGCTTTTACTCCCGGCGGACAAAAAACACTAGATTCAAACTACCTAATTTTTCATTTCTGCAACTATATTAGCAGGTCGCTCTGAACAAACTCTTAACAAATCTCGACAAAAACCTTTTCAAAGGGTCGAAAATTCGGATAATCTTCCTTTTCGAGAGAAAATATCTTTTTTAAAAATATTTCGGATAAATACACAAAAAAAACAGCGCCTAAGGCGCTGCTCAAATTTCAACGTTATATCACTGCTCAGGTATCGTCTCTACTGCTTCCTTACTTCCCCACTGGTGCCCGGCCAATCGCCGTGCCGACCTTACGGAGAATCTCCGCCATCGATCCCGGGTCCTTCACATCATAATCGTCGATGTTCAGGCGCAGTACCGGACAGGCGCTGAACTCGCCAATCCACTGCGAATAGCGGCCGTGCATATGCTCCCAGTAGGAGACATCGGTCTGGATTTCCATCTCGCGTCCGCGTTCATTGATGCGGGTCAGGATCGACGGCAGGCTGCCTTCGATATAGATCAGCACATCTGGATGCGGGAAATACGGTGTCATGACCATAGCCTCGTACAGGCTGGTGTACGTCTCATAGTCGGTCTTGGACATGGTACCCTGATCGGCATGCATTTTGGCAAAGATCCCCGTGTCCTCATAGATTGAACGGTCCTGTACAAACCCGCCGCCGAGCTCAAACATCTTCTTCTGCTCCTTGAAGCGTTCCGCCAGGAAATAAATCTGCAGATGGAAGCTCCATCTCTCAAAATCATGATAGAACTTCTCCAGGTATGGATTATGATCCACCTGCTCCAGGGACGTCTGGAAGTTCAGGCGCTCAGCCAGGGCTGCGGTTAACGTCGATTTACCGACACCTACCGTACCTGCTACTGTAATAATGGCGTTATCCGGGATGTTGTATGGGTTCATGTCATAAGCTCCTTTAAGTGTTCGGCGATCGCAGCGAAGTCTTCCTTGTTCTTCACAAAATCCACCTGATTTCCATCGATCGTAACAATGACGGTGGACGGCTCCGAAAGTGCGAGCGAGGCCATGGCTGCATCATAATCCTCGATTAACTGCTGCAAATAGGCAGGGGCAATCTCCTCCTCGAACGAACGCCCGCGCTTCGCGATGCGCGCCAGCAAGGTATCGAGGTCTGCACGAATGTAGAGAATCATATCCGGCTTCGGCAGATCGTCCGTCAGCACATGATAGATTTCCCGGTATTTGTCCCGTTTCGTTCCCTTCAGCGTACGCTCACCAAAGATCAGATTCTTATAAATATGATAATCCGAAATGACCGGTTTACCTTTATCTATGTACTGGTTCACGGTATCTTCAAGCTGCTTGTAACGATTGCAGAGAAAAAACATCTCCAGCTGAAAGCTCCAATCGTCCATATTCTGATAGAACTTGTCCAGAAAAGGATTCTCATCCACGATTTCTTTAATTACCGGGAGCTGTAATTCATCGGCCAGCATCGTGGCCAGGGTGGTCTTGCCGGCTCCGATCGGGCCTTCCACTGCTATAAAGGGTGCATGTTTCATTAACGCTGATTTCCTCCTCAAGTACGGTCAATCCCGAAGCTGGCTCCGGTAAGGAGCAGGACTCCGAAGTCTGCAAGGTTTCTCAAAAAACAGACTAAATTATTGTATCACAGAGCGCTGGCCAGGAGTGCTATAATTTTTCGTCCCTCTTCGTTCCCTGCTGCGCAAAAGAGCCTCAGCCCCACTGGAAGTGGTAGGCTGAGGCTCTTTATGTGTACAACATTCATTTTTTCTCCAGCTACAGCTTCTCCCCGAACCGGCTGCTGCGGACTTTCAGCGAGCTGTCCAGACGGCTCCGCAGAGTAGTTAGCCATTCCGGCTCATGCTCCCACTGTTCCGCCGTAGACCTCAAAATCCGGGCATACCTGTACAAATCAGCAAACCGTCTGCAAGCTGACAAAGACGGTCCATCCTCTGTGAGATCATACCGGCTGGCGTAACCCTCCAGAAAACAACCCTTCTTATGGGCCTGCTCCTCGGTTGCAACAGCTTCCAGCAGGCTGTCCAGGGCTTGCTCGATATCCATGGCATACCAGTGGTACATGGAATCGTCGAAATCAATGACGTTCACCACATCCTGTGTCTGATCATAGAAGATATTATCCAGCTCAAAATCATAATGAATCAGTCCGTAATTGTCCGGTGTGGCGGGCACCCCCGCAAAGTAATCCGCAAGCAGCACTGTCTCCGCCCTTGCCGCCGTTTGTTCCGGGAATGGCTCCAGAATCCGGCGAATCCACACCAGCACCTCGCTGTGCGTCCATCTTTTGCTCTGCACAGGGCTGTATTCACTGGATAGCCGGTGAAGCTCTCCCAAAGCCTGACCGTAGCGGAATACAACCTGGTCATCCAGAGTAACATCATCCATTCGCACCCCCGGGACACGCTTAAAGACCGTTGCATAATAAGCCCCCCAAGGCGTTCGCGCTTCTATAAGCTCTGAACCTTCCCGTGAAGGCACTGCCTCTAGCACTCCATATCCACGCTCACGCAGATACGAGAGGAACTCAAGCTCCGCCAGCAGATTACTTCTAAGCTTTTCTGTCTGTGGTGCGAACCGGAGCAGCTGATTCTTCCCACCGTTCTCGAAAGGATATATTGCATTGGAGGAAATCCGGTAATACTGGAACAAATGCAGCGATTCCTGGTCATACGCCCAATTGCGCAGCAGCATTTCCGCCAACTCTTCATTATTGAACAAATATTTCAATTTTAGCACGCTCTGCAGCAGCTCCTTTTGATCTTCAAGTTTCTTTCACCTTCACTGCAGCAGTGGTTTGATTAGCCCGGCGTTTCATGCCGATCACTCCCTTCCGGTTATACACTGTTTTCAGGTTATCACTCTGCACCCTGCGGAGCTATGTACAGAATCGTTATAACCATTTTCTCCGTGCCGTACTTCTGAATACTGGATATAGGAAAAAGCAAAAAAGGTGTTCCGCAAGCCATCACAATGGCTTACAGAACACCTGGTTATAAAATGGATTAAGACAAACGGCCGCTGAAATCGCTATATTCAAACTCGCGGATGACCTTGAGGCCTTCTTCGTCGTTGTATGAAGCGATAGCCGGCAGGTTGACGCCATTGAACATATGGTTCTTCACCATGGAATAATGCGCCATGTCGAGAAAGACCAGCTTGTCACCGTATTTGAGCGGTTCCGGGAAGGAATAATCCCCGATAATATCTCCCGCCAGGCAGGTCATGCCGCCGAGTCTATACGTGTACGGATATTCTCCTGGCTCTCCTGCACCGATAATACCCGGACGGTACGGCATCGCCAGCACATCCGGCATATGGCATTCTGCCGAAGTGTCGAGGATGGCAATATCCATGCCATTGCGCATGGTGTCCAGTACAGTGGCTACCAGGTACCCTGTGTTCAGCGCAACCGCCTCACCCGGCTCCAGGTAGATCTGCACATCATAGGTTTCCTTCATATGAAGAATGCATTTGATTAGTGTGTCCAGGTCATAATCCGGACGGGTAATGTGATGACCGCCGCCGAAGTTGAGCCATTTCATACCATGCAGATATTCACCGAACTTCTCTTCGACCACCTTGAGCGTACGCTCCAGTGTATCCGAGTTCTGTTCGCACATCGTATGGAAATGCAGTCCGTCAATGCCGTCCAGCTCTTCCGGCCGGAAATTAGGCAAGGTCACTCCCATCCGGGAGTTGTTGTAGCAAGGATCATACAGCGGGACCTCAATCTCGGAATACTCCGGATTAACGCGGATACCGCAGCTGATATTCTTAGGTGCATTCTGGACCCGCTCCTTGAAACGGGCCCACTGGTCGAATGAATTGAACACCATGTGATCCGTATAGGTAAGCAGCTCATCGAACTCACGGTCCATATAAGCCGGTGCATAGACATGCACCTCTTTGCCCATCTCCTCATAGCCGAGTCTTGCTTCGAATAAGGAGCTGGAGGTTACCCCATGCAGATACTTGCCGACCAGCGGGTACAGCGCATGCATGGAGAAGCCTTTTTGTGCCAGAAGAATCTTGGCTCCTGTCTGCTCCTGCACGTAATTCAACGTTTCCAGGTTCTTCGTCAGCAGCCGTTCATCGACCAGATATGCGGGTGACGGCAGATTGCTGATATCGATATCTATATCCTTCATGATCTTAGGCCCTAATCCAGCAGCGTCGGCGAGAAATCTTCTTGCCAAGGCAGCCCGTGTTTGTTAAGTAGGTCCATGAATGGGTCCGGATCGAATTCTTCCACGTTGTATACGCCCGGTTTCTTCCAGATGCCTTTTATGATAAGCATAGCTCCGATCATTGCAGGTACGCCGGTTGTGTAGGAAATGGCTTGGGAGCCCACTTCTCTGTAGCATTCCTCATGATCGCAGACATTGTAGACATAATACGTCTTGGGCTGGCCGTCTTTCGTGCCTTGAATAATGCAGCCAATGTTAGTTTTACCTTTGGTTCTTGGTCCCAGGGAAGCCGGGTCAGGCAGAATGGCCTTCAGGAACTGTAAAGGAATAATCTCCTTGCCCTCATACATAATCGGTTCAATGGAGGTCATGCCTACATTTTCAAGTACCTTCAGGTGAGTCAGATAGTTCTGCGAGAAGGTCATCCAGAAGCGGATTTTCTTCACACCAGGGATGTTGGCAGCCAGAGATTCCAACTCTTCATGATACAAGAGGTAAATATCCTTCGGGCCGATCTCCGGGAGATCATAGACTTTCTTCTCGGACAATGGTGCGGTTTCGATCCATTCGCCATTCTCAAAATAACGTCCATTGGCCGTGATTTCACGAATGTTGATTTCTGGATTGAAGTTGGTCGCAAACGGATAACCATGATCACCAGCGTTGGCGTCAACAATATCAATCGTGTGGATTTCGTCAAAATAATGCTTTTGCGCATAGGCTGTAAATACTCCGGTTACCCCAGGGTCAAAGCCGCTGCCGAGCAGCGCGGTAATTCCGGCTTTTTCGAATCTTTCTTTGTAAGCCCATTGCCAGGAATATTCGAATTTCGCAGTATCCTGCGGTTCGTAGTTGGCAGTATCGACATAGTGCACTCCCGTTGCCAGGCAGGCATCCATAATGGTCAGGTCCTGATATGGGAGAGCGACATTAATCACGACATCCGGCTGGAAGCTCTTGATCAGTTCGATTACCTCATCCGTGTTATCTGCATCAAGCTGAGCCGTAGAAATCTTCGTCTGGCCTCCGGCCAATTTATCTTTCAGAGCATCACATTTCGCGACAGTTCTGCTAGCTATGCAGATCTCTTCAAATACATCCGGGTTCTGGCAGCATTTATGAACAACAACGCTCGCTACACCGCCAGCGCCAATAATTAACGCTTTTCCCAAAATTGATTACCTCCCAAAAAAAGTTTTGTTAGCGTTGCTTCATAAGAATAGCTTCGTACAAAACTTGCTTCGGAAGCAATCGCTATTCCATTTGAAAAATCAACAAGGCTGATTATACATAAAGCAACGCAATAAATCAATAAATAACGACAAAAATTGATACCAAGACTGTAAAATCTCACGATTACCCTGTTAATACTCACGAACGCATGGAAATACACTGAAATGCTCTGTTTTCCTGCGTTTTTTTCTCTAACTTCCAGTGTGTGTAAAAGCATTATAAGAAATGGGTTCCCACGGACCAGGACAACTAGATAATTGTATCACAGGAGCTGCCTGCTTCATAATTTTTTTTGAAAAGCTATGAATTGGCTGTTCATCCTCGCGCATTATACTCTTTTACCCGGTTTCCTTCCTATATTAACTGTTACCCCGTCACCAGAATGATTGTCTACTCTAACCGGTCCTTTGTTGGGGTTATTATATGTATTCCTGTTAATCCAATACTCGTGATCGTCAGTTGTGGATATTTCATCCTAAATGTATATACAAAAAAGCCATGGAGAACCATAGCAGCAAACAGAATCTGCGGTCCACACGGCTCAGCAGGTGATTATATGATCTCCTTGCTGTCTTTCTTCCCGCTCATCGTGCAATTTTCAATAATCAGCCAGCAGTTTATATCATCCCAGCCTTGAACTGTGCCTTCGATGAGATAGTGCGGATACAGGAAGCTATGATCGACCCGGGAACGAACTGCTTCATAAGCTGTGACTGCAAATCCCCCGTCAGATAAGGCAATATGAATACCATGGATCGAAAAAAACATCACCGCTCCAGCTACATGCTGCCCTGGTGAATATCTCTGTTTCATCCGGGTCCACTCTTCCTGGTAGGAAGCCATTGCCGATATCCAAATCTTTTCAAATTCAGCCCGTTCAATAGAAATATCCTCTTCCAACATCTCCACAGCCTGGTCCGTTAAGAACAAATCCGGGCTGCCCGAAATTTCGAAGGCACCTCCTTGTCTCGCAACGATCTGCCGGTAAGCCGTCTGTTCATCATCTACTTCAAAATAATAAATCTCATCTTCGAAAAACGATTTTATGTATTGGATATTGTTCCGCTCCTTTCCCGGGAATGGCTATGTACCGCCGGTGGCGGATTACCTTAAATGGATAACCATCCAGTCGGGAATGTAGATTCAGGGATCGCGATTTCCCCAAGTATTAGACGGGCCCAACAATATCCTGGACTGCCGCTTTTTTTTATTGAGCTATCGTTCCCGATAGTGTAACAATGCTTCCGTTCACCTTATAACTTCGTTATCGTAATTTTTTCACAAAATACATATTAAGATCGTCGTCCACAACCACCTCCTGTCCGTATTGTATATATCCACCATTTTTATAAATCCCTTTACTATCGGGAACATATCCACGATGAACGTATAATGATTGAGCTGCACCGTAATCACCGAACAAACCTACACCAAGTCCAGAAATTTCAAATCTTTCACCAATGATCTCTTCACATTTGTCCATTAACATTGTACCTATTCCATGACGACGATATTTTATCAACACGTTAAAATCTTGTATTTCAGGTATATTATTCTCTTTGAAATATGGATAGTTAGACTCCCAAGCTATATTTACATATCCTGCAAAGTCACCCTCAACCTCAGCAATTAACGATACTATCTTTCCGTTTTTTTGTTCTTCTTCATATTTAACATATTGATCAGTCGGTTTATCCCAGCCTTGTATACGGAATGCTTCGGATATTCTTTCAGGGTCATTATCATTCATCATACGAATCGTAGTTTTATTCATAAGACCATCTCATTTCTATAATTTATTATAGAGTTGACCTTTACTTTTAATCTATGTATATGAGTTATTTAATGGAAAGATCGTCAATCGCTTGTACAGCTAGTTCCATCGCTTTAATTCTTCTTTCTAAAAGCGTTCTTTGAGGACTACCAGCCTTTGACTTAGCATAACTGTTTTCAATTGATGGAAATAAACCAGTAATAACATTGCGAGCTTCTGCTAAATCTTCCTGTGTGTAATAATGGGGGCTTTGATTCCAAACGTTTTCTAGCATGGCTAAGCCGATGGAAACAGCTTTGAGTCGTTTCTTTACTAGGGTAGTATTTGCGCCATTTTGAGTCATCTGGGACAAGGCGTTCTCGAGTTTACTGATTGTCGATTGTAAAGATTTTAATGATTCCAATTTATCAAAATTTAATACATTTTCCATGTTAGTACTGTCCTTTCTTAGTTTCTAGTATTATTTTGTTTGATTTGTCTCCCGTTAGCGAAATCCAATATTTCATTTGGATTGGACTATTAATTCTTCATCAATTAGCTTTTCACCTTCATAAATAACACCATCGTCATGGTTCTTTATATCAAAATAACCATTATAATAATCCCAAACATCTGAACGATCCGAATATTTAGCAATAACCTCCAATATACCCCTCAACCATAAGCCTGAATTTAACATCTTTTTTACCGTCAAAGGAGGCTGCTGTAGTATCTATCACCTCAAGTTTCCTAAAATTCTCCTCGGATTTTCCGAGTGCATCTCCAATGTCTATGCTTGTCCCCTGGCTACAAGCGACAGTTATGAAACTCCCCGCAGCAAGCTGCGGGGTATCTTAGCTGGAGAATTCGCTTCGCTCACCTAGAATAAGGTCAACTGCTCTCCTTCTGTTTGTTCGTGTAACTTTACGTATTCGTCCACAATCCCTTGCTTCTTCACATAGTTTCTTATGGTTGCTTCACTTCCAAACTTACTTACAGTGTTTACAAAATATCCGTCTGACCAAAATTCTCCACCCCATAATTTTTTCTTCACTTCGGGATGTTTTGCAAAAATTTCTCTAGCCGTTATACTTTTTATCGTTTGTATGATCTTCGTCGGACTATACTTCGGCACGGACTGAACCAGAAAGTGAACATGATTTTTATCCGTTCCTATCTCTAAAAATATGATCTCATATCTCTTAGATATTTCCAGACAGATTTCTTTCAATGTTTCGTCTACCTCTGCACTGAACACCGATTTCCTGTACTTTGCTGGACATACAAAATGATACATGAGCACCGATACGTTATGTGATTTATGGATATACTCACTCAAATCACAGCGTTCCCTTCTACGTTTCTGTTTTATGCTCATTATAGCGCAAACACTTAGTTACTACGCAGCAAGCTGCGGGGAATTGAACCCGTAGCGATTAAAATAAATGCGAGGACGATTAAGATAGAACATTTCATCTATTTATTTCCCCCGTTTTTAGTCTACCTGCCAATTGCTTGGAATGCTCCATTAATTACTCATTCATACAATACCACATATTGGAATTATCCTGCCCGTTTAGCTCATTGCGATTCCCCGCAGTTTATTATTCTTTAACACCTGCCACCTGCCGCAGTCATCCGTCCGCAGAATCCCCCGCACAAAGGCTTCTGTCGTCATCTGATAGCGGCTCCAGCGCAAACAGCCTTCACTTCCCATGGGGAGAAATGAAGGCTGTATATCCGTCGTCCTTTTCGATCTATTCCTTATTGCCCGAATCCTACCCGTGGACGTTCCCGCTCTTTCGTCTCTACAACTACAGCCCGGATCGAGGTAATCGGAATGTACAGCACCTGATATTCGGTACGGTACTTCACGAAACGCTCATCGATTTCTTCCAGAATGCCGCCTCTGACACTAGAACCATCCAGAAAATTCACGGTAACCTCTTGACCTTGCAAAGCTTCCAGCATTTCAGAATCCGCTCCTCTGCTTACAGTTTGGTAATCACTTTGTCGATTATACCGTATTCCAGTGCCTCCTGGGCCGACATGAAATAATCCCGGTCCATATCCTTGGCTACCTTCTCTGCCGTCTGACCCGTGCGTTCAGCACTGATCTGTACAACCTTCTCCCTAATCTGCAGGATACGGCGGGCACTGATGGCAATGTCACTGGCCTGGCCCTGTGCGCCGCCATGCGGCTGATGAATCATAATCTCGCTGTTTGGCAGCGCATAACGTTTGCCGGTAGCTCCGGCCAGCAGCAAAAGTGAAGCAAATGAAGCCGCAAATCCCGTACAAATGGTACTGACCTGCGGTTTGATTACCTGCATCGTATCATAAATACCGAAGCCTGCGGTAGTCGAGCCTCCCGGGCTGTTGATGTACATCTGGATATCCTTGTCCGGCTCATCTGCAGCCAGGAAGAGCAATTGGGCGATGATGCTGTTCGCCAGCTGATCGTCGATGGCCGCACCTACGAACACAATACGGTCCTTCAGCAACCGGGAATAAATATCGTAGGACCGCTCTCCTCTGCTTGTTTGTTCAATGACATAAGGAATAATGCTCATGTCCACTCCTCCTTGGATAGCTTTGGTTTATACCCTGTAAACGGATGGAGTCCTCCAAAGGATACGGGTTTTATCTTTCAAAATAACCTTAAAGGCAGCGTATCCTTTACATTGTGCTGATCGTTTATATAATAGAGGCAACAGAATACGCAGGATGACCCAAAAGGAGATGATCGCAAGTGTCGACCCTTGTACCGTTCAGCACCGGAGAATCAACAGATGAAATGCTGCCGCTTCGGGACGCTCTGTTCCGGTATTGTCTGTCTTTGACTAGATCCAGCCTTGAGGCCGAGGATTTGGCCCAGGATACCTGGACCAAATCGCTGGCTTATGCCAAATTTGCAGACAATACGAATCCCGAAGCACTGCTGCTGCGGATTGCCAAAAATACATGGATTGATGCGATACGGCGCAAAGCTTCAATGGGACGGGCGCTGGAGCGTACTCAAGCATTAATATCCTCAAGCCTAGTTCAGATTACCGACCAAGCGCCAGGGGAAGCGCGGGCTAGGATCGAGCTGGCTTTTCAGGTGCTTATCCGGCACTTATCTCCGCTGCAAAGAACAGTCTTCGTAATGCGCGATGTACTGGGCTATTCAGCGAACGAAACTGCTGAGATGCTGGAGACCACCGGAGGAGCCGTCAAAGCGGCCCTGCACCGGGCGCGTCAGGCACTCGGAGCAGTCCGCAAAGAACTCGCAGAGCACGAGGGTCCAGCACGGACGCAGGACCTGGATTTCCGGATTCTGCTTCAGGCGCTGGCAGAGTCCTATGAAAAAGGCCAGCTGCCTGTGATGCTGGAGCTGCTTCGCCAGGAGATTAAGTCGGAGATGACGATGGCGGTCAGTACCTCCACGGTGCAGGCACTGCATACAGGCGGAAGAGGTTCCTGGTCATGCATGGAGGCTGGCAGCATGGCGGAGATACGGATGGTTGCATAATCCTTACACAACTAAGTTTATACTTCTGGAGCCAGTTTTGTACGAAGCTTATTCCAGGAAGCATTGCTAACAAAACTAAGTTATGCTTCCGAGGCCAGTTTTGTACGAAGCTTATTCCAGGAAGCGTTGCTAACAAAACTTTAGGAGTGAAAACATTGAGGAACATACTTGTGCTCGGGGGAACCCGTTTTTTTGGCAAACGGTTAGTGGAGCGCCTGCTCCGGGATGAAGATACTAAGGTTACCATTTTGACAAGGGGACTGACAGAGGACGGCTTTGGCAGCAAGGTGGGCCGGTTAAACGTGAACCGCACGGATACGGAAGCACTCACTGAAGCTGTAGGAGATACCATCTGGGATGTCGTTTATGACAACATCTGTTATTCCCCGGATGAGGCCGCCGCGGCCAGCCGTATCTTCGCAAATACGGCTAAGCGATATATTCTGACCTCCAGCCTATCTGTGTATGATCCGAGATCTGAAATTCTACGCGAAGCAGACTTTGATCCGGAGTCTTATCCGCTGCGGCTGGGTGCAAAGGAAGATTTCAGCTATCAGGAGGGTAAAAGACTGGCTGAAACGGTCCTCTTAAGGCAAACGGCTTTTCCCGTGGCAGCAGTCCGGTTTCCGATCGTGCTCGGGACAGATGATTATACCAAGCGGCTGCATTTTCATATTGAGCATGTGCAGGAAGGACAGCCCATCGGGGTGCCCAATCCGCAAGCGCTGATCTCGTTCATCCGTTCTGATGAGGCGGCTGATTTCTTATATTGGCTGGGCTTCTCAACGCTGACTGGACCCGTGAACGCATGCTCGGACGGGACGCTTACCATCGGGAATCTTCTCTCCATCATCGGGCAGGCAACCGGACAGCAGGCAGAGGTTCAGAGCGAAACGGCCGATAAAGACAGGTCTCCGTTTGGAATCGAGGAATCCTGGTACATGGATACAGCAAAAGCCCGCGAGGCGGGCTTCCCGTTTCTAAAACTTGCAGAGTGGTTCCCTGAACTGGTCCTGGACCTGGTAAGTGAACGAAATGGCTCACTCGGCCATCGCGAGTAGCTGGCTTGATGTCACCACATTCTCTGCTCTGGATTTTTCATCCATGTTTATTAACAGACCGGCCGGGGCATCTGCTCCGGTCTCTTCTTCGATTCGGAACACATGAATCTCCCGGAACAGCTGCTGTGAGATTTCATTGATCTCCACCGCTTGCCGGGCAATGTCACGGATCGCTTGATCCTGCTGGGTGCTGGAGGCATTGACCTCCTGCACACCTGCAGCAGTCTGTTCAGCCACTGCAGCTACAGAATGCACAGAATCTGCCAGCCGGGTGTTGATCTTCCGGGTCTGCTCCACCTTCTGGTGAATTTGTCCAATCTGGTGGCTGATGCCGGTAATAGATTCGTCAATGGCCTCGAAGGAGGCAAGCGTCTGTGCCACCTGGTGGTCCTGTTCCTCCAGGCTTTTTTGGGTTTCCAGCATATATTCCTGAACATCCGCCATACTGTCCTGCAGATCGCCAATCATCCGGCTGATATGGATAGAGGAGTCATTTGTCTGTACGGATAAATGACGGACCTCATCAGCGATGACGGCAAAACCTTTTCCCGAAGCCCCTGCCCGGGCTGCCTCAATAGCAGCGTTCAGAGACAGGATATTCGTCTGCTTGGAAATTTCCGTAATGGACCGGGTGATTCGCGAAATATCACCGGACTGCTGAACGAGCTTGTCCAGTGCTTCATACACCTTGGTGATAGAAGCACGGGAATGATAAGAAGTCTGCCGGAGAGCAGTTACCGTCTCCGAGCCTTTGCGTGTATTCTGATTCGCTGCTTCGCTGGTTAAGAGCATCCCATCGGTGTAATCCGTTATCTCATGAACCCCGCGCTCCAGCTCCTCCAGCAGCAATGTGCTATGTTCAGATTGTTCCGCCTGCTGCCCCGCCCCGACGGATATTTCCTGGATCGTATGGAGAATTTCCTGATTGGTATGGGCAGTGATGACAGATGACTGCTGGAAGGAATGTGAATAATCTGCAAGGGAAGAAGCCGCAGTCATCGTCTGCCGCAGCATATCGCGGACCCGGCACACCATATGGTCGAAATGGTGGCTCAAACGTCCAAGCTCATCATGATAAGGAGAGTTAATCTGCTGCCGCAAATCACCATCCGCAATCTCCCGCAGGGCTGCCTGAAGCTTGCCGACCGGGGTTACGAAAGAACGGATCAGCAGCCAGCCAAGCAGCAGCGTGAACAGGAACACCCCCGCTGCTGCATAAATGATGATGGAAATCGTGTCGTCGAGCATGAGAAAAGAATGATTCTGCGCCTGCTCGGCATTATCCGCAGCTGCGGTATACAGCTTACCGTTCGTTTCCAGCATAGATTGGTTAAGTGCCAGCGCCTTCGTATGTAAGTTATCTATTTGTTCCAAAACCGCTAACGGGTCAAGACTGTCGTCACCCATAGTCTGAATCAGTTGATCAAAAATCCCGTTATATTCCCCAGCTTGGGTCCGCAGCAATCCCAGGATCGGGGAGGCGGGTGTATCTGCCTCAAATTTAAGTTTGGCCAATTCAGCGGTAAGCTGCTTCTGCTTGTCCTTAAAATCATCAGCCAGTTCCAGATCACTTGATTCGGCAAGTGCCGTCTCTGCACGGTTCAGCTCCTGCAGCAACTGGGTAACCGTTGAGACGGTAATCCGTTTTTCCATCTCTGTCTTTTGCTTTTTCATGGAAAGCTCCACTTGTCCGATCTTATTCCCTTGGTACAGGGCCACCCCCAGAAAAATAAGCGTAATGGCGGAGAAACTTAAAATCAGCTTCCATTTCATAGAAAAGTGCAGCCGTTGTCCCTTCAAGCGAATCATCCCTTCATATCAAGCTTCAAAATACAATAGGTATATTTTACTAACACACTCATTGTAGAAGCTGGATATTAACTGCTCTCCTAACTTTTGTATGGGATTCGTAAAGAAATTGTTGCGAAAATGTTAACAGAAGGGCGCTTGCAGTGACTGCTATCTAACCGCCATCCGGTTCAGAAAGCGGTTCATGAGCAGCGGCAGGGATATCAGAATCGGCGGGTCGTCCAGCCTGGGAGGATGTAGGGTCAACGGCTGATGCGGGACCAGAGAACCTGGTACGACATGGATCGGAGTCTTCGACCGGGTGCGAAGTGTGGTATGCGGAAGGAGGAAATCAAGCGTGTGTGTTCCCCATGATATGGAGGTGGCAAGCAGGTAGTAGGTCCCGGGAGCCACATGTTCAAAGTGAAAATGCCCCAGGGAGGAGAGCAAGGTACCGTATAGCGGCAGTCCCTCGGGAATAGGTTTGGCGAATAGGCCGATTAGAATCACCCCGTCAACAGGAGCCTCAGCAGATATCGTCCCGTGCACAGAAGAAGGCATCCGGCTGATCGGGTACGAAAAACTCCAATCCCGCAGCTTCCTTAACGAGCTCATCTGATCTCCGGCATAAGGCACGGAATTGCGGAATTCCGCCGGAGACATACCCACCCGGGCAGCAAAACGTGAAGTGAAGGTCCCAAGGCTCTGCTGGCCAATCTCCAGCGAAATATCACGGACCGTAAGGCCCGTGCGCAGCAGCATGTCCTTCGCCCGCTGCAGGCGGTAAGAGGATACATAGTACAGCGGAGACAGACCAGTCCGCTCCTTGAAGATGCGTACAAAGTGATACGGGCTGTATCCGGCATAACGGGCCAGACGCTCCAGCGGAAGTTGATCATACATATGCTTATGAATGTAGACAATAACTCCATCAATCTCTGCAAACCGTTCTGTCACTGTAAGGTCCACCCTTCTCCGGTGAGATATTAAGAACGTAAGTTCGCATAAATAATATCACAAATTTAAGTGAATTGGAACCTTCCTGTTATGTCAGAACAAACTCACCCTATCGGGTGAAAGCAGCATCTTATTGCCGCAGGTAACGGCATTGCTCCCAGATCAAGGGTATTTCTGCCTCTCATTCTGCCCGACAGCCCGCTGACAGTGGGATCAGGGGTATTTCTACCTCTCATTCTGCCCGCTAGCCCGTTTACGGCGAGATCAGAGGTATTTCTGCCTCTCATTCTGCCCGACAGCCCGTTGACAGGGTAGATCAGAGGTATTTCTGCCTCTCATTCTGCCCGCTAACCCGTTGACAGTGAGATCAGAGGTATTTCTACCTCTCATTCTGCCCGACAGCGCGTTGACAGTGAGATCAGAGGTATTTCTGCCTCTCATTCTGCCCGACAGCCCGTTGACAGTGAAATCAGAGGTATTTCTGCCTCTCATTCTGCCCGACAGCCCGTTTACGGCGAGATCAGAGGTATTTCCTCTTAGGCCCGTTTAGTTCATTTCGTTTCCCCTGGTCTATTTCTTCAAGCTATTCCTCTCACTTTTAATCACAGTTATCCACAGTTTTTTTACACAGTATCATTTCCATGCAACAAAAAAAGCAGGCTCCGGCTGCCCGGAAACCTGCCTGTCCTATTTGATGATTCTCTTTACATGCATGATCTATGCCTGCTCCGGTGTGCCCTCTTCCATATACACGGACTCCCATAGATGACCGTCGATGTCCTGAAAGCTCCAGCTGTACATAAAACCATGGTCGATCGGGTCATTATACTTCTTGCCGCCTGCGGCCAGCGCCTTATCCACCAGTTCGTGCACCTCTTCCCTGCTGGATGCGGAGAATGCCAGAATCACTTCGGTGTGGCTGGAGGTGTCGACGATTTCTTTGGAAACAAAGGTTTTGAAGAATTCTTTAGTCAGCAGCATGACAAACGTATTGTCGTTGAGAATCATACATGTCGCGTTCTCATCCGTAAAATGAGGGTTGAACCCGAAACCAAGTGCGGTAAAGAAGTTAATCGAAGCCTGCAGATCATTTACCGGCAAATTCACAAAAAGCTGGCCTGCCTGAAATCCCATTCTCTAGAACGTGTCTGAAAACTCCTCATTGAGTCAATTTGAAGATGACAGCTACATATACAAACGCCAAGAATGACTTGGCCAACTTGTCGTAACGAGTAGCCACAGGCGAAAGTGTTTGATTTTATTGAAAAAGCACTCCACTAAGTGGCGTTCTTTGTACCGATACCAATCGACTTTCTACGGGTTTTGACTATTCGCTATAGGCGGGATGGTGTAGGATGCCTGCTTAGCTGTAATCCAATTTCGAATCGCTTCGGAGCCATAGGCTTTGTCGCCAAGAATATGACTTCCTGTAATTTCAAGCCTCTGAAGTAAATCAATCGCTGGAACGGAATCGTAGACTTGACCACCCGTCAGAAGAAAAGCGAGGGGATTTCCTAATCCATCGACGACGGTGTGAAGTTTGGTTTGGTTGTCTTTCCGCCACGACTGACGCCGATGTGCTGATTTACTTCGTGGCCTTCAATGTTTTTTTAGCACCGGCATTATGTTGATGGGCTTTGACCGATGTCGAATCAATGCTCAAGTTTTCAAAGTCAGGTTCGACCTGAAGAGTTTGGAAGATCGCGACAAGCAGTCCGGTATCTCGCCACTTGCAAAAGCGACTGTAGACCGTTTTCCATGGACCATAGCGTTCTCCGGTAAATCGAGCCAAGCAGCACCACTTCGAGCGATCCATAGAAAAGCGTTAAACATGGTTCGTTCACTTAATTTTGACGGACGTCCTGTTCGGTAGAGTGGAAACATCCCCTTAATTT
>NZ_LVYZ01000050.1:0-82208 GCF_001909095.1 Paenibacillus sp. P46E
GAACGGAAGCGATTCAGCGTGCGGAAGTCGGGTCGCTGCCGCCCGGCCAGCCACATGAAGGGGATGTTCTCCCGAATGGATTTGGCGATTTGGCGAGAGGAATAGATGCGCTGCGTGTAGGCGTAAATCATGACTTTGGTCAGCATTTTAGGATGGTAGCTGTCACGGCCACCACCTGGGTAGGCCGCGTCAAAAATGCCGTCGTCCATCCGGTTAACGGCGGCATTGACGATACGAACGAGGTGATGTTCTGGAATATCTTCTTCCAGATCCATTGGCAAGCAAAGTTGGTCCATGGTATATTGAATGTACAAAAGAAACCTCTCCTTTGAAATGGTTGGTCGCACTTCCATTTTACCAAAGGATGGTTTCTTTTTTTTGCTTTTTTTAAAGATTGTAGACCCCATTTCCCGCTTAAACAGCGGAGAGGACGGAACGATTGTGGAAAAGCGATAGCGGTCGCCTTTGTCCCCGGATTTTCACCGCGAAGGAGAATAAATAAAATCTGGGGACAACAGCGATTGGAACAACGGTCCGTTCGCGGAGCGTCCACCCGAGGGCTCACGTTGACCCTACTCCAAAATAAAGGGCTGTCCCAGCAGCCATTTCATGGCTTTTTATACGAAAATGAACACTCCAAAATGCACAAAAAGACCCTCTGCCTCTAAGGATGGGAGTGTCAATTTTTTTTATAAGGTTTCTACAGATTCAACCTTGACGATGAATCCCTGGGCCTCAATTTTCTTTACCCAGTAATCGACGGAGGACTTGGATGAGGTTAAGTAGTCCCAACCTTCTTCACGATAGGTTCTACTGTCCTTGAGCATATGGTAGATCATTCGAAGGATAAGATGAGCTGTTGCTATGGTTGCTTTTTTTTGCCCTCGTCGTTTCTGTATACGATAAAAGTTTCCTTTGGCTATCTTTGAGCTTTTCTTCTTTCCTGCGCTTTCGTTATTGCCTGGGCTTAGCCCTGCCCAAGCTGCGATTTGAGGATCACCTCCAAAACAGGACATATCATTCCCAATTTCAGCCAAGATGACCGCCGCCGCATCTTTCTGAATTCCCGGAATGGTGACTAAAAGGTCAACCGATGTTAAGTGTGGTTCCAGCAACAAATCAATTTCAGATTCTACTGTGGCTAGTTGATTTTCCACATAGGTTAAATGATCCAAATGCAAACCGAGCATCATGCGATGGTGTTTCCTCATTCGTCCGTCCAAGGCCTCAAGAAGTTCAGGGATTTTACGTTTGAGGGAGGTCTTTACTTTATCCCTGATTTCCTCAGCGACTAAAACTTCCCCATTAATAACCGATTCGAGTAAAGCACGACCCGATATACCAAAAATATCGCTGATATATGTGGTTAGCTTTAGATTAGCATCCTGCAAAATCTTATGAACTCGATTCTTTTCAGCGGTTGCGTCCCGAAGTAGCTTTCGTCGGTAACGGGTCAAATCCCGCAGATTTCGAATGTCGGCTGGAGGGACAAAGCTGGGAGTAATGAGCCCAGAACGAAGCAATTGTGCAATCCAGGTGGCATCGGCTACATCTGTTTTACGTCCGGGTACATTTTTGATTCGTCTGGCATTCGCTAGAATCAGCGTGAATTGCCCTTCTAAAATGTTCCATACAGGCTTCCAGTACACCCCTGTGCTTTCCATTGCAACGTGAGTGCACTCCCAGTCATTGAGCCAATCGTGGAGCGCCAGCAATCCTTTTGTGGTTGTAGAAAAAGTACGAATTTCTTGCTTCGGTTTGCGCTCTAATTCACCATACAAGATACAAGCCACCACGTTCTCTTGGTGAACGTCTAGCCCCGCGCATCTTTCTAAAATCGCCTCCATCCACATCACCCCTGGAATCAGTTTGACGCAGGTCATGTACCCTCAAGTAAAAGGATTTTTATACACGTGCTCATAGCAACAATTGGCGGTACTCGTGGGATACAATCGGCCGGTTTGGGACTCAGAGTATGTCCTACCAAAAAAGCCTCGGCCTGTGACCTGCACTTCCATTATGGAAGACACAGATTCACAAGCCAAGACATTTTCATTCATGATGGTGGCCGTCAGGCCATGTTAGTTTGGGACAGCCAGAATATCCTGGAAGCTCAGTGTCTTGTCATCGGACCTTTGCGGTTTCGGATCAGCCACAGGTTGAGGTCTGAAATATTGATGATTATAGGCCATAAGATTATGTACTGTCATACTCATTTAAGTTCAACCTCCTTGAATAGGTTCGAATATATTTGCGTATCTGCGCATCATCTTATCCCTTATTTAACCCTTACCTTCCAATCCTAAACAGTTATATTGCACATGAAGATAAAAAAATAAAAACCTCCGTATCCGCTAAGCGGAATGGAGGCTGAACAAGTTTCAATAGGAAGACCTATACTCATTTATGTTCTTTATTTCTGAGCTGACCAGGAGACTTCGTTCAGATGCTCAAGCTCGCCTTGCTCAAGACGGAAGCTCATGGCCCCGATATTCTCCCGCGCATGCCGGACCTTGGAAGCCCCTGGAATAGCAACTACCGTGTTCCCGTTATAATATATCAGCCAGTTAAGGGCAATTTGACCAGGAGTCACACCATACTTCTCAGCCAATCCCTTCAGGCTCTCTATTAATGGCTTACTGCGGGCCAGCCCCTTGTCGTCCAGGCCGGACTGCAATCTTCGCATACGTGATACTGCCTGGATCTGTGCAGGGTCCTGGTGGAAGCGTCCGGTCAGGATGCCCTGCTGCAGCGGGGAGTAGGCAATAATCGAAATCCCAAGCTCTTTAGCCGCCGCCATCGTTCCATTCCGGTCTATTTTCCGGTCCAGCAGATTGTATTTCACTTGGTTGGAAATAAGGTTCAAGCCATATTGGCGGAGCAGCCGGTGGGCCTCAGTCATCTGTTTCGCCGAATAGTTGCTCACCCCGATGTTACGGATCTTGCCAGCTTGCACTAGCCCGGCCATCGCTTTCATCTCACTGGCGATTGAAGAGAGGGAAAAAGGCTGATGAATCTGGTACAAATCGATATCCCGCCCGCCAAGGCAGCGAAGCCGCTCATCAATCGTGGAAGTAATAGAATGAGCGGTGCGGAACAGCGGCCACCATTTGGTTGCAATCAGAGGCGTGGCATGGGGGCTGTTCTCCCTCTTCAACGTATCCAGCACATGAGCCAGAGCTTCCTCTGATTTTCCGCCGCCATAAATTTCTGCAGTATCAACCCAATTCATGCCGCCTTCCAGACTCACCCGGACAATTTCCAGAATATCCTCATCCTCCAGATTACTCCAATACTTCCCGACAATGCCTTTGCCCCGGCTGAATTGCCAGCATCCCAGTCCAAGCGGTGACACCAATAACTCGGATTGCCCCAAAGGGCGTAAGCCGGCAGTTGCCCATCCTGATTCCATGAATCATCCTTCTCCCATAGATAGAGTACGATCAGATATGCAGGCTGAAAACAGAACATCCCTGTGCTTATCAACAGATATAACCCCAGCTTAAGTCTTAAGCCTTTGACTGTCAATTCTGCCCTTTCAGTCAGCTTGACTGTCTCTGAAACGAGTCTGTTCCCGTATGGTTATCCGGCGTTCAATCCGTATTGCCCGCTTCCCGAATGGTAAGGATAGAGTTCTTCCCCTCCCAAGTCACCGAAAGTCCAAGAGCATGAATCAGTGCAGAGGCCGGTACCAGCTCTGTATAGCTGACTTTTACCGGAAGCGGGGTCATTGTAATACTATTGCCGTCAGCTAACTGGATCTGGCTCTCGCGGATCAACAGAGACTTGCCGTTTCTCGTGAGCTTTGTGCCTCCGTCCCATGCAACCTTATAGCCCAGACTCTCCGATACGGCACGAACCGGCAGCATTAATCTTCCATTTGCATAAATCGGAGGCTGCCCGGCTTCAAGAGTCTTTCCATTAACGACTAGCGTAATCGGTTTTAGAATCGGCGACAGCCTGAACGGCCGTGATTCGAGCACACTGATGCCTAGCTGGCCGAACATGTTCGTTCCCCAGGCTACTGCAGTTCCGTCCTTAAGCACCGCGTATTTGCTGTTCTCCCCAGAAGTGATAGATACCGGAGACTGAAGACCTTTGATTTGTTTAGGGGTTGTGAATGTAAGCTTGGGGTCAGTTGCATTGTTCTTCCCCCAGGTCCAGACGGTACCATCCTTCTTCACCCCAACAAACCCTTCTAACCCCAAACTAAGCTTTGCCAGACCATTAAGAGAAGTAACTTTTTGTAATGAGCTCAAATCGGTTCCAGATGACCACAGCCAATATTCTCCTTTCTTATTGCGGACAATATTGAAGCCATTTCCTGTATCTATGGTGACAATACCGCTTAATCCGGTCATTTTCTTCACAACTAGCTTGGATAGATCATGGACGTCGGCATCCACGCTCCCCCACACCGTCCCGCTTTCTGTCAATGCAAGCAGGCTAGCCCCATTCATCACAATGGATTTCACATGATACAGATTGCTTATAGGAGTTGGCGACAGAGGCAATGCCTTGCCGGGTGCTACACCTGAAGCCGATTGCCACACCCACAGAGTACCATTATCCTTAAGTGCCGCTTGAAAAGCGCCCCCAGCGATATCTTTCACGCCGCTTATACCCTTAACGGGATTTGCCGGAGGAATTACAGCATAGCCCGCAGCCGTTCTGTCCGGAGCTGACCACTGCATCAATGTGCCGTCTTTCTTCAGAGCCAGCATGCCCCCTGAGTAGGAGGTAATCTTAACGACATCAGCTAACCCGGGTATGGTCTGCGGCTGCTGAACCTCACTTTGCTGGTTAACCGAAATGTTATCATCCTTGGCATACGCCCCCCACACCGTCACCGTCCCCTCTTCACTGAGGGCCAGATAATATCCATATCCAATCAATAGCTGCCGGGTATGGTCCAGTGCCCCAATACGGTGTGGAGTTATAGTCCAGCCCTGAGGCCCGGCAGTGCCATTTGCGAATTGGCCATATACATTACTGCCCCAAACCCATACGGAACCATCCTTGCCAAGTGCAAATGAACTTCCGCCCCAGAACCCTGGAGAAGCTACGATTTGTTGAATCCCTGATAGTTTGGAAACTCCTGAAGCAGTGCTGCTTGCCACTGTTGTTGAACCGGAAGTTGAAGTTGAACCAGCCGCAATTACGTTAATAGAAGGTAAGCTAAATACTGCAGTAACTGCAGTTACAGCAATTGTGGATAGCATACCTAAAAGTCGGATTTTCCGGAAAAATATATTCATGGCAATCCTGCCTTTCTTCTCAAGCAGATTGGTATCTTTTGTATAATATAGTCTATATACGCAGTCCAGCCCGTAAAAGTTGTGCCCGTTCTGTTCAAAAAATTACAATCAGAAATATAGGATGATATGGTATAATTACCCTGCTCTGCAGTCTTCTATAGGAATTGATTCGGATACACCACTATAACGGAGGGAATTCATGTTTAAAATTTTTGGTTTCTTACTGCTGTACCGCCTGGTAGGCAACCCTTTTCTGGCACTTCTCATTCTGCTCGTTATCTTGTATTTTCTGGACCGCCGATACGTCGGTATATTCCCAAGCATCACCAAACCATTCCGCCGGAGCCGGCAAATGTCCAGACTGCGGACGACCATTTCACTCAATCCCAATGATGTGTCAGCCAAGTTCGATTTGGCAAGGCTGCTGATTGAGCGCAAGCGTTACAGTGAATCCAAGGAACTGCTTGAACAAATCGCTGACCGCTATGAGCAATCTGCCGAATATTGGGTTGAGCTCGGCTATGCGAATCTGAAGCTGGGTCTCCTGCCTGAAGGTGAAGCTCAGATGCTGCAAGGCCTGGAGATCAACCGCAAGGCCCAGTACGGACAGCCATATCTCCGTCTCGCTGAAACCTTCCGCAATATCGACCATGACAAAGCCTTGCATTATGTAACCCAGTTTCAAGAGATCCAATCCTCCTCCAGTGAAGCTTATTATCTTGCAGGTTCGATGTATAAGGCATTAGGCAGAGTTGACGATGCCAAACGTGCTTTTGCCGAATCAACAGCCATTTACCGCTCGCTCCCCAAATACAAAAAGCGCCAGGAACGCGGCTGGGCGCTGCGCAGTTATTTCGCAAAGATGCGCTAGTTCAGCTGCTACATACATCAACAAAAAACCTCCTGCCAGCACAGGTAATGTGCAGCGGAGGTTTTTTGGAGTTAAAGCTACAACTCAGATCAAGTTTACATATCCAGCGTTTTGGGTTTGTCATCCGAAGCGGACCCGTTGAACGGCCACCAGTTGGCCTGGCCGAACATCCGTACCATCACCGGTACAAAGAACGGGAGAAACACCAGCGCGTACAGGGCAAGACCGGACAAGACTACGGTTGCAATCTGCATCATTGACAGTACTCCTGAAGGGTACATCGAGGCGAAGGTGCCGCCTAAAATCACTACCGCTGAGAGGATAACTGTACCCATATTACGCATTGCGTGCAGGATTGCTTCACGCACATCCCAGGTTTTGTTCTCATTGAAACGGGCCATGAGGAAAATGCTGTAGTCCACACCCAGCGCAATCAGCATCACAAAGCTGAAGAATGGCGTCGTCCAGGTGATTCCTGAGTAATTCAGCAAATGTACAAAAATCGCCTCTGTCACCCCGAGCGCTGTAAAGTATGTGATGACTAGTGAAAGAATCAGATACAGCGGCATAATAATCGAACGAAGCAATACTACCAGTATGATGAAGATACCACCTAGCATAAGGACAACCGTCCGTGTATAATCCTCATTTGATATTTTCTGCAAATCACTATAGGTACTGGTTACTCCGCTGATAGCCGTTTCGGCATTTTCCAGCTTTGTTCCTATGACGGCGCGGTCTACAGCTGCCTGAATATCCCCCATACTGTCTATCGCCTTCGCACTGTATGGATTGGCAGCAAACACCACATCCAGTGTCATCACCTTACGGTCGCCAGACAGATAATTATCAAACACCTGCCCCATGCTATCAGATTTAAGCGCCTCAGCCGGTACTAAGAACCCGCTCAGCTCATCATCCTTGGCATCTTGAATCTGCTTCAGGTAATCCTGTGCAGAATCAAGTCCGCCTGTAATCTGCTTCAGGCCGTTCGCACTGTCGCTCAGCCCATCGGTCAATTGGCTGATCTGTCCTGTAAGCTGGCCGAAGCCGTCTGCCAGCTGTTGCTGGCCACCCTGCAGCTGATCCAGGCCGCTTGTAATGGAAGGAATCTTATCCACGATCTGTCCTTGTCCGGCTGCTGCCTGATTCAGTCCTGATTGCAGCTGGCCGATTCCAGCCACGAGCTTATCGAGCCCCTGCGCCAGCGCAGTCTGTCCGGCTGCTGCTTTGGCATATCCCGTATTGGCCTCATTCAGGCCCGCTGCGGCTCCTTTCAACTGCCCCGTAATCTGGCCTAGGCCTTCTGCGAGCTGAGCTGTTCCTGCACCAGTCTGTGTTACAGTGCCTTTGATCGTCTGATAATTCACATCCTGCAGGAGATCCGGATGAGCAGCTTCCAGACCGGTGAAAGATGCACCCAAACCGCCTAGCGCCTTTGCCACGCCTTGAAGCTGGGTTTGGAGCTGTCCAAGTCCGCCATCCAGCGCCGTCAGTCCTGCCCCGATTTTCTTGTAGCCCGCGAGCAGCGATGCATTGGCATCGGCTAACTGCTTGGCACTGGCTGCCGCCTGGGCCAGCCCGGCTTTGATCTCACCGGCTCCCGAAGAGCCGCTCTTTATACCGTTTTCGATGCGCAACAATCCGTCTCCCAGAGCATCAATGCCTTTTCTCAGCTCGGCTGTGCCTTGTGTCAGCTTCGCGCTTCCTGATACAGCTTCATTCAGCTTCGGCTCATTGTCACTGAGCTGCTTACTCGCTTTCTCTAGCCCCGACTGTATCTTGGTCAGTCCTTGATTGCTCTGGCTAAGACCATCGGTTAGAGTTGCCACCTGCGTCGGAATCAAAAAGTCATTGATCTGTTCGCCGGTCGGACGCGACATACTGCGTACCGATTTGACGCCGTCCACCTTTTCCAGCTCACGGCTGATTTTCTCCGCAAGCCCTATATATTCCGGGGTGTCCATACGGTCGTCATTCTTAATAACGATCTTGCCGGGCATGGATTCCCCGGGGCCGAAGCTCGCAGAAATAATGTTAAAGCCTTTGACCGAATCGTAGTTTGAACCAATCTCATTCATGCTGTTAAAGGACAGTTTGCCAGTGTAAGTTAACAGGAATGGCAGTACGATCGCCGTTACAATCAACAAAGCTGCCCAAGGTCTTTTGAGGGAAAAGGAACCTGCTACCCCCCAAATCCGGCTCTCACTGTGCGCAAGCTTGCTACTTGACGGCCAGAACAGTCTTTTGCCAAGTACAGCCATGAAGAAGGGGACGACTGTCACGAGTGCCAGCAGCATCACGGCGATTCCAACGGCCACCGCTACCGCCGAACGGTAGAGCACGAACTTGGACAGTCCGATCGCCAGGAAGCCGACGAATACAGCAAGACCCGAGTAGAATACTGTGCCGCCTGCTTTGCGGTAAGTTGAAATAATTGCACTTTTGGTATCCTCAGCAGAAGCCAGCTCTTCCTTGAAGCGGCTGATCAGCAATATGCAGTAATCCGTCCCGATCCCGAACATGACGGCAACCATGAATATCTGCGTAAAGGTCGATAATGGAAAATCAAAGCGGTCCACAAGAAACGCTACAATGGATTGAGACACAATATAACTGAGTCCCACCGTCAGCAGCGGCACAAATGGGGCAACAAATGAACGGAAGACTACAAACAGAATCAGCAAAATGAAGATAACGGTAATGTATTCCGATTTCTTCAGCCCTGCTTCCGAGCTGGCAATAGTATCCTCTGTTATCAGTCCTTCACTCGTCAAATAGTGACCGGCGCTGACACCGCTTAGCAGTGCATTCACTTTATCCGGCAGTTGCTTGACAGCTTCCCCTCCGCCACTTACCATGAGCGCTGTCATAACCGTTTTGCCGTCTTTGGCAATCAGAGTATCCTTCAATTCCGGCTGCGAAAACGGGTCAGTGATGGAGTCAATCTTGAGCGAGTCTTTTTGAGCGGTTAGCTTCCCGATGCCTTGCTTAATGCTCTCTGTGTCTTCAGCGGAAAGTCCGCCGGGTTTGTTGAAAACAAGCGCTACCTGATGCAGCGTCTCTCCGCCTTTGGCATCGGCCACTTCCTTCATAATCTCCGAGGCCCTTGTAGAGGAGTAGCCGTCCGGAACGGAAATTTGCCCCTTCTCACGTACCAGATCTGACATGCCCGGGGCTGTCAAAAATAACAGGACCGCCACGGCGAGCCATACGGCTAGAATGGCCCATCTTGCTTTAAGTATGGTCTTCAATTGTTTCTACCTCCTGCTTCCTGCATCAAAAATGCCAGTTTTTCAAACATTGTGATGAATTTCTCAATATCCCGTTCCTCAAAATGCGAGAAATAAGGCGAGATCACCTTCTGTACCTGCTTTTCAGCCGTAGAATAGGTTTCTCTCCCTTTGTTTGTAAGTGACAAATAGACTTGGCGGCGGTCATTCTCATCCCGGGTCCGGTCGATAAATCCGGCTTCAACCAGTCTATTGATAATTGCAGTGATAGAGCTCTTCCCTACAGCTACCGCTTCTGCCAAATAAGTGGAGGTACAGAGATCCTGGCTCTGGATCAGACGCATGATTAGAAATTGATCGTTGGTTAATCCTTCTGCCATACTGTCTCTAATTTGCGCGTTGATCTGCCGGGTCACCACCATATATGCATCCACATAGCGGTTAATCCATTGCTCTGCCTCAAGCTTCAAAATCCCAACCTCCTAGCCTTGATGATAGTTCGTGTGTAGAATAGTTTCACAGTAAAACTATATGATTTGCAGCCTAAAAAGTCAATATCACAACCAGATCCCCGCAAAATATTTGTACTGCAAAAAAAGCCACCCCGCAATTCATATGCGAAATGGCTTATACCCATGCTTACTAAGTACCTGAATGATAAAATACGGAAGTCTGCAGAATTACTCCTCATCCTCAGCTTCTTCTACTTCATACACACAGCGGAACATTTCAATGCCTGCGGGATTCTCCCCAAGACTGTAGACCATAAAGCCCAGATTCCGGTAAAAGTCTGCGGCAATCTCATCTTCTGTCTCAGCAAGCAGATACCGCGGATTGCGGGCTGACAGCAGCTCCAGAATGATTCCCCGCGCATAGCCTTTACCCCGGTTTTCCGGGAGCACGGCAATATGACGAATTTCCAGCGAACCATCCTCAGTCTCCTCGAAGCCTACCAGTCCTACAAGCAACCCTTCCTCTTCCCAGCCGCAGAGCTGAAGTGCCGCCTTACTGCCATATTCCACCGTTGTACGCCAGAGCGCATCCGGTTCATCAATCACGGCATAAGCCAGCAGCTCCTTCACTTCTTCTGTATCTATACGCTGCTTCAAATCTATCAGCATTAGTTTTGTTCTCCTCTCCGTACATTCACTTAATCCTGCTATAAGAACCTCTGATTACATTTTTACTTTCTTCTAAAATACACAATCCGAAGCAATATGTACCCGCTTAATACTCCCACAAGGTTCAGCAGCACATCATCAATATCGAAGCTGCCGGCGCGCAGCAGCATTTGCATGGTTTCTAAGAGCAGTATGCCTGCTGCAGAGACCATGAGCAGCCGAATGACAGCGTACAAATTCCGCTTCAGCAACGGTAGAAGAAAGCCAAATGGCGCAAATACAATTACATTGCCCAGTATATTGATAACCCTTCCTGTCAAAGAAACTCCGTTCTCTAGATCAAAATACAACTTTATAGTACGAAACAGCTCCAGGTTATACCGGAAAGGCCCTTCGGTGTGAACCGTTCGCCCAAATCCAAGGAACATCCAGTATACCAGAGCGGCACTATATATACTAAAGAGAATTATGAGCAGTGCTCTGGCTATTCCCTTCGCTTGCGGTGGCATATGCTTTTTCCTGCTGCTCTGGCCGTTACTCCTCTGCTTCCTTTGTTACTGGCCTTGCCCGCGTTCAATGACTTCAATACTCCCGTCCGGTTTGCCGACAATCGCCATAGCGGCGATCCCAATAAAGAGTCCATGCTCTACTACCCCGGTAATATTCTGAAGGGAAGCCGCGAGTTCTGGAGCTGAAGCAATGGCCCCGAACCGGCAATCCGCAATGTAATTTCCGTTGTCCGTCTTGTACAGGGCATCCCCGCTCCGCCGGAGCTCCGGTGTGCAGCCCAGCTTGGCCAGCTCCGCCACAGTCCACTCCCAGGCAAATGGAACGATCTCCACCGGCAATGGAAATTGGCCAAGAGTACCAACCGCCTTGCTCTCGTCAGCCACCACAATCATCCGTGTACTATTGCGGGCTACGATCTTCTCACGCAGCAATGCACCTCCGCCGCCCTTAATGAGTTCCAGATCATGATTCAGCTCATCTGCACCATCAATGGTCAGATCAAGACCCTTGATATCACCGAAACCGACCAGGGGGATTCCGAGTTCACGTGCCTGTTCCTCTGAGGCAACCGAAGTGGCAACAGCAGTGATCTGCAGCCCTTCCTTTACCCGCTCACCTAACTTCCGGATGGCCCAGTAAGCTGTAGAACCTGTTCCCAGTCCGACCTTCATTCCGTCCTTTACATACTCTACTGCCTTCTCTGCCGCGAGCTGCTTCACATTGATACTCATTTCTAATACCCCCATTTATCCGTTATAATAGTTCTGAATTGCTATCAAATGATCACCGCCAGGAGGCTTCCAGCATGAGAACCGAGCAACAGATCCAATCCAAAATCAACGAATTGACCCTGCAAAAAAGATCCGTGGAATCCCGACTGACACCGCTGCCGGATAGCAGCCCCCAGCGGGAACCGCTGAATGCCCAGCTGAGCCGGCTTGAGGATATGATCCTGATGCTGGAGTGGGTGCTGGATGCACCGGCCGGTAAGTACCACGCGTAAAGCTTGGTTAAGACAGAATTTTACCGTAACAAAGGCTGTCAGGATCACCAATGTAGGGTCCAAACAAATCAATCGGCCGGTAGCCGTGCTTCACGTACAGCGCAATGGCTTCCGGCTGCTTGATGCCTGTCTCCAGCCGGATTTCTCTGCAGCCCGCTGCTGCAGCCCTTTGTTCCAAATCCAGCAGCATACGGTTTGCGATCCCTTGTTGACGGGTATCCGGATCTACATAGAATCGCTTGAGTTCCATACTGGAAGAATCTTCAGCCAGCGGACGAAGGCCTCCGCAGCCTACCGGCTTGTCCCCGGCATAAGCCACCACGAAGGTCATTTCCCTAACCTTGGGATCAGAGAAGTCCACTACGTAGATCGTCTCATGCGGATACCTTGATTTCAGTTCATCATCCAGACGGTCAATTAAAGCCCGCAGATCCTTATTCTCGGGATCAACCACAACAAAGTTCACTCCAACACTAGAATACATTTCTCATCCTCACTCTCATCCTAATTGGAATGTACCTTTATTTATATAGTTGCAACTTGTGATTTTCATATTAGCACAGGAATGTAATTACGTAATTCAAGCAAAGTTATGAAGAACTTCCTCGTACAATTGGGCATTATCCAACTCGTAGCAGATGAATTCTATCCGCTTCAGCGGCAGTCCACCGGAATCACGTTCCTTAATATACTCAATGACAGAACTCAGCGCAGTCTGGCATGCCAGTTCTTTGGGGAAATTATAGACCCCTGTACTGATGTTGGGAAAAGCAACACTTACCGCCCCCCGTCTACAGGCTGCCTCCAGACTGCTCGAATAGCATTTGGCCAGAATTGCAGCTTCTCCCGCAGCTCCGCCTTTCCATATCGGACCTACTGTATGTATGATCCCCAGGAAAGGCAGTCCCCCGGCATTTGTAACCACAGCTTCACCTGGAAGAATACCGCCTTGCTTGTGACGAATCTCTGCACATGCTTCAGCAATCTGCGGTCCGCCAGCCCGGTGAATTGCACCGTCCACACCCCCACCGCCAAAAAGACCCGAATTCGAAGCATTTACAATCATGTCTCCCTGCCAGGTGGTAATATCCCCCTGCCGGATGGAAATAACCACATGGTTAATGATGATTTGCATCTGCGGCCTCCTCCTTCACAGCCGATTCCAAACGCAAGATCATCTCTTTCTCCCCATTGCTCAATGCATTGTCCGTAAAAGAATCCGCCTGGATCTGCTCGCCCCGCAGAGAAGACTGCCGGATATTGCCCAGCATCCAGCTCTGAGCGTCAGAGAGCGCCATTTCCCCGCCTCCTGCAGGAACCCGGCACAGGGCTATCGTCTTGTCGACTTCTCCGCCTGCAAGCTGCCCATCCAGAAGTGAACGAACGCTAAATTGAAACAAAGGAACCGCTTCCGGCCGCTCATCCTTGTATGAAAAGGACTGATGATAGACAGAATACATTAAACTGCTGATGCGTCCTGCAGATTCATCCGCTTCCTGCTGGGCAACCAGCCTGCTGTTCTGGAAAGCAATGATTCCGGCAGCAAATAACAGAAAGGCGACAACCCCTGCATATACCATAAACATATCTGACACCTGCCCTTTCGGCGATATGGGCAACACCGCTTCTATATTATCACGTGACGAACGTGTCAGGGAATGGGCACAGCGCGCTGAATTAACATTTCACCTGAAATTCTATAAAGTTATTTTGAAATATTCATATTAACAGTTGAATCTTCGATTAGCATGATTCATAATGAAGTGGTGCAAAATGTTTGTCAATCCATATCAAACCAAGGGAGGATACCACGAAATGAAATTTTTCTTGGATACCGGAAATATTGAAGAAATCAAACGTATTACCCGCCTCGGATTAGTGGATGGCGTAACGACAAATCCGTCGCTTATCGCCAAAGAAGGCAGACTGTTCAAGGATGTTATCAAAGAAATTGTTGCAATTGTACCAGGCCCTGTCAGCGCTGAGGTCATCGGTCTGAAAGCCGAAGAAATGTTGAAGGAAGCTTACGAAATCGCTGAATGGGCACCTAACGTGGTTATCAAGCTGCCGATGACTGAAGATGGTCTGGAAGCTTGCTATGAACTAACCAAAAAAGGCATTAAAACGAATGTAACCCTCATCTTCTCGGCAGCTCAGGGACTGATGGCCGCCAAAGCCGGCGCTACCTATATCAGCCCGTTCGTTGGACGTCTGGATGATATCGGTGTTGACGGCATGAAGCTGATCTCGGATTTGAAGACGATCCTGACCAATTACGGACTTCAGTCGGAAATTATCGCTGCAAGTATCCGCAACATTGCTCATGTGGAGCAGGCTGCAATTGCAGGTGCACACATTGCAACCATTCCAGGCTCCCTCCTGCCTTCACTTTGGAAGCATCCGCTGACCGACAGCGGTATCGAGCGTTTCCTGAAAGACTGGGAGAAAGTTCCGCAAGTCTAAGCACCCCATACCGGTACATTACCAGCCTTTCTCCGCTCATGCGGGGAGAGGCTTTTTTGTTGTACATTGACATATATAGTTGTCTTAAATATAATTGTTATGACAAGTATTTGTGAAAGGATGAGTATTCATGCCCTTTTCTTCACCGCAAGATTTCCTTGGATTTCTTCTCGGCTCTACGCACCGGAGGATTTCCAATGCATTTGCACGTGTCCTTAAGCCTTATGACATCACTCCGGAGCAGTGGTCTATCCTGCTGATGATCTGTGACCGTGAAGGCATTAACCAGAAAGAAGTTGCCGCTGCGGCCGCCAAGGACCAGCCAACTACCGCCCGCATTGTAGAACTGCTGCAGAAGAAAGGCTTCATACACAAGACAATGAGCCCCACCGACCGGCGTGCTTTCCAGCTCTATGCGACTGAGACAGGCAAGTCATTGATTGAGCGAACAGTTTCTCTAGAGCAACAGACCATTGCAACAGCTGTTAATGGACTCCGCCCAGAGCAGCTGGAAGACCTCCGCTCCATGCTGGAGCTGATCTACCACAACACCGGAAATACGCTTAAAGAATAGGAGAAACCCGTTTTGAATTATACATCTGAGCGATTATGGACCCCGTCCTTCATTATTCTCACAATCTGCAACTTAATGCTGTTCATGGGTTTGCAAATGACCCTCTCCACTCTCCCAGCTTATGCCGAAGGAACACTCCACGCTTCTTCCGTACAAGTCAGTCTTGTAACCAGTCTATTCGCACTAAGCGCCATTGCCTCACGGCTCTTCTCAGCGAAGGCTATGGAGAAGGGCGGCCGCAATCTGCTGATCTTCCTTGGTCTGGCTGTTTCCCTTGCTGCGGTGATCGGTTATTACTGGGCAGGAAATATCCTAGCCCTCTTGCTCCTACGGATGCTGTTCGGGGTTGGCTTCGGTATGGCCAGTACCGCATTCCCTACAATGGCCTCTGATGTGATCCCGATCCGGCGGATGGGCGAAGGTATGGGGTATTTTGGCCTCTCCACGAGCCTTGCGATGTCAGCTGGCCCGCTGATCGGGCTCAGCCTACTGCAGGGACCCGGCTTCGGTTCGCTGCTTATCTGCACAGCCGCAGTACTGACGCTGATTGTACCGCTCGGCTACCGTTTGACCACGAAGCTGCCTGCACATCACAAGGAACCGGCAAACGCACCTGTATCGGAACTTAAGGGTGGAACCTTCGGCAGACTATTCGTACCCTGCGTGCTTAATTTCCTGCTAGCCGTCTCTTATGGAGGCCTGCTGGGATTTCTGGCTCTATTCGGTAAGGAAATCCATCTGGAGCATATCGCTTACTTCTTTCTGTTCAATGCCGTTGCCATTGTGGTTGTAAGACCACTGTCCGGTAAAATCTATGACCGCTTCGGCCCTCCGGCCCTGCTTATTCCGGGAAGTCTATTCATTATCGCAGGATTGTTGCTGCTTTCTTTCGCTTCTTCAACAGGCGCCCTTTTTCCGGCTGCAATATGTTATGGAATAGGGTTTGGCTCGATGCAGCCTGCACTGCAGACATGGATGATTCAATCCGTAGAGCCTCGTCAGCGCGGGATGGCTAACGGTATGTTCTTCAACTCACTGGATCTGGGTGTAGCCCTTGGCTCCCTAATTCTCGGTTCGGTTGCACTGTATACCAGCTATGCTGTCATGTACCGTTATTCAACCCTTGCCCCGCTTTTATTGCTGTTGATCTATACAGTTATACTCCTTACTTCACTTTATAAACGCCGGAGCCTTGCACAAGAACCTTCCACCAGCCACCCAGCAGCCAAATAGATATTGCCAGAGATGTTCCGCTGAGGTCACTTAAGACCACTCTGAGGAATATATAGAAAAAGACCGCCTTCCAAATATCAATTTTGGAGGCGGTCTTTGCATTATATTGTAACCCTGCGTTTAGCTCTGTGAAGCCCCGGCGGTCACAGACTCACGAACCTCGGCAGGCAGGAAGTGATTGGGCTGCCCGAGACTGTAGATATGCAGCAAATGCATCGCCCGGGTACACGCGGTATAGAACAGCTTGCGTTCACTTTCCCGGCCATATTTAGCCTCAGAGCCGTCGTAAATGATCACGGCGTCGAATTCCACACCTTTGGCCAGGTAGGCGGGGAGCACCAGCGTTCCTTTTTGAAAATTGGGCGTATCCTTCGTAACCAGCCTCACCGGAAGCCTATCCTGCAGCTCGGCATGAACCCTTGCACTTTCTTCCGCTGTCTTACAGATGACCGCCACATAATGATAGCCCATGGAATGCAGATTCAGTACATCCCGTTCTATTGAAGCCAGCAGCCCCTCCTCGTTGTCCACAACGGTCAGCTGCGGTGATTCTCCCCGGCGGTTAAAAGGAACGATCTTTTCCCCCCCGGGAATCATTGAACGCGTAAACTCAACAATCTCATAGGTGGAACGGTAGCTGCGGGTCAATGAGATCACCTCTGTGTTCTCCTCCCCATAGATACTGACGAGTCCACCCAGATCTCCCAGTACTTCGCCTTGGGCATAAATGGCCTGATTCAGATCTCCCAGCACTGTCATTTTGGCCCGGGGGAACAGTCGCCGCATGAACTCCAGCTGGAATGGAGAGTAATCCTGCACCTCATCTACAATCACATGGCGGATTAGTGTGTTTGTGCGGAAACCCTGGCTCAATTCCTTCAGATACAGAAAAGGTGTGGCATCTTCATAGGCAAGCTCGTTCTGGTGCATTGATGTTATCGTCTGCCGGCAGATGTTGTCCCAGACATCAGGAAGCTGCAGGTTGTTGCTCAGGCGCTCCATTAATCCACGGTCAGCAAAAAGCAGGCTGTACAGCCCCTTCACATCAACGAATCGTCCGCGTTTGGTCCAGCCGCGAAGCGGCTTCAGACGCTGGCTGACGATAAATCTGGCGAGCGAGGTTTTCTCCATATCGAAATCATCAAAGCTGTCATTCTGGCCGCCGCCCTTGCGCCGAAGCATATTGTAGGCCCGCTGATAGTCACTGGAATCCATCAGCTCAATCTGATCCTCCACCCATTGCGATTCCCGTTCTTCCACACTGAACGCAGCGATTTTTTTGAGCAGCCAGCCTGTCATGAGATCAATACGGTTCGCCAGTTTTATACTGGAATCAAAGCTGTAGAACTTGCGCTCCATCTCCTCCTTGCTGACAACTGCCCGGCCTTGAAATACAAGCGGCTTAAACAGCATCCCTTCATGCTCCAGAAGATTGACATAACGACGGATTACATCCAGAAAGGCCACAGAGGATTTATAGGCGATTCCCTCTCTGCGTGTGGCTGCTTCCGGTCCTTCAGGGGCATTCAACAGGCTTTCTGTCTGATTGAAAACGTCTTCCAGCTCAAACTCCTGGCCCAGCCGGTGCTCAAGGTACATTTGGAAGGTGGTCTGCTGCATATTTTCTTCACCCAGTTCCGGGAGCACCGTGGAGACATAGCTGTTAAAAAGCGGATTGGGCGAGAAGAGCAGCATTTGGTCTGCCTGCAATACTTCGCGGTATTTATAGAGCAGATAGGCTACGCGCTGTAAAGCGGCTGAGGTTTTACCGCTGCCGGCAGCCCCTTGAACGACCAGCATCCGGCTCCGGTCATTGCGGATGATGGCATTCTGCTCCTTCTGAATCGTCGCTACGATGCTCTTCATCCGGTCGTCAGCACTGTGGCTGAGTACCTGCTGAAGCAGCTCGTCGCCGATCGTAACACCTGTATCAAACATGACTTCTATCGTTCCATCATCGATGACGAACTGGCGCTTCAACTCCATCGTTCCGGAGATTAGCCCGCCTGGCGTTTCATAGGCTGCCGGCCCGGGAGCCCCGTCATAGTAAAGGCTGGAGATCGGTGCGCGCCAGTCGTAAATCAGGAAAGTGCCGTTATCCTCCATAAGTGAGCCGATGCCCAGATAAATCTGCTCTGTCCCGGCTTCCGGTGTCTCCTTGAAATCAATCCGGCCGAAATAGGGAGATACAACCAGCTTTCTATATTTTTTAAGCGCTTTGCTTGACTGTAGATGATGGCGCTCACGCTCGTTCAGAATTTGGGCCTGCTGCCGCAGACTTGTTGAGGTTTCCCCGAGGTCATCCGGGCTGCTGAAATTCACCGTAACCTCTTCCCAGAAGTCCTTACGCATATCGACGACATCACTGCGATGAAGTCCGAGTTCCTCGGATAACCGCCGGATATGGGCTGACAACAGCTTCGTAATCCCGTTAACCCTTTCCTGCTCTTCTTTCCATTCACTATCATGTTTCTCCATTGCAATTCATCCCCTTTGGAAGGTTGACATTCATCCTTACCCATGTTATAATTAAGTTGCGTACTTATGTTTTATCGCAAACGATTTTCCGATATCTTTTTATTGTATCAACTGCGTCACACTTAATCAAGTCTTTGATGATCCGGTCCCACTAGGGGCCGGATCTTTTGCTGTGTCTAGACTAGTTAACCTTGCATGCTTAACACTATAAAGTATGCTCTATTTGCAGAAGGATGGTCAACATTCGTATATCTATGCAGGAGTGGCGAACTATTCCTTTTCATCCCCTGAAAGCCGGTTGATCTGGTCCGCCACTTTATCCAGACGCTCCAACTGGTACCCGTAGTCATAGATCGCCGCCGCCACAACAGACAATCTCAGTTGTCCGTTTTTCCCCGCGTCATAGCCGTTGATTGCCGCTTGCAGGAAACGGTCGTTATCCTCGCCGAGCGGGGCAATATCGGTTGCTCCCGGCTTAAGTTTGTCTTCGAATTTGAGCAAAATCGTCTCATGGTACTTGATCAGCTGCTCCAAATGACGGTCGAACAACTCATCTGTGAGCTCTGTTCGTTCAGCCTGAAAATAATGCCGTTCTACCGCCTCCAGCACCTCAAACCCTTTCTGCAATGAAGCCAGCAGATTTTTGTAGACAACCATTTGCCGGGTCTGGCTGTATTTAGCCCTCCGAAGCTGCTTTTGCTCCTCCTCAAACAAAGTGTATTTGTCGGCCAGTGACCGGATCGAGCCTTCCAGCGCATTTTTCTCATCGCGGAAGACACTCTCCTTCATTTCATGTGACACCGCCGTCCGCAGCAGCAGCGACAGGCTGCCAAATACATTTTCAATCTGCTGGATATACTGCTTCCGCGGCTGCGGAGGAAATACAGCGATATTAATAATGAATGCTGAAATAATACCGGTCAGCGTGAGCAAAAAGCGGGTTAAGGCAAACTCCCACTGCCCCGAAGCCTCCATAACTGAGATGACGGTTACCAGAGTCAAGCCGATCGTATCAGCCCGGTTCATTTTCATACTGATCATAATCACCAGAATACATACCAGACCGACGGCAATCGGTTCATTGGACAGCAGCATTCCACCCAGCAGCGCCAGTACCGCACCCATAGTACTTGTCTGAATCTGGTCCAGAAAATACCGCCAGGATCTGTAGATGGAGGGTTGCATAGCGAATATTGCTGCAATCGCTGCGCCCACAGGGGAAGTGAAGTGCAAAAGGGCAGACAGATAGAGGGCAAGTGTTACTGCCAAACCGGTTTTGAGTATGCGGGCGCCAAAAGCCAATTCAATACCTCCTAAAATTTTGTGAGCGTTACATCCTCGAATTCACTTCGTACAAAATTCACTTCGAAAGCATACGCTTAAGTTTTGTAAGCGTTACTTCATTGATATCCCACGTACAAATATGTATATCCTGAACTGCTTTGGTTCATCTCTAATAGTACAGACATTATTACCCAAGATGCAGGCTGGCGAATTCCAGGTTGCCTTTAGGCAGTCTTTAGGATTCTTTCAGCATTCGGGGAATACTGTTTGCAGCAGTCCGAACACATAACAGTCGAGGTGAAAACATGAGCAACAATGTCAAAAAAATCACAACTTTCGCAGCAGCGCTCCTTCTCTGCTTGGCTCCAGCCGCCGCTTATGCCGAGAATACAGCCGGAAGAACTCCTTCCGCTGCACCGGATTCGGCGGTTCATGCTGAGAAAACACAACCGCATCCCCATGCGCCGCATATGGACAAAGGTTTCAGAACCGGAGGCGGACATTTCATCATCAATGAAACATCCAAGCTGCTGGAGATGGACCGTTCCGAGTTAATCCGCAGCCTGAGAGCGGGAAAAACCCTGTATGCTCTAGCCCTGGAGAAAAAAGGCTGGACCGAAGATCAATATATCCAAAAGCTAAGTGAAGCAGCCAGCCTGAAGCTTGAAGCTTCGATTACGGACGGACAGATCACCCGCGAAGAGGCCAACAAGCTGAAAGCCAGCTTACCGGCACTACTGAAGCTTAGTATCAGCCGCACCGCTCATTTTCAGGAGTCCCGAAAGCCCTGAACTCACCACGAGCCAAGGATAACTGTTAAAAGCGGTCCTGCCGCCAAATGCGGATTCCCGTGAGCATTTACGGGAATCCGCATTTTTCATGTGCGCTGCTGCCTCTGCTTCCGTGAATTCCGGAACGCCTCAAAACAGGCAATGCACAACATCAGCCAAGCCCCGCTGGCAGCATATCCTCCAATAACATCGCTTGGGTAGTGCACGCCCAAATAGACACGGCTCCAGCCAATACCTCCAGTCATAAGTACAGTGAACAAAATCAATAATACCCGCTCGGTTCCGCCCCTCATATGCCTCCATAGCAGATACGCAAGCACACCATAGAGCGAAAACGCCGCCATAGAGTGTCCGCTCGGGAAGCTGTAGCCCGCTTGTTCAATTAACCGGTGAATGTTCGGGCGCTCCCGGTGAAACCAAAGCTTCATCCATGTGTTCAGCAACTGTGAGCCTAAGCCGACTATGAGGAACAAAAGCAATTCTATCCTATGCTTCAGTACAAAAAACAATATCATCATGGTCAGCAGCGAAATACCGATTGCAAGTTTTGAGGAGCCCACCAGGGATAATCCTTTGGCCAGCGAAGTGAACACCGGGATCTCCGCTGATTGTACAGCATGTATAATTGAGATATCAAAACCTGAGATCCTGTCCAGCTTCACAAACACAGCGATCACAGCAAAAGCTAGCAGAAACCATAAAAAACCCCGAAAACCTCTGGATCCGTATAGAAATTGCAGCATAACTACCCCCTTGTCTAATCTAAAGCTTAGCGTTCCCATTTCCAGTGAAGGTCTTCCCCGTGGTATAATGTCCTGGAAAACAATTCAAAAAAAGATGGAGTGCTGCCGAAGTGGAAACTCTGAAATTACAGGAACGTTTGTTGAACCAGTGCATTTCAACCAAGGTTCCCGTGACAATTTTTACAACCAATGGAGTTAAAATGCAAGGATATGTAACCTCCTATGACGCTTACACCATCACTTTGCAGGGCCAGGGTGACGGTAAACAGAATGTACTGTTTAAATCGGCTGTTTCCACCATTGTGCCGCTGAAGCCTGTTTCGCTAAAATAAGAAATATTTAGCCACGGAACCTTCTTTTCAAAAGGAACACCGGAGCAATCAGCTCCGGTGTTCCTTTTGTTTAAAATATAAGGATTACAGGATATAACCATGTACATCATCCTTGTATTTGTCACAGTGCCGGGTTCTCCGGGAGTTTATATCATCACCGGAAAATATGCAGGTTTTACACACACCGGTTTGGATACCTCAGCTGTATTGCCCGTGAAGATAAGTCTTCCGCTTACACGGTCAACGCTGAATACAACCAGATTATTGCCATCACGATTCGCAGCGATCAGGAACGCGCCGTCAGGGGTTAGGGTGAAATGGCGGGGATGCCCTCCATGGGTGGATACATGCTCCACCAGTGTAAGTCTGGCGGTTGCAGGATCAACGGCATACACGACGATACTGTCATGCCCGCGGTTTGATCCGTACAAATAGAGTCCATCTGCGGACAAGGCGATTTCGGCACAGCTATTGTCTGCTGACGGGTAGCCATCAGGCAATGTAGATAGGGTGGCAACCGTTTGAAGTGTACCCGCTTTAGGATCATAAAGAAAAGAGGTAACTGTGCTATCCAACTCATTGATAACATAGGCGGATTTGCCGTCCGGATGAAAAACGAAATGACGCGGTCCGGCTCCTTCATGAAGCGGGGTATCTCCTTTTGCTTCCAGCGTCCGGGTATCAGGGTTAATCTGGTAAGTACGAATCACATCAAGTCCAAGATCGGAAACGAACAGGAACTTCTCATCCGGACTAAAGATTGCGGAATGCGGGTGAGGCTTGTTCTGCCCAGGCATCTTTCCTTGTCCCGTATGTACTGCAGTATCCTCCAGCCGGACCGGCAGTCCTTGCTGATCGAGGGTCACCAGTCCCACCAGTCCGCCGTGATAGCTGCATACTATAATATACTCATTTTGAGAATCTCTTGAGATATGGCAAGTTGTGGTTTGATTGCTGCCTGTGGCTGGCATGGTCGAAATGCGGGCCAATTCGGTAAGCTTGCCTGACTGGGGGTCAATGGAAAAAGAAACCACTTCCCCTTCCTTGCCGCCCTCTCCATTGGCCTTTTCTCCAATAGCATACAGCCGTCCTTCAGCAGCATTAACATTCACAAAAGTCGGATTTGTTATGCCCTGTACCTTATCCACCAGTGCAAGTGTCCCTCCCGCTGCTCCATCCAATTCAAAGACCTGAACCCCGCTTTCTTCAGCGCTTGCGTAGGAACCGGTAAACAGCAGCAGTCTAGTATTGTCCTTCATCTCGGTAATCCTCCTCAAATGGTTCATTAATATTGTGGGCCATTACAGCCCAATTTCACTCTAGCCATCTTATTAATTTACATTTTTTCAGCGTCTATGACAAATCGCAAGCTAAAAATGTCATAAAACATTTTAAAAATAAGGCTTCTCAAGGGTAAATCGTTATGTTATAATGAAAGCGCTAACATTGAGTTTTAATTTTGTATAAAGGGGGAACATGAATGAGCAGCCTGCTGGAAGCCAGAAATGTGTATGAGGACTTCGAGGTGGAAACGGACATTCTGTTCTTTAAGGTCGGGGACCATGATTTGGTCATTTTTCACGGCAGAAACTATAACATTAAAAAGAGAATGACTGCCGAGCAGCTTAACCGTTTGTTATCTAATCCAAGTTATTATCATGTGTATGGGGGCTGTTACGTCAATCTTAACAAGATCAGCTCAATCGAAGACGACAGTATTTATTTCGGAGAGATGGGTCTGTACGCCAAGACTGTCCGCGTGCCAAGACGCAAACAGGAAAGCATACGCCACCTGCTGAAAAGCCTCAGCTCTTAAGCGGTTATATATCCACCGCAGGAGATGAATACGGAGCCTTCCAAAAAGCCGGAAACGCATGGGAAAATCCATGACGCTCCGGCTTTTTCCTTGTATCTTAAGATAAACTTAAAAAGTAAATCGGCTTTTTTATACTTTCTTAAGGTTTGGAATCCTGATTTCTGGTAAAGTTGTAGAAAGACAGGCAACACCTATATTGAAGGGAGTCATAAATAATAATGGACAAAAAGGATTTCAATGAGAACGAACATCTGGACAACAATGGAACGACGGGAGAAAACAACACTTCCGGTATCAATGAAGGATTAGGGGAAGAATCCGCTTCAGCTCCTGAATTGGAACCCGTAACCGCGCAGGAAGCGGCAGAAGTATTCGAAGAGAATGACGCACCTGACAGCGCTACCAATGTTCCAGTTATGAACAGAGTTGGCGATGGAACACCTCCTTCCACCCCATCTGCCAAAGGCGGCAAGGGCTGGATGATCGCATCGATTGTCCTCGCCGCAGCCCTTATTGTTGTTCTCATCGTGCAGCCATTCCAGAAGGATGACAGCAAAGTAGCTGTTGCATCCGTCAATGGTACCGATATTTCCAAAGCTCAGCTCTATGACAAGCTGGTTGAAGCCGGCGGGGAAGCGACTCTACAGAACCTGATCACCAACACGCTTGTTGACCAGGAGGCCAAAAAAGCCAATATTACAGTTACCGACGCAGACATCACTACTGAGATAGAAGATCTCAAAACGCAGTTCGGCGGTGAAGAAGCACTCAACAGCGCTTTGCAGCAAAGTTCGATGACGCTGGAAGATCTGAAAAAGCAGATGCCGATGCAGGTGAAAATCCGCAAACTGGTTGAGCCTAAAGTGACTGTTACAGATGATGAAATTACTAAATACTACGACGAAAACAAAGCTTCCTTTAACCAGCAAGAAGAAGTCCGCGCTTCCCATATTCTAGTAAAAACCAAAGAAGAAGCTGATGCTATTCTGAAACAGCTGAAAGATGGCGCGGATTTTGCCACACTCGCTAAAGAAAAATCAGCTGATACTGGCTCCAAAGATAAAGGCGGCGATCTTAACTTCTTCAAAAAAGGCGATATGGTCGCTGAATTCGCAGATGCTGCCTTCAAGCTCAAGGTTGGGGAAACCAGCGGCGCTGTCAAAACGGAGTACGGCTACCATATTATTAAGGTAACTGACCGTAAAGAAGCTCATGAATACACGCTTGCCGAGAAGAAAGAAGAAATCACCAAAACCCTAAAAGCGAAAAAGGTATCCGAAATGTCTTCCACTTGGCTTCAGGATCTGACTGCAGGTGCCAAGATTACGAATACACTGACTGATGCCAAAGCTAAAGCATCCGCATCTCCTGGTACAAGCGCGGCTCCTGATGCCAGTGCAGCTCCGGCAGCAACTGAAGCACCAACTACAAAGTAAGAGCATTTATTCCCGTATAGCCTAATTAGAGCTACTTCAAAAAGAGGACAGGCACTTCTTAGGGTTACTGACAAAAGGGGTTGTGGAGTGAAATCCACAACCCCTTTTGTATATGTGTTATGTTGCTCTCGATTCTGTCCGGCAGCGTTCAATCTTGACAACAGCCCCTTATCCGCCGGGTTATTGGCTCTTCTTGCGGATCTGCTTATCGTGGTTCTCGCCCCACTCTTTGGCTTGTGCCGTGGCAATCGATATTGCCCTTCCCTCTTCATACCCTTCGTCCAAGAGGGCATTGGCAATCTCAATCGCCTTATTTCGCACCGGAGCCATAAAGTTCTTCAGCGAGTCCGGATAATCGTCTTTGTTCCATGGCATCACAAAAACCTCCTTATTCGGGCTATAGATATCATTAGCCTGAACAAGGAGGTTTTAAACCGATTCCGGTTCCCTTATTTAATTACTTTTACGCGCTCTTCGATCGGCTGGAATTCTTTTTCACCTGGTTCGTTAACGGTTTTACCGAAAGGCATTTGAGCAATAAGCTTCCAGTCTGCCGGAATATCAAAGGTTGTTTTTACTTCATCATCAATTAAAGGGTTATAATGCTGCAGCGAAGCTCCAAGACCCGCATCAGCAAATGCAGTCCATACTACGAATTGCAGAATTCCGGAGGACTGGTTTGACCAAATCGGGAAATTCTCAGCGTAAAGGGCAAAGTTCTCTTGCAGATGCTTCACTACAGCCTGATCTTCAAAGAACAATACGGTTCCGTAACCCGCTTTGAAAGAGGACAATTTCTGTGCAGTACCTTCAAATTGTTCAGTTGGTACAATTTTGCGCAGGGTATCCGCAGTAATATCCCACACCTTATCGTGCTTATCTCCCAGCAATACTACCGCTCTTGAGCTTTGAGAGTTAAAAGAAGTTGGGCTATGTAGAACGGCCTCTTCAACAATCTCTTGAATCTCTGTATCGGAAATCGGGGATTCCTTGCTGATTGCATAGATGGAACGTCTACCTTTTACTGCTTCAAAAAAGTTCTTAGACATGATATGAATACCTCCGTTTATTTAGTTACTTACTTTTTTAAATCTTAACACTTTATTTTCGAAATAACAAGACCCATTCACAACATTTTCCTTTCCCCTGTTTTTCCATGCCACCCCTTATTGTCGCAGTCCTTGAGCAAAATTATGCGCATTTCACTATTTTCTATACTCCAAACTGAAGATTAAGAAATAGTTACTCACTTTTCGATATACAATTCTGCACCAAATAGGCTACAATAGTTCAGCAAAAGTGCAAAAGAAAGGTTGATAAGATGAAAACACACAACAATAGACGGATATTTTCTTCAAAAAAGACAAATCTATATACACTTACCATGCTCATGGCCGCCGGTCTCATTCTCTCGAGCTGTAAAGGCAATCCATTGCCGTTAGGGGATGCTGCGGAATCCAGCGTAGCTTCTACTAAGAATGCAACAGCTCCTGTAACGTTCTGGGTGGCAACAGATACCCATTATCTCGATAAGGACCTTCAGGATGGCGGAGCAGCCTTTCAGGCTTACGTGAACGGAGGGGACGGTAAAATCCTGCCCTATAGTGACGAACTTATGGAAGCCCTCGTCTATGATACACAACAGAAGAAGCCAGGATTTTTGATTCTCAGTGGTGATCTTACCAATAACGGGGAAGCAAGCAGCCATAAGAAGCTGGCGGAGAAGTTGAAACGTGTGGAAGCTTCAGGCACCGATGTCTATGTCATTCCTGGTAATCATGACTTGAATAATCCCTGGGCGAGATCGTTCACAGCAGACAAGCAGGTCGTTGCGGAGCATATCACTCCGGAGGATTTTACAAAGCTGTATTCTGATTTCGGCTATAGTGAAGCGATCTCACGTGACAAGGACAGCCTAAGCTACCTCGTTCAAGCGGCACCTGGACTATATCTACTGATGATTGACAGCAGCCAGTATGCCAACAATGAAAGCTACGGATTTCCCCAGACGGACGGCCGCATCCTCCCTTCTACCCTTTCCTGGATGGATGAATGCGCGAAGCTGGCAGCTGAGAAACAGGCCTCGATCATTACGGTGATGCATCATAACCTTCTGAGCCATACCTCCATGTCTGTATCAGGATTCAAGCTTAACAACAGTCAGGAAACCATGAAAACACTTCGCAAGGACGGGCTTAATCTTGTATTGTCCGGGCATATCCACATGCAGGATATTGCACGCGACCCAGATCCTACGACAGACGGTACAGCTGGTTCAGGAGATCCTCCGGTCTATGATATTGCTACCAGTGCCATGGCCGTGAACCCGCATCAATATGGGGCAATGCGCTTTGATCCTGCTACCCGTGCAGTCACTTATCACACTGCAGCAGTAGACGTTGAAGGCTGGGCCAAGGCCACCGGAAATACCGATCCTCACCTGATGGCCTTTAAAAGCTACGCCGAGGGTGTATTCGCCGGGCAATCCTATAACAAAGCGATGGCCCGCCTCAAAGACTCCACCTTCAGTGAAAGTGAAAAACAATCGATGGCTGAAGTAATGGCCCGGTTGAACGTGAATTATTTCGCCGGGACTGCTGGCAGTGCACTGGATGAAATCAAGTCTATGCCGGGTTATGCACTATGGATGGGCATGGATGGCGGCTTCATGTCCGGTTATATACAGAGTATGGCTCAGGATAAAGTGCTCAGCAATGTCTCGCTTGAAATGGTATTGACGCAACCCAAATCATTGCCTCAATGAAGCTGCACGACGTGGCACGTCAAAAAACCGGAACCTCTTGGTTAAGAGATTCCGGTTTTTTACTGTTCATGATTGTTTACGGACGGTCAATGTAGATATAACCATCTTCATCTTTTTCTACCTTGGCATGAAGCGCTTCTGCCAGCAGACGAAGCGGCACATAAGCATCACCATATTCGTCAACAAATACCGGCTGGGCAAGCTTCACTGTCTTTCCGTTGATCAGAACCTTGTCAGAGCCGATTTTGAATACCAGCTTATCTCCATAGACGTCATCGGTGACATTGATGGCGCGGTTAGCTCCATCCCACTCCACTACAGCATCCATATCTTCCGCCAGATATCGCAGTGGCACATAAGTGGTGCCTCCTTCAACAATCGGATAATAGTAATCATCATCCGGTGCAATCATCAGAGATTTCGCAGTGATATTCATATCATTCTTGAGCATGTTATATACATCTGAACCTGGCTCAAAGCTTCGGAGTGTCTGTCCCGGAGTAAGATCGGCAGAAGACATATCCATCGCTCCGTTAGTCGATATCGGGTTCGCCGTTACCGCACCATTCACATTCCAGGTTTGTGTATCCATTTTGAGGGAAATGCTCTGAAGAGGCAGATCCTCGCTGGCTGGTAATGCGACAAAGAGATTGATATTCTGCTTACGCACATGGAATCCACTGTCCACAAACATATCGATATTCAGCTTGGTCTCTTTACTGAGGATGGTTTTCAGTTCAGGTGTTGAAGCGTAAAGATTATCCAACTGTTTGTCATAGACAAGCAGGAGTGCATCTACAGCCAATTTGGCCGCATCATGCGCTACAGTCACTACACCTTCCTTGTTTTCCAGTGGAATTTCACCCAGTCCCAGATCGCTGAGTTCATCTGCGCCTATACCATTCGCTTCCAGAAGCGGGTACAGATAATCATAGAGACCGCTGATGAAATTGGTAAAGCCCTCAGTATCCTTGGAGATGGATTTCAGGAAGCTCTTTATAAGCGCCGGCATCTCGTCGCCCGTAATCTCCGTATGTAGCTTAGTTAAATTCAGCTGTTCACCATATACAGATTCATTTACAGAGGTCACGCTAATCGCGCCGGGATTCGGCAGATTCTTCACCACGAACGAAGTCAACAGTTTGGAAATCTCCTGTGCCTTGTTCTGGTCAAGCCCTTTAATGCCCATGGATTCCTCGTACCCTTCAATTGGGTAGTAGAATGGCTGTTTAGCACCTTCTGCGGTAAAGACAACAGCCTCTTTATCCATAAAGAATGTAAAAGGAATAGATAATTGCTTATAGCCTACAACTCCGGCAGCAGATATGTTGCCATTATCCTGAAGCTTCATACTGCTAAGGTTCAAGGAGAACGAATTGATAAGATCTACCATTTCTTTATCTTCCGCACTAATTCCTGCGGCAGGCACAGCCTTGAGTGACATGGTGGTGCTGGATTCGGAAGATTTCACATCCAGATCTCCCAAAAGCGCCTTGCTTACATCAAAACCCGCCACACTCTGGCAACCCGCCAGAATTAGCAGCACCGCGAGAATCGGGAGTAACCACTTGGTTCTTGCTTTCATTTTCTTCATAGCATGTCTCCTCTAGTTATATTTACAATCTATATCCATCAACTCTAAAGAGGGAGGATCGGGTAGTAAAGGGTGTAACCGGTAACAGGATTATATTGTAAACAGACCCCGCCATTCTATAAATACCCATTCCTGAAAAAACAGAATCTTCACTAGGGCAAGCAAGGCCAGATGGGCCGGATAGAATGACCACCAGATCCAGCGCGGCAGCCGTTTGTTCTCAAGCAGCCTCCAGAAGCCCGGAGCTGTTGCTATGAGAATGGTAGGCACGACACTGAACATTTGGACCAGCCAGCCATAATAGTACAGATATACGCCATTCAGCACGAAATGGGCCAGAATCAGCCAGTAGGAACGGGCATAACGGAAGATCAGCACCAGCAGCAAACCATAGGCATTATAATCTAGTGGCAGCCGGTCCATGAGAATAAACGCAAAAATCACTACAGGAATGCCGTACCAGAGGCTTGGCAGCTTATCCAGAATAAACAACACAACCGCAGAGAGCAGCAAGGTAAAGACGACATTCCACCCGCCCGGATCAAGCGCCAGATTATAGGGAATCTGAGCAAACAGCGCAATCCACAGCAGCCGCCGCAAATAACGAGGTCTTGATGATGTATGTATATGCCCTTGCACCAGCGCGTAGCAGTATATTGGAAAAGCAATTCTCCCCACATATCTCCAGGCCATTTCCCCCGGAAAAAAAATGTAGCCGATATGATCAATCAGCATGGTCACCATCGCGAGAATCTGCATCTGAAGCCTCCAGTTGAATGATTAAGGGATCACTATGACTTCGTCGATGAAATGATCCATAAGGTCCAGACTATGTACAGGAATTATAGTGATACAGCCATATCATTTGCGGTCTACAGCTTACACTGATATCGGCTAACTCAAGTAAGGATATCGGACTTAGGATCATTGAACTGTCCTCTTTCCATCCGTGTATTGAGAACATTATAGCAGAGGTGTTAGCTTTTTACTAAGAAAGTACTGCCAATTTTAAATACCTGATCAAAAAAAAAGAACCCTCCCTTGTCATACCAGGAACGGTTCCACCTATCTTTTCTTTCTATCAAGTCTATCCGCTTCGCTTATGCGGTCTTTGATTTATTGTAAATATCAAAACCTACTGCCAGCAGCAGCACCAGCCCCTTAATGCCCTGCTGCCAATCGACACCGAGGCCGATGAGAGACATACCGTTGTTCATGACGCCCATGACCAAACCGCCGATAATGGCGCCCACCACTGTTCCTATCCCGCCTGAAGCAGATGCTCCTCCGATGAAGCAAGCCGCGATGGCGTCCAGCTCGAAGTTGGTGCCGGCTTTGGGTGTCGCCGAGTTCAGACGTGCTGCAAACACCAGACCGGACAGCGCTGCAAGCACGCCCATGTTGACGAATACCCAGAAGGTGACACGTTTGGTTTTGACACCGGAGAGACTGGCAGCCTTCTCATTGCCGCCTAGTGCGTAAATGTGCCGTCCCATCGTCATATGATTCATAACAAAGGAATAGATGACGATCAATACCATCAAGATCACCAGAATGTTCGGAATCCCGTTATATTGGGCAATAACATAGGAGAACAAGTTAATGACAATCACGAGCGCCGCAGCCTTGGCAACGGACAGCCAGACAGAGGTTTGCTCAAATCCGTATTTTATAGATATTTTCCGGTTGCGGAACTCCTGGTACACAACCAGCACGGAAAGTACAACGCCCACAACTAGTGTAAGGACATTCAGCGAGCTGCCGCCAAAGAAATCCGGGATGAATCCCGAGCTGATCTTTTGAAAAGTTTTGGGGAAAGGCGCAATGGACTGGCCATTCAGCACAATCATCGTCAGCCCCCTGAACAGCAGCATCCCCGCCAGTGTTACGATAAACGCAGGAATTTTGATATAGGCGACCCAGAAGCCCTGCCAGGCTCCAACCAGTGCGCCCATCAGCAGCGAAAGAATAACCGCCAGCACCGGGTTCATATGCATATCCACCATCATAATCGCTGACAGTGCCCCGATAAAAGCGGCTACGGAGCCTACTGAAAGGTCGATATGTCCAGTGATGATCACAAGCACCATCCCGATTGCCAGCACCAGAATATAGCTGTTCTGCAGGATGAGATTGGTTACATTAAGCGGCTTGAGCAGAATACCGTCTGTAAGAATTTGAAAGAAAATCGAGATAAAGATCAAAGCAATGATCATGCCGTATTGGCGGATATTCTTTTTAAAAATTTCACTAATTGCTCCCATGACGTGCTACCCCCTGCTTCGTGTCATATATTTCATCAGCAGCTCTTGTGATGCATCCTGCCGTTCAACCTCGCCGCTGATGCGGCCTTCGCACATGGTATAAATCCGGTCACACATCCCGATAATCTCCGGCAGCTCAGACGAGATGACCAGCACCCCTTTGCCCTCTGCCGCCAGCCCATTAATGATGGAGTAAATTTCATATTTGGCTCCCACATCGATGCCACGTGTAGGCTCATCAAGAATGAGGATATCCGGCTGGGCATAAATCCATTTGCTGAGCACAACCTTTTGCTGATTGCCTCCGCTGAGATTCACCGTTTTCTGTAAAATACTTGGCGTCTTGATGTTCAGCTTCCTGCGGTATTCCTCGGCGACCAGCACTTCCTCGTTCTCATTAATGACACCCCGGCGGGACAGTTTCTTCAGGCTGCTGAGCGAAATATTCCGTTTGATGTCGTCGATCAAGATGAGTCCATAATGCTTGCGGTCTTCCGTTACATAGGCCAAACCACTGTCGATCGCTTTGTTGATATCATTCAGATGAACCTCTTTGCCATGCATGTACAGCTGACCGCTGATCCTTCTGCCATACGATTTGCCGAACACACTCATTGCCAGCTCCGTCCGCCCTGCTCCCATGAGTCCGGCAATACCAACCACTTCCCCGCGCCGGATATGAAGGTTGATCTTGTCAAGCATTTTGCGGCCCGCCTGAGTCGGATGGTAGACTTCCCAATCGCGGATTTCGAAAATGGTCTCACCCAGGTCCGGTGTCCGCTCCGGATAACGGTTGGTCAGATCACGGCCCACCATGCCTTTAATAATGACATCCTCGGTAACCTCATCCTGCTTCATATCCAAAGTGCGGATTGTCTGCCCATCCCGTAGAATGGTCACAGAGTCGGCCACCTTCTCAATTTCATTCAGTTTGTGGGAAATGATAATTGAAGCAATCCCGCGCTTTTTCAGCTCCAGAATCAGTGTAAGCAGGTTTTCACTGTCATCTTCATTCAGTGCTGCTGTCGGTTCGTCGAGTATGAGCAGCTTCACCTCTTTGGACAACGCCTTGGCGATTTCCACAAGCTGCTGCTTGCCTACACCGATCGTCGATACCCGGGTGAACGGCGATTCGCTGAGGCCAACGGTCTGAAGCAGCTCCTTGGTTTTCACCGTCGTCGCGTTCCAGTTGATCACCCCGCGCGTTGCCTGCTCATTGCCGAGAAAAATATTCTCCGAGATAGACAGATACGGAATCAGAGCCAGCTCCTGATGAATGATGACAATCCCCAGGCTTTCACTATCTTTAATATCCTTGAATTGGCAGACCTGCCCTTGAAATAAAATATCCCCTTCATACGTTCCATGCGGATAAACTCCGCTCAACACCTTCATCAAGGTGGATTTCCCGGCTCCGTTCTCTCCGCAGAGCGCATGAATCTCTCCGGCTTTGACCTGCAGGTTCACGTTGGACAGTGCCTTGACCCCGGGAAAGGTTTTGGTAATGCCCTTCATTTCCAGAATCACTTCGTTCATTGCCTCTCACCCAGCTTTCCATTAAGACTGTAGCAGCGGTTATAGCGGCGGCAGCCTTTTTCACGAATTACCGCCGCATTCCCGCTAAAAGCATTCCAACCGGTTATTTGCCGAGTTGTTCTTTGGTATAGTAGCCGCTGTCTACCAGCACTTTATCTACATTGGCAGCATCCACAGATACGGGCTCCAGCAGATAGGAAGGTACAATTTTGACTCCATTGTCATAAGTGGTGGTGTCATTGACTTCCGCTTCCGTACCGTTCAGTACACTTTCCGTCATTTCTACCGCTTTTTTGGCCAGCTCGCGGGTATCCTTGAATACAGTCTGTGTCTGCTCTCCAGCCAGAATGGACTTAACGGAGGCAAGCTCGGCGTCCTGCCCGGTAACAACCGGAAGCTTCTTGTCGCCTGAACCGTAGCCCACGCCTTTCAGTGAGGAAAGGATCCCAATGCTGATACCATCGTAAGGGGACAGGACAGCATCCAGGTTATCGCTGGCGTAATTGGCACTCAGCAGGTTATCCATCCGGGCTTGAGCAGCTGCTCCATCCCAGCGTAGTGTAGCTACCTGATCCATTGTAATCTGCTTGCTGCGGACAACCAGCTTGCCCGAATCAATGTAAGGCTTCAGGATTGACATCGCTCCGTCAAAGAAAAAGTAGGCGTTGTTGTCATCCGGCGAACCGCCGAAAAGTTCAATGTTAAACGGGCCTTTGCCTTCTTTCAGGCCTAGTTTCTCTTCAATGTAAGAGCCTTGCAGTACACCGACTTTAAAATTATCGAAGGTAGCATAATAGTCCACATATTCACTTTTCTTGATCAGACGGTCATAGGCGATAACTTTTACGTTAGCATCATGCGCTTTTTGCAGGACGTCCGTCAGGGCTTCACCGTCAATCGAAGCAATAACAATGGCCTTCACGCCTTTGGTAATCATATTCTCGATCTGAGATACCTGGTTCTCAACGACATCCTCCGCGTATTGCAGGTCCGTACCGTAACCCAGACTCTTGAATTCTTTTACCATGTTGTTGCCGTCGTTCACCCAGCGCTCCGAGGACTTCGTCGGCATCGCGATGCCCACCTTGCCCTTCGTTCCTTCCGAACTGCCGCCGGAGCTGTTCCCTCCGTTATTGCCGCAAGCGGATAAAACCAGTACAAGTGCCAATGCCAGCATGAGTAATGAATACTTTTTCATCTCTGCGCTACCCCCTGAACTATTCTGTTGTCCCAGGCAGTCTGCCCGTTTGACAAGTTGAGTATAGCAAGGGGAACAGGGGTCCGTATTTACACTCAGGCTACTGTTTTTATAAAATCCAAACTTTTGTTAGCGTTTTCAAAAATGATGTTTATGTTGAACTTTTGATTTATTTAATCGGCCTTGGTCGTGACTGCGGTGAATGTTTGGGCTTCCGGCCGCTGTTATGTTTGGATTTCCTGATTTAAACCGTTGGCTACGGGTGAAATCCAAACATAAAGGCGGACACTACCGCTCCTCCAGCTCCAAACTTCACCTCCGCCACTTCTGACCTTTGGTAGGTCTTTCGTTCATCTTAAATGAAATGAGAATAAATAAACCACATGCGGGATTAGCCGCATGCGGTTTATTTTACAGTCTATGAGTCTAGTCTTGCTCTTCCCCACGGCTTGCTCGTTCTCCATCTCCCGGCAGTACACCTTTGCGGAACTGCAGAGGAGATACGCCTGTATGCTTCTTAAAGGCAGTGCTGAAATAATGCTGAGTTTCGTAACCCGAGCGTTCCGCCACTTCGCCTACGCTAAGTTCGGTTGAATGCAGCAGCTGCGCCGCTTTACGGATACGGATTTGGGTCAGATACGTCCCGAAGGATTCACCCAGCTCCTGTTTGAACAGCCGGCTGAGATAGACCGGTGAGGCTTGAAGGCTGCCGGCGATGAATTCCAGAGTAAGCCCGTATTCACTAAAATGCTCAAGCATGTACTGCCTGGCTCTGCGGACCAGGGGTGACAAAGGCTGTTCTTTGGAGAGGTTCACTCTGCATTTGCGGTAGGCGGCTGTCAGACCTGTGGTATCTCCCTCAACAGGCTCTATGCCAACTTCAACGGCAATCTTGAGATGGCTTCGCACTACGGCTTCAACCCCGGCCAGCACCGGTTCTCCTGCCGCATCCCATAACAAAATAATGATTTGACCTGCCGTGTCCCGGAAGATCACCTTTATAAAGTTTTGAAGCAGCTCTGATACAATATTCTCTATTGCAAAAAGAAACAGCTGACGTTCTTTCTCCTGTAGACCGGAATTCTGCGCTTCCCATCTCCAGCGGATTATGGCGACTACTTCTGGACGCTCCTGTGGCAGCTGCAGGAAGTGCAGCTGCTCCCGGATCTCACCCTGGCTCAGATTCCCCTCCAGCCATTCCTGGCAGAAGCGTTCTCTCAGCAGCGGGAAATTCTTAATAATCTGCCGGGAAGCCTGCTGGAGATGCTGGTTCTTTTGCTTCTCCGAGACCAGCTGATCCCTGACCCCGCGAAGCACCTGCATCAATTGCTTGGGCTCGGCAGGCTTGAGAATATAGTCATGCACCTGAAGACGGATCGATTCCTGTGCATAGGAAAATTCATCATGGCCGGTAATGACGATGATTTTACATTCAGGCCGCTGCTCCCGCAGCTGCTTCATTAGTTCAATGCCATGCATGATGGGCATGTTCAAATCTACTAATGCTATATGCACTCCATGCTGGACGGCTAAATCCAAGGCCTCCTCACCGTCTTCCGCTTCCGCAACGACCTGCAGCCCCAGACCTTCCCAATCCACACATTGTCTTATCCCATCACGGATGATCGCTTCGTCATCGGCAATCATTACTTTCCAGGTATCCATTGCTATACAGCTCCTTCCCTTTCAAATTCAATCCACAGGATAGCTGTCGTGGACAACCGGATGACGCACAGTCACTACCGTCCCCACCCCGCGTTCACTTTCAATTTGCAGCCCATACGGTTCTCCATAAGTGAGCCGGATTCTGGCCTGTACATTCAGAATGCCATAGCCGCTGCCCGCACTGTCCGGCAGCGGCTGTTCGATGTCTCCCGCATCTCCGGCATTGCTGCCAACAGCCGCAAGACGCTTCTGCAGCATGGCGAGCCGCTCCGCTGTCATCCCTGCCCCGTCATCGCGGACCGTCAGATATAGTTCACCTGCTTGCTGTGCCACCTCTATGGATATATGGCCGGGACCCCGGCGCTCCTTGATGCCATGGTAGATCGCGTTCTCTACAATGGGCTGCAGAAGCAGCTTAAGCACGTACAGCTCATCAAGCTGCGGTTCCACTTCAATGTGGTAAGCCAGCTTGCTGCTGTAACGCACCTGCTGAATCTTCAGATAGCTCACCATATGCTCCAGCTCGTCGGACAATGGAACCAGATCACTGCCTTTACTGAGGCCCAGCCGGAACAGCTTGGATAAGGATTGAACCACTTCGGCTATATCCTCCGCCCCCTTACTGCGGGCCATCCAGTGGATCGTATCCAGTGTGTTATAGAGAAAATGCGGTTTAATATGCGCCTGCAGGCTGCGCAGCTCCGCTTCCCTCTTCTGCCGGGCCTGCAGCTCCGTAAGCGAGAGCAGCCGGGCAATCTGCGCCAGCATGGAGTTGAAGCTGCGGCCCAGTAGCCCAATTTCGTCGGAGCGGTTGCCCCAGTAACGGATCGTCAGATCACCGGACTGCGCCTTGCTCATAAACGAGGCCAGCTGGCCGATGGGGCGCGAAATGGAATACGCCAGATAGAACGAGGCCGTCATCCCAAGCATACAGACTATAAAAACAAAGGTGACCACATTAAACGTAATCTCCCGTACCCCAAACGCCGATTCCTCCATCGGGAACACACCCACCGTTGTCCACCCCGTAAAGGATGAGGTCCGGTAAATGAGCTGCAAATGTCGGCCAGCCGCGGTCTCTGAAGTAATGCCCGAGGTTTCGGTGAGTAACCCTTTCGGGATATTTTTCATAAAAGGATGCTGTGGAGCATAGATCGTCTCCCCGCTGCTGTCGACGATAGTAAGATAACCCGTTTTGCCAAGCGTGACATCTCTGGCCGTTTCGGCGATAACTCTCAGCTTCAGATCAATTAGCACTACCCCCTGAACGACCTGGGTCTCGGGATCAACGATAGCTCTTACGGCAGACACCACTTCGCTCTCCTTATAGTCAACATGCGACCTTACAGCACGGCCATATGGGTGACCGATGATTTTGAAGATCCCTTTATTGTTTACAGCTTCTTTGTACCAGGCCTCGTTCTTCACAGCTGTGCCCGGACGGGTATACATCTCATTGCTGATAAATTCGCCTTCTCGATTAACCAGCATAATCCCGGCAATCTCCGAACTAAGGGTCGTAAAGCCCTGAAGAAACTTGCGGATGTTATATTCCGCGGGCTCCCGGCCTTCAGCCCCTCTCATAGCTTGCACCGGATCGTTCATTGAACCGTTCAGAAAGGCCTGTACGCCGGGGTCAAAAGAAATCAGGTAGGTGATCTTCTGGAGATCTTCCACCTCATTTTCCAGTGAGGCATTGACCTTACCGATGAGCTGCATCGTATTCTCATTGCTTCGTTCCTCCACAATCCGGTCGACCGTCCAGCCGATCAGCAGCCCCAGTCCGATGGAGGGTAGAATGCTGATCAGGAGAAAATGAATGATCAGCTTATAGCGGATCGGGAGGTTATTCAGCTTCAGCTTTTCCATATTCAGGCCACTCTTGCGCATCGGCGGTTCCTCCCCTGCGGTTGATTACTTGGCATAGTAATTCTCCACATTGGCCCGGGTCACCACATCAATCCCGGTATCAACCTTATCCGGCACAGGTCTTGGCTTGCTGCCATCGTAGGCATTCGGATCTTCCTGCAAATCACTGTGCAAATGGAACAGCTCTGTCAGCGACCAATACCCCATGTTCCAGGTTCCTTGCGCCATGGTCGCGGCAATCCTGCCTTCTTTTACAAGGTCGAGCGTCCGTTTATCTGTATCGAAGCTGATTATTTGCACAGTGGAATGATCTCCCTGCTGCGCCTGCACGGCTTCAGCCACGCCAATTCCGCCGTTCGACTCCGTGGCGAATATTCCTTGAAGCTTCGGATATTGAAGCAACAGCTGCTCTGCCGCTTGCCTTGATGCTATCTGATCTCCATGGCCGTCCTTGACCGAAACCAGTTTCATCTCCGGAAACTCACTGCGGATCGTGTGGCTGAATCCATCGGTGCGCTCCTGGTGATTGTGCTGATCTGGTGTTGTTATAACCGCCACTTCACCTTTCCCCCCGGTAAGCTCGGCCATTTTGCGGGCAGCTTCAACGCCGGCGTTGTAATTATCCGTTCCGAGAAAAGAATACGCTTTGCTGTCGGGTGCCCCCGAGTCAAACAGCACCACCGGAATTCCGCTCTCCACCGCTTTGTTAATCGTAGCCGTCAGAAGTTTAGAATTCACCGCTGATATAGCGATTCCCGCCGGCTTTTTGGCAATCGTCTGCTCCAGCACTGTCATTTGCTCACTGGCATTATGCTGGGTTGAGCCATGATATTCTACGGAAACATTCAGTTCCTCTGCCGCATCCTCAAAGCCTTTCAACACACTTTTCCAATAATCGATACCGATCTGAAACGTTACCATTACGTACTTATCTTCAATATTTCCGCGTAGGCCGGCGGTTTCCCACGGGTCCTCCGGGCTAGGCTGCAGCTTGTAATTCAGCACATAAATCAGGAAAAGGCCAATCAGAAGCACATACACAAGCCCCAGCTTTTTCAAAATGTAACCCCTTTCAATATTTAAAATAATAACAATTACTGCTTAGCCGCTTTCACCCTCATATGTTAAGTCCAACATGCTGAATCCGTCAATTGATGTACCAGAAATCCCCTTTCCGGACTACAGAATACACAAAAGAACCCCGCGATAACAGCGGAGTTCTCGACATTAAGAGCATTATTTCCCTGGAACATTTCTTCTATTCAGAACATCAAATCCTCTGCATACCCTTTTCCTTCCAATAGATCATACTCCACCATACGATAGTCGTCCAGTAACGACTGCTGTGCAGACGTCACGGTGGTTATCGCGTCCGAAGCGCCGATCAGCACGTTTTTACTTAGACCGGGTAGCTGTGCCTGCACCTGTTCCAGCATTTTATAGAACGGCGGCAACGATTGTCCTGACAAGTTGAACACAGTGGGTCCAAGATAGGCAGGGCTCAGCGTTCCCAGCGGCTTCTGGCCGATGTCAAAATTAGCAAGGATCATCAGCTTGGTTTCATGCTTCAGCCGCGGTTCCTGATCCCAACCGGCATCAGTATAGATTCCCGCCGACAGCGCTGGCAGATGGTCCCCCCAGAACACGGTAATGGTCGGCCGTTCAATCGTCTTCAGCTCCTGCTGCAAATAAGACAATGCCTCGTCGGTCAGCCGCGTATCCTGAACATACGTTTCCAGCTCATCTTTCCAGGAAGCCTTGGCACCTTGCACGTTAATGCTATTCGGGCCATTCAGCCCTTTGGTAAATGGAAAATGATTCTGCATGGTAACCATATGCAAAAAGGTTGGAGTATCTGCCGCCTTCAGTTCACGGATAGCCTCCTGCACAGCAGCTTTGTCGGAAATATAGCCGTCCGGAGTCATCCGCTCTGCATCCGGTAAATCCTTCTCACTCGTAAAGCGGTCAAACCCGAGTACAGGATACACCCGGTTCCGGTTATAAAATGTTTCATCGAACGGATGTACTGCCAGTGTCTGATAACCTCTGTCCTTCAGGATACTCACGATGGAGGGCAATGAGGACATTTTGACAATACGCTGCTGGTAAGGAATCGACCCGTCCCCCAGAAAATACATCGACATTCCCGTCAGCGCTTCAAATTCCACATTCGCTGTATTGCCGCCGAACTCAGGGGAGAGCAAGTATCCTGCAGGGGTCTCACTTTCTTTCTGATGAATGAATGACAGCGGATCTTCGCTTAAGGTAACACCAGGCAAACGGGTGGGATCAAAAAACGCCTCATCCATCATGAACATAATGTTCGGCTGTTCCACAACAGTTTGCGCAGCAGTCGTATCCGGTAAGGAGCTGTATTTTGCAGCAATAGCTTCTATCGTCCCGCGGCTATAGCCTTCCGGTTCCTCCAGCAGATTCTGTCGGAGATTTCCTGTAAATGCGAACACAAAGCCATTCTGGGAATAATTCACCTTCTGGTTCCAGAAAATATTCTGGTAATTCAGCGAGGAAGCAAACGTGGTTTGCCCGCTAACCATCACGATGAAACCGGCTACCATACCCGCTGACACCGCAGTGAGCAGCATACGCAGCGGCAACTGAACTTTGATCTTGGGAAGCTTAAGCAGCAGCCACACTCCTGCAACGATCACCAGAAGAGCAAACCCTGCCGCAAGCGGTGATATCATGCCTTTGGTGATCTTACTCATTTCTCCGGCGTTCTTCACCAGCATCAGATCCCAAGGAAATAGAGGCTCCCCAGTCGTCCCTTGCTTCTTATAATTGGCGATGCCCAGCAGAAGAATCAACAGTGTTCCAACCACCGGGCCAATATACAGATTGGGTAAAATTGCCGAAAAGGCTAAAAGGATAAAGAAAAAGAACAAGCTTCCGCCTACATACAGCCAATAGGAATTCCCGATCCAATGCAGCACACTCATGAAATTCATGTCCAGTGAAGCCGCTTGAATAAAAAAGTTCAGCACAAAACCGCCCAGCAGTAAGCTAAGCAGCAGAACACCCAATTTTTTGGAAGGTAGAACATAACGCATCATTTTCACTCCTATCTGTACTAAACGTACAGTATACGCCTCTTAGCTTAAAGGAGCATTAAAACATATTCACAAAATTAAATCCATGTAAATTAATTGTTAATTTCCACAGGAAAAGCCGCCACGACATTCGTTCGTCGTGACGGCTTACCCAAGTCATATTTTTGGGGTATTCGCCTACACTCAAGCCCAGGAGAGCGAAGTGGAGAAAGTGAACTTAATCCCGCCGAATACAGCAATATTGAGGGTTTAGGTGGAAAACGGATACTTAATCCCGCCATAATCCCCTACCCGCAGCGAAATCAGCTAGATTAGGGATACTTTCCACTTACGCCGCGGCGGGGAAAGTAATCGGGCCGATTACTGATCCCTTTTCCATTTTGACTGCTCATGAGACTCCGGGAAAAAACTTCATTCTTTACAGAACAACTTCTTGACGACTTCCACGTTCCAACAACAACGTTCTGCTATTATTGATTACAAATTATTTTACATAAATCCGGCTGGTTTCTTCCCAATATTCGCCCGGTTCCAGGCCAAACAAACCGATATCATCTGCAGGAAGATCTACCTTAGGAGCATTAACCAGATTAATCTGCGGTTCCGGACAAAAGAATCCTTCGGTGGCGCCATTGTTCCAGATCATCCATTGCTTATAGGAAGTACCCACATCGTATACGAGTGTGACTCCTGCCTTGCTGTCCGTAAGTTCCATACGGTTGCGTCCATTCTGTGCGGCTGCGGTGTAATGATTGTCCATTGGCGCATAGAAAGGGTACAAGCCCTCGTCGCGCAGAGCAATCTCATCTGAGGTCAATTCCTGGAAGGATCCGGTCGGCAGCATGCGGTTGCTAAGCTCCCAACGGTTCCCGATGGTCAGCTTCACCCGGTAATCCTGAGGGGTGCTTCCCGGTGCAAAAGGTGCGTTAATCGCAGTGTGGAAAGCAAGCAGACAGGGCATAAGCTCCTCACCATCATTATGCACCAGGAGTTGCTGGGACAGGCCGGATTCGCCAAGGCTATAGCGCAGTTTGACCGTATATTTGAACGGGAGGTATTGATAGGATGGATGATTCTCATCGACCTTAATGAACACCGTGACGAAGCTCTCATTCACACCGCTGCCGAATTCTTCTACCTGCCAAGCCGCTGTATGCAGGAACCCGTGCAGATGGTTGTGAGTAGTTGCTTCATTTACCGGGAGATGATAGGTTTGTCCGTTCCACGGAAACTCCCCGTCCTCATAACGGTTCGGCGGAAACAGTACTGGGATTCCGTGAATTCCCGGGTTCGCCTTGAACGCTTCCATCTCATCCGCACCTGGTTCATGCAGGAAACGGTAACCGTTTTCGGTATCGCGGAAGCAGATCAGATTGCCGCCAATACCCGGCAGAATGGCTGCCTCATACCGGCCTGCTTTTAGCCAAACTGCAGCCTCTCCTTCATATAGTCCTTCGTAAGCTGTAATTGTCATTGTGTGTTTCTCCCTTCCATAATCTCAAAATGACGCTCTCCTAGATAGATTACCACATCTGCCCAGGAGGGAATATGTCATTTTTACAACTGTTCCACTTCCACGCTCATCACATGCTCAATTTTTTTTACGTCATAATAGATTTCCGTTGAGTATTCGCGGTCCGGGGCAGAAATGAGCATATCGATCATTTGTCTTCCGTCGTCCAGATCCTTGATTTTCATCCGCCGGATCGTCCTGCCGTTCTTCTTCGACTTCCGGGATTCGACGACATGACGTTCTTCAATTTTCTGAATCACATCAGTCAGCACATAATTAGGCTCCATGATGATTTTGACAGAGATTTCATGCTTGTTCAGCACCTCAGGCCCAATAACCTTGATTAGATGCGGTACAGCATTGACAGCGAACATCAGCAGTACGACTGCATACCCGGCTTCCACATAAAAGCCTGCTCCGACCGCGATTCCGATCCCGGATGCCGTCCAGATCAGAGCAGCGGAGGTGAGACCTGAAATTGCATCCCCGCCCCGCCGGAGAATTACGCCTGCTCCGAGAAACCCGATCCCGCTGACAATCTGTGCCGCAAGACGCATCGGGTCCATATTGGGATGCTCCGTTCCGCCAAATTTGTCGTAAGCATGAATGGAGACGAGTGTCACCAGACAGCTCGCGATACTGATGACCATACTGGTCCGGATCCCCAGCGGTTTCTGTTTCAATTGCCGGTCGATTCCGATGAACAGCCCGAACAGCATGGCCACAAGCAGTTTGATAATCGATTCCATGTGCAGATTAAGATCCATATTCATAAGTGCCCTCTCTTCTAAGACGATAAAAATAGTATACCTAAGCAGTAACGCCTGCGCCATCTTTAATACAGGAGTCTGCATATTTTACTGAATAGCCGCGAATGCGACCCGTCATTAAAACACGAAGAAACGGTATTGCTGTACTCTGCTACGCTTACAGCCTGCAGGGCTGTACAAGTGCAGACGACAGAATCCGTTTCTCCAGACAACTGCTTCATTAAAGGTATGCTTACTTACTATCGGTTAGAAGAGGTTACCCATGCAGCAATGATTCGGCACCATCGCAAAAGATTTCCGTCCCGGTAATGTGGTCAGAGTCATCTGAAGCCAGGAACAGCGCCAATTTAGCCACCTGATCCGGACGCCCTGGCCCTTTTTCGAGCGGCTCTCCGCCGTCCGGGAATTCCACAGCGATCTGCACTTCCTTCAGGTCCTCGGATGGATAGGTGTTATCGTCAATATTCGTAGTGATTGCACCCGGGCATATCGCATTGACACGTATTTTGTACTGGGCGAGCTCCAGCGCGGCCATCTTCATAAAAGCGACTTGACCCGCCTTGGTAGTACTGTAAGCTGAGAAGCCGATATTTGAAAAGACACGGTTGCCGTTAATGGAACTGTTGATCAATATGCTGCCGCCATTCTTTTTCAGGTAAGGAATCGCATATTTGACGGTGGCAAAGGTACCCCGAAGGTTGATGTTCATAGTCTGGTCCCAGGACTCGATGTCCATCGTTTCAATCGGTGTCATCGCTCCATTAATACCGGCGTTGGCGAAGACAATGTCGAGTCTGCCCCATTTGGCAGCGGCCTGCTTCACCGCCTCTTCCACCTGCTGTGGTTCTGCAATGTCACATTCAATGACTACGGCTTCTCCACCTTCCCCCTCCACCGCCCGGCGTACCTTCTCGGCATGCTCGACCGTACGGTCAAGCATTACAATTTTCGCCCCGTTCCGGGCAAACTCCAGCACGGACGCCCGTCCGATACCAGATCCGCCTCCGCTGACAATGGCTACCTTGCCTTGAAGCTTTTGTTCTGCCATACCTGATGTCCCTCCTAAGTAATTACGCGTACTAGTTAAGTTGTTTCCCTAACTTATACCTCGCATACCCGGGAGTGAATCGGCAAAAGGTGGGCTGTCTGTTGCATTTCAACAGAACAGCACACCTTTTCTCATTCACATCTAGCCCTTGAGACCGCTTGTGCTGATGCCATCCACAATCTGCCTCTGGAAGATGAAGAAGATCAGCATAACCGGTGCCAGACTCAATACGGACATGGCGAACATCGGCCCCCAGTTGGATACGGACTCGCTGTCCAGGAACATTTTGAGGCCCATGGATACCGTATACTTGGATGGAGAATTCAGATACAACACCGGTCCGAGCAGATCCTCCCAGCGCCAGTAAAAGGAGAAGATGGCTGCTGTTGCCATTGAAGGCCGGATCAACGGAAGGATAATTTTGTAATAGAGTCTGAACTTCCCGCAGCCGTCGATTGTTGCCGCTTCATCCAGTTCGCCTGGAATGGTGCGGATGAACTGTAGCATCAGAAAGATAAAGAACGGGACTCCGAAGAACTGCGGGATGACGATCGGACGAATACTGTCCAGCCAGTTCAGCTTCGTATAAATGATATATTGGGGTACCAGTACGACATCTGAAGGCAGCATCAGCGTCATCATCATGATCCCGAACCAGAGGCCATGGCCGGCAAATTTATTACGGGCAAAGCCGAACGCAACCAGCGATGAAGAGATTACTGCACCAAACGTAGCTACGATAACGATTACAAAGGAGTTCTTGATGAAGACACCGAAGGAATATCCGGCTACCCCTTCCCAGCCTTTGGCGTAATTGCCCCATTCCCAGGGATGAGGAAGCAGGGTCTGAGCTGTAACAAACACCAGCCGGCTTTCCTTGAAGGAACTCATGATCATCCAGAGAATCGGGTAGAGCATGATGATGGCGAGACCGCCTATAAGAATGTGATAGATCGGCCACTTGATTTTATTCTTCACCATGGCTCACTTTCCCCCTCCCGATTCGTAGAAGACCCATGATTTGGATGTTTTGAACAGAATGCCTGTCATAACACCCACCAGCAGCAGCATCACCCAAGCCATGGCGGAGGCATAACCCATGTTGTTGAACATGAAGGCCTGGCGGAACAAATACAGGGAATAGAGCATGGTACCGTCCATTGGGCCGCCCTCGCCTTTGGAGATGATATAAGCAGGTACAAAGGTCATGAATGCGCTGATCGTCTGCATAACCATATTGAACAAGATGACGGAGCTTAGCAGCGGCAGGGTGATTTTGAAAAATTTACGGAAAAAACTCGCCCCGTCCACACTTGCTGCTTCATACATCTCTCCTGAGATATTTTTCAAGCCAGCCAGGAAAATAAGCATCGATGAGCCGAACTGCCAGACCGATAAAGTAATCAGCATGAATAGTGAGGCATTCGGATCACCGAACCAGCTAACCGGTCCGAGGCCGAAAAATCCCAGCATTCCGTTGATAATTCCGGTATCACTAAAAATATTGCGCCACATGATGGAGACTGCCACGCTGCCCCCGATGATGGAAGGCAGGTAATACACCGTACGGTAAGCTCCCACCATCTTGGATTTGGTATTCAGAATCATCGCTACGAACAAGGCGAAACCCAGCCTGAGCGGCACACCTACGAACACATATAACAGCGTGACCTTAAGGGAATGCAGGTATTTCGGATCGCCGTCGAACATTTTAATATAGTTGTCGAATCCGATCCAGCGCGGTGGAGCGAACAGATTATACTTCGTAAAAGACAGATACAGGGATATGACCATCGGCACCAGTGTAAAGCACAAGAAACCGACAACGAATGGACTGATAAAGGCATAACCCGTCAAATTCCGGCGCAGCCGCTGGCCCAGCGGTTTCTTCGCACTATAGGAACGACGGCTTGCGGTAAGGGGATTGCTTAAGCCCAACGTTCTCCAACTCCTATCTAGTTAGATTCACAGTATGGTTAGCACCGGTTTAGCGGTTCGCCAGAATCTCGCTGGCTTCTTTGCGGAACTGTGCTGCTGCAGCATCCGGTTTGATCTGGCCAAAGTTCATTTGCTCCGCAAGGTCGGTCAGCAGTGCAACCACTTCAGGCGAACCCACTGGAGGACTCATTGGTGAAGTTTTAGGTTCCATATCTGCTACGAACTTGAACACCTGTTTGCCGGAATCTGTTAATTCCGTAGCGAGGGACTCCTTGATTTTGCTTGAAATCGGTACGCCGCGTTCACCCTTGATCAGCTTGTTCGCCTCAGCATTGTTGGTCCAGAAATCAATAAACTTGGCTGCTTCCTCCTTGGACTTGGAGTTCGCTGTAACCGACCAGTACATGCTTGGCTGCATATACAGGCCTTTTTCCATATCCGGACCCGGCATTGGGGCCAGCTCCATCGGACGGTTCACAGCGATTTGTAGCGCCACATACTGGTTCGACCACTGCCACATGCCTATTCCGGTGCCTTTGACGATGTCCGATTCTTCGATAACGCCTTTGTTCTGGCTCAGCTTGTCTTGTGACGGTACTGCTCCTTTGGCAATCAGATCCGATGTCATCCCGAAAAAGTCCGTGAACAGCGCATCATCATCGTACCCCAGCGCGGAGCCGTCTGTATTGTAGAGTGACAGGCCTTTCGTACGCAGATAGTAGTTGAAGAAGATATCCGCAGCCATCGAGGAATCCATGAAAAGTCCGGCGTCTTTGGCTTTCATGGCTATCTCCTTATACTGATCCCAGGTCCAGTTCTCAGGAATCGCGTCTACACCGGCTTTCTTCAGCAATGCAGGGTCGTATTGGAATCCAAGTACATTCACTCCCAGTGGAATACCGTATTGTTTGCTATCAATAACTCCGGTAGACAGTACATTTTCATTCACGTCACCCACCTGGATCGTCTTGTTCAGGTAAGGCGTCAGATCCTCCAGCTGGCCGTTAGAGCCGTATTGATTAATATAGGATACGTCCATTTGTACAATATCAGGGAGGCGGTTAGCTGCAGCTTGGGGAGCAAGCTTTTTCCAGTAATCGTCAAAAGATGCGTATTCCGGTTCGATCTTCACATTTGGATTCTGTGCTTCATACATATCAATGACTTGCTGCGTGTACGAATGACGCGTATCGCTGCCCCACCAGGCAATCCGCAGCGTTACAGGCTCTGAAGAACTGGCAGCCGTTGCTTTCGCCGGTTGATTGGTTGCTGCGTCGGCCCCAGCGGCATCCTTAGTGTTGTTATTGTTGCCGCCGCATCCGGCCAGCATGGACAACAGCATCGGAACAGCCAATAATGCGAATCTCTTTTTCAATTGGATATCTCCCCTTTTCGTAAAGTGAGTAGGAAGTCCAGTTAGACTGGTAACGCTTCCATGACTAAATTTTCTCAAATTCCGCCACTTTCTTGAATACAAAAAACCGTCATCTTTGTTCAATAATCAGGTTCAAGTGTTCTATTCCTTACTGGGGCTTCATAAAATCCGTCGGCGTCTTCCCGGTCACCTTCTTGAACACCTGGCTGAAATATTGCGCATTGCCGCCAAATCCGTACAGCTCTGCCAGCTCAAATACCTTCACATCGCCGCTGCGGATAATATGCTCGGAGGCTTTGCCAATCCGGTAGTTGGTGACATAGTTGGAGAATTTCTCACCGGTCACTTTTTTGAATATTTTCCCGAGGTAGTCAGGATTCATATACAGCATCTCTGCGGCCACCGAGCCTAGCGACAGCTCCGAGTTCTGGTAATCGGCCTGGATGATGTGGAGCATTTTATCAACTATCGCAGATTGGCGGGTCACAAAATGGCGGTCATACCTGGCGGTAAGCCGCTCTGCAGCATTCATGACAGAAGCTCTTAGACTCCCTAGTGTACCGAGCTCTGCAAGCTCTGCCAGACCCGAAGTAAAACGGCCCCGCTCGTCGGGAACGCATAACCGGATCATCGCCGAGTACAGCTGCAGCACATAGGAACGCGTCACATTCATATCAAAACGCTGGTCTGCAAGCACGCCGAATAAGCGGTCCAGCTCGTTCACAACAGCATGCCGGTCCCCGGCTTTGATCAGCAGACAAATCTGCTCCTCATGCAGATCTATCTCGCCATGGCCGCTAAGCTCATCAGAGGGTATATCACTTCCGGTGATCAGACTGCCTTCTTCGAGGTAAAACCGGTGATTCATACACTGCAGCGTCTGCCGGTACAGACAACGTGACTCACTCATCCGTCCCTTGTCACTGACAGCGATCGTTACATGGATTTTGTAAAAGTTAAAAAAGATCTCCTTCACGCTAGCAATCCGTTCGAGCAGATCATGCTGAGGGTCCGCTTCTTCAGGCTGTTCCAGCAGGATCAGCAGCTGGGAGCCAATAGTCGTACAGAGGAGCAACTCACTAAGCATATCCTGGGCTATATTTTGTAGAGCGAACAAATGCTCATACTCAACAGACTCCTCCAGCCTGAACAGGATGAGCCGGACACTTTTGCCGCCCAGCTCAATGCCGAACAGCTCCTGGTAATAATCGAGGTCGTGGCTCCCGTACGTTTTATTGGATATCCATTCCTTTAGGAACTGTGCTTTGACATGAGGCAGCACCTTGGTGAGGCGATGCTTCATCTCGGTGACGAATTGCTCGCGGCGGCTCTCCTCATTGAGCTCCTGCACAAGCTCGGTCAGCGCCTCATGAATCTGCTTCTCATTGCAGGGTTTCAGCAGGTAATGCCTCACTCCATGCTGCATGGCGCTGCAGGCATAATCAAAATCCTTATACCCGGTCAGCATTACAAACTTTATCCCGGGATACTGTACGCTGCAGTGGTCCACAAGCCCAAGCCCGTCCAGCCCCGGCATGGAAATATCAGTGATTATAATGTCCGGTTCCAGCTTCCCGATTTGTTCCAGTGCCTCAATGCCGTTGCGTGCCGTCCCCACCAGCTCGGTACCTGCCAGCCCCCAATCCACCACTTGGGAGATCCCTTCCAGAATCAAGCGTTCATCATCCACCAGCAGCAATCTGTACATGTCTGATTTCTCCTCTCCAATACGGAATGTGTACATGAATCGTCGTGCCGGCTCCAGGTGTACTCTCTATTTCCGTTCCCCATTCCTGTCCAAAAACTATCTGAATACGCTCTGTGATGTTTGCCAGCCCGATCCCCTCGCCACGCGTCTGGATTCTGCCCTGCTGCAGCTCGCGGATGAATTCCGCCGTCATTCCCGGACCGTTGTCACTGACCCTAAGATCCAGCCCGTTCTCGGTCATAGAGATAGAGATCGAAATAAGGCACGGCTCAATATTCGGCTCCAGCGCATACCGGATCGCATTTTCTACCAGCGGCTGCAGTGTCAACTTCGGAATCAGCGCATCCAGCAGGTCATCAGGCACATCCAGCCGGAAATCCAGACGCTCCTCAAATCGGGTGCGCTGGATAATAACATAGCTGCGGACGATATTCAGCTCCTTTTCCAGGGAGATCAGCGGGTCTTTCAGTCCGATCGAGCTCCGCAGCAGAAAGCCAAGCGCCTCAACCATTTCAGATATTTGCTTCTGCTTGTTGACCTTCGCCAGCCAATTGATCGATTCCAGCGTATTGTACAAAAAATGCGGGTTAATCTGGGCTTGAAGCGCTTTCAACTCTGTCTCTCTAATCACAAGCTGCTTGGCATAATTCTCGTCGATGAGCTCCCGGATCCGGCGGATCATCATTTTGAAGGTGCGGTTCAATTGGCTTACCTCATCCTGTGCGGTCTGCGAGACATAACCTAACGCCTGCTCCTCCAGATTGTCCAGGTCGCCCTTCTCGATCCGCCTCATCTTTTCGGTCAGCTTCGAGATGGGCCGGGCAATGCTTCGTGCCAGCCGGTATCCCAGCAGCAGCCCCAGCAGCAGGATACAGCCAAAAATAACTACAACCAATCTTTTGATAAAGGTGATCTGCCTGAATATTTCATTGAAGGGCGTAGCATTAACATAGGTCCAGTCCATATAAGACGAGTTCGTTTTGGCTACAAAATAGGTGCCCTTGCTGTAACTGACGGTCCTGTAGGATTCCTGACGCCGCACCTCCTCGGCCAGTTCCTGCGGCAGCAGAAGCGGATCTCCAGGGTATATGGACTCTCCGGTACCCTTATCCATTACAATGAGCTGGCTTCCATCCTCCGCCATGCTGGTACTGTCAGCTATAATCCGCTCGACGCGGATACGGATAACAAGCGTTCCCAAATTGTCCAGCGTGAAGGTGGAGCCAGTGTACGATTTGATTTGTCTTACTGCCAAAAGTGAATTTTTACTTCCCTGGGTATACCATACATTACTGCCTGCACCTTCGATGGCGAGCGGTTCGAGCTGGTCCTGCAGAGCTTGTGACAGCCCTTCCCGGTTGCCCGCAGTCATCACACCATCGTTCGCGTCCAGCATCATCATGGAATACACATATTTCTCCGCACCTGCAAAGGCCACCAGCCGGTTGATGATTTTGTTGTGGAGCAGTTGTCTTTGATACGGGGAAGGATTGTCCAATAATTGCCGCAGGCAATTCTGGATCTGTTCATCCGAAACGACGGTGAAGGATAGCTGCTCCAGCTCTTTCAGTTCATTTTCGATGCTGATCGAGGACATGCCCAGCACCTCAGAGGCTTTTTCATAAATTTGATGGTCATAGATACGATACACATACTGCAGGAAGACCAGCGAGAACAAAAACGACAGCAACAGCAAAAACGAAATTAGCATAATCATCTTGCTAAAGATTCCTGAGTTTTTGAAAGCGCTCTTATTTTTGTAAAACATCATGTGTCTCACTCTGCTTTCTCCTTGGATATAAAACCTATACTTCATTATATATTAATCGAAAGTTCCTCCCATGGTAATATAAACCAAAAAAACTTGGAATTCAGTCACATTTGACTGAATTCCAAGTTTCGGTTTACTCATTGCATACTCTGCGTCTATCCCAACATCATCCGGTCATCCGCCAGCTTATGTCCGCTGATGGCCTCGAATTCACCGAGCAACCGCTCTACGGTCAGATCCTGCTTACGGTCCTCATCAATATCAAGTATGATGCTGCCCTTGTCCATCATGATCAGCCGGTTGCCGAGACGTATAGCCTGCTCCATATTATGGGTTACCATAAGTGTCGTCAGGTTCAGTTCGCGGACAATAGACTCGGTCAGCCTAGTGATTAATTCGGCTCGTGCTGGGTCTAGTGCAGCCGTATGCTCGTCCAGAAGCAGTATCTGCGGATGAGTGAAGGTCGCCATGAGCAGGCTAAGTGCCTGTCGCTCTCCGCCGGAGAGCAGTCCTACCTTGGCCCTCAGCCGGTTCTCCAGGCCAATGCCAAGCCGGCTCAGCTGTTCACGGAACAGGGTACGCCGTGCAGCCGAGACTCCGAAGGACATTCCGCGGCCCTGGCCTCTTTTGTACGCTATCGCCAGATTCTCTTCGATCGTCATATGTGGTGCCGTACCGGCCATAGGGTCCTGAAATACCCGGCCAATCCAGCGGGCCCGCTGGAACTCAGGCAGTGTGCTGATTGGGCTCCCCTCAATGCGTACTTCCCCAAGATCAGGCTTCATCACACCAGAGATGACATTCATTAGTGTGGACTTGCCTGCCCCGTTACTGCCGATCACAGTCACAAAGTCACCACCGCGGAGCTCAAGATCAATACCGAGCAGCGCTATTTTTTCATCCGGGGTGCCCGGATTGAACAGCTTGGATACACTATTAAGCTTTAGCATCGGCTGCACCCCCGTTCTTGTTGCCCAGTGCCTCATGCACAAGCTCAGCACTGCGGCTGCGCGCGATTCTCTTCTGCTTCATGAAACGTTGAACCGAAGGGAATACCAGTGCAATAATAACAATGATCGCCGTGATCAACTTTAGATCCGAAGCCTTCAACCAGGGAACCCGCAATGCCAGCGCTACAACAATACGATAGACAATCGAACCCAGAATCACTGCAAGGGTTGCCCGGAATACATTTCCGGCCCCAAAGATAGCCTCACCAATAATAACCGAAGCAAGTCCAATGACGATCATTCCTATACCCATAGTAGAATCAGCAAATGCAGAGTATTGGGCTATTAGCGCACCCGAGAGCGCCACCATCCCATTAGCCAGGCTGATGCCAAGGATAGTTGTGCTATCCGTATTCACCCCGAAGCTTCGAATCATTCGGGAGTTGTCGCCAGTGGCCCGGAGCGCGAGCCCCAGATCAGTATGGAGAAACAGATCCATTAGGATTTTTACGGCAATCATCACAATGGGCATGACCAGAAGCGGATTAATGGAGGTAAATAAAGAATCCTCACCCATGATCGAAACGTTAGGCTTATCCAGAATCCGCAGATTAATAGAATACAGTGCGATCATCATTAATATTCCGGACAAGAGTCCGTTGATCTTCCCCTTCGTATGCAGAAGTCCGGTGCACATCCCTGCTGCCATACCACCGCCAAGCGCACATATTGTTGCCACCCATGGTGAATAGCCGTGCGTAATCATTACTGCGGCAATGGCTCCTCCCGTAGTGAAGCTTCCATCCACAGTCAAATCCGGAAAATCAAGAATACGGAATGTAATATATACACCCAAAGCCATAAAAGCATATAACAAGCCCATTTCCACGGCTCCAATAATTGAATCAAACATCGCTGACTTCCTCCCTCAAGCGGCAAGGGGCGGTCCTGTACCGGAGTCCCCCATTGATATGGCTACCATTTATTGAATAATATTAGTGTCCGGATCCGAAACTTTAGCCTTCATGGCATCCGTCACTTCTATCCCCTGCGCTGCCGCAGCTTTCAGGTTCAGGATAAGGTCCAGCTTCTCCTGCATCGTTACCTTCATGTCTCCCGGATTCTTGCCATTCTTCAACACTTCCACAGCCATTTGTCCTACCTGATATCCATGATCATAATATTTGAAGCCCACGGTTGCAAAAGCCCCCTTCTCCACCGTATCACGGTCAGCGGAGAAAAAAGGAATTTTGTTGTCATTAGCAGTCTGAATGATCGTGTCCACAGCGCTTACTACCGAGTTGTCCAGTGTGATATACAAGGCATCCACACGGCCAACAAGCGATTCTGCAGCCTGTTTCACTTCAGAGGTGTTGGTAATAGCCGCTTTTACCAGCTCGATGCCATGCTTGTCCAGTTCTTTCTTGGCAATGTCAGCCATAACCACAGCATTAGGTTCCCCTTCATTGATAATGAGGCCCAGCTTTTTGACATTTGGGAACTGTTCGGCAATAAAAGTCATCAGGCGTGTAATTGATTCAGGATTGGTGTCTGATGCCCCGGATACATTCCCGCCGGGATGATCCAGATCCTTGACGATCTTCGCGTCTAGCGGGTCCGTAACCGCCGCGAACAGGATGGGTGTATCTTTGCCCTCTGCCTGAACTACAGCCTGTGCGGAAGGCGTAGCGATCCCCAGCACGAGGTCATTCTTGTCTGCCGCAATCTTCTGGGCGATGGACAGGTTATTGGACGAGTCAGCCTGGGCGTTCTCCAGGTCAACCTTCAGATTCTTGCCCTCTTCGATTCCGGCATCCTTCAATGCAGCCAGGAATCCTTCCCGGGTAGCATCCAGAGAAGGATGCTCGACATACTGGGAGATCGCTATTTTGTAAGTTTTAGAATCTGCTTTTCCTGAATTCGTACTTCCTGAATCCGCACTTTTATTATTGTTAGTCCCGCAGGCTGTTACCGCCAGCATTGCACATAGACTTAGGCCGAGCCATATTTTCTTTGTTTTCATCCTTTATACCCCTCTTCTTTTTACGGATTCAGCGCGTGCCTCAATGGTAGCGACTCAGCAGTATTGCTTTTATCTTTAAAAGCATTAAAGCGTAAGCTGCCGCGAAACCCGCATCTAAAACGTAAATATAATAAGCTTATCTTATATAAAGGTTCATTTTCCGTCAATCACTTATGACATGACCATTTTTTACAATATTCCTTCATAGTTAAAATAAGGGTAGGCTTCTCCGGCTGATCTTAACAATGATTACCTTTATCCCTCCCTACATAAAAAAAGGCTCCCTGCACAAACTTATATTACAGTTTGAACATGGAGCGTGACATGATGACAACAAACCGACCCGTAAAATCGATTGCAGCAGCAACTTTGCTGTCTATAGCCATTATAGCTAATACAGCTTGCAGCTACAGTACAAGCGATCAGAAACCAAAGGTCAATACTGTAACACCTGCAGGATCACTTGCAGGCAGTTACTATGAAAAAGCTTCATTCACCGACAGCCACGGTAAATACTGGATTCCTCTGAAACCAGCGGCCTCTTCGATCGGTTACCGGATGAAGGATGATACCTCCAGCGGGGGTTATGCTAAAATCGGCTATACCGATGTTATGTACATGCTGCATCCAGATTCTACGCAAGTATTCTCTTTGGGACAAAAGATAAAGTTGCCGGATGCCCCGGTACGCCGAAACGGTCAAATTTATATCACACCTACTTCACTATCCAAGCTGCTGCAGACCGAAGTAGGGTGGAATCCACGTACCGGCGAGATTAACGTGGCTCCCCCCTCTGATAAGGTAGACACGGCAGGAACCAGTAATACCGAGGCAGCAAAACCATTGCGTATTCAAAGCCTGTCCGCAACAGACAGCAGAGACCTTGTTGCCTATGCCAAAAAATTCCTGGGTGTCCCGTATGAATTCGGCGCAGGGCCTTACGAGGAAACCAAACGGTTCGACTGCTCTTCATTTACCCGTCATGTCTTCAAGAAATTCGGAGTCGACCTTCCCCGTTTAGCTAAGGACCAGGACAATCTGGGCAGACGGGTAAGCCGCAGCGAGCTTGAGATTGGAGACCTGATTTTCTTCACAGTCCCCGGACGCTTTGCGAGTGATGCGGTTCCGGGACATGTCGGTATCTACATCGGAGACGGCAAATTTATTCATACCTGGGGTGATCCGGGGGTCCAGATCAGTGATCTGGATAGCGGCTATTGGAGCCATGTCATGCTTCATATGCAGAGAGTTCTCTAACCGGCAGCAGCTGGGTATCCAACAAGATGCAAGGAGATCAGGCCTTCGGACAGCCGAGGCACAAGATCCCTTGTATTTTTTTATAGCCGGCTGTCAGCCCCGGGTTTAGCGGACAAAACCTTTGAACCGGGTTCCCTGATAGCTAAGCTGGCCCTTATCCCCCTCCACAATCAACCCGAATTCACGGTCGGGAACCATCAGCTCCACACGGTTGCCATCTTGAAATTGAAAAGTGACATAATAACTGGTATTTGCGCTGGAATCACCCGAGCCTCCCCATACCTCTGTACGTTTCGTGACAGCTTCGGCTTGAACGGAGAGCAGCGGACTTGCGTTGTTAGTCGACCAAATCTTGACCGATTTGAAGATAATAAAGACAAAAAATCCTATGACCAATAAAAACATAAGCTTCATAAACAAAGGCATTTCGTGAATAAAACTCTGAAAGCCGCTGCGCTGCTGAAAATCACCGAAAGCGCTAAAACTGCTCCATCCGCCCAAATAAATCGCTTCCTTCACAAATTTATTTTATAAGGTCTGTTTTACTACGATTTACGCAGTATAGCTAGTCTGGTTTCATTATTTCTTGTCTACTAAGCCAGATTTCAAGCAAAAACGCGTTACCGCTAAATACAGCGTGAACGCGTTTTAAGGTAATACCGGATGATTCATACTGTTGCTCCAGAATGAGAGGTTCTACCGGAACATCCCCCATAGCCGGATCAGATGAAACGTATTATTGGGGTCGATCTTCTGGGCAATCACAAATTTTACAATTTGATCTTCCTGGGTTGAAGTCAACTTCTCCCCCATTACTGCCGAAGCATTTCGCACCAGTCTGCGCACCACCGCAGTATCCTGAAGCTCTTGCTTGGAAACTCCGTTGATCATATTCTTAATGCGTTCTTTAACAGCCGGATTTTTCATCTTCAGCTTGATGCGATCCACCAGCTGGGGACTGATTCCAAATTGCTGATAGCCCACGCGCAGCACCTCCTGTCGTATTCCAATCATTCACAGTATATGAGGGTAAGGTCGCACATGTGCCTAATTAATTAATCTATTAAGTCTCCTTGAAAAATCTGTTCGTTCTGCAAATAGCTCCGCAATGCCGCATAGTCGGCCGAAGTCCAGAAATCCGTTTCCTTCAGCAATCCGGCAGCATCATCCCTGGCTTGCTCCAGCACCTCGAAGTCAGCGGTCATGTCCGCCAGTCTGAACTCCGGCAGCCCGCTCTGCTTGGTTCCAAAGAAGTCACCCGGACCACGCAGCTCCAGATCCCTTCGTGACACCTCAAAACCATCATCCGTATCCGTCATCGCCGTCATACGCTCTCGTCCGATTTCGGATTTCGGGTCCGCTACAAGCACGCAGAAGGAGGCATGCTGACCCCGCCCCACCCGGCCGCGCAACTGATGCAGCTGAGACAGTCCAAAGCGGTCTGCGTCCATGATGATCATCAGAGTAGCATTGGGCACATCGACACCGACCTCTACAACCGTTGTGGAGACCAGCAGCTGAACCTCATTACTATAGAAGGCCCGCATGATTTCATCCTTTTCACCGGGTGTCATCCGGCCATGCAGCAGACCAACCTTGTAATTTGGAAACGACTGCGACATTTGAATATGCAGATCAATCGCGTTCTGCACGTCCAGCTTTTCCGATTCCTCAATCAATGGACAGATCAGATAGGCCTGCCTGCCCTGATCAATCTCACGGCTGACCAGCTTCAGTACCCGCTCCATCAGATCAGGTTTCACCCAATAGGTCGTGATCGGTACACGTCCTTTAGGACGCTCAGAAAGTGTGGATACATCCATATCGCCGAATACGGTAATCGCAAGCGTACGGGGAATGGGCGTTGCCGTCATCGTCAACACATCCGGATTGTAGCCTTTACGGCGCAGAATACTGCGCTGGTTGACACCAAAACGGTGCTGCTCATCGGTAACCACCATCCCCAGCCCACGGAAGAAAACATCCTCCTGTATCAAGGCATGGGTGCCCACCACAATATCAAGCATACCCATTTGCAGTGAGGCCAGCAGATCCTTCCGTTTGCGTCCGCTCACACTTCCTGTCAGAAGCCCCACCGTTATCCCAAATGGCTCAAACATCTTGGTGAGTGAGCGCATATGCTGCTCTGCGAGAATCTCAGTAGGGACCATCAATGCCCCCTGAAATCCTGATTTCACGGTGGCATACAAGGCGATTGCCGCAAGAACGGTTTTGCCTGAGCCCACATCTCCCTGTAAAAGCCGGTTCATGCAAGACGGAGAACGCATGTCCTGGAGGATTTCCAGCTCCACATGCTTCTGTGCATCCGTCAGCTCAAACGGCAGACTGCGGACAAACTGCCGGACTGTGGCATTGTCCACCGTATGCACTACTCCATCCATTCTGCCGCGGTTTAGCACCCGGAAGGCCTGAACCTTAAGCTGAAACAGAAACAGTTCTTCGTATACCATCCGCCGCCGCCCCTGCTGGCCTTCACGTGTATCCTCTGGCCGATGGATGGTGGCGATCGCCCGTTTACGGGACATGAAATCATATTTCCGTATGATCGTATGCGGGAGAATTTCCGGAATAAGCTCACCATATTGCTGCAGGCCCTGATGAATCATCTTGCGTATCCAGGACTGCGTAATCTTGCCTCCCACGGAATAGACCGGCTGCAGGGTGCCTATTTTGCCTTCTCCCCGGTCAGTAAATTCATAATCTGTTACAGTGATCGCATTTCGCTTCTGGTCCCATTTACCGGTAATTACGATTTCACGCCCCACTGTCAGCTGCTCACGCACATAATGCTGGTTGAACCAAGTAGCTGTAAACATCCAAGGCTCGGCTACCATTTTGCAGCTCAGACGGGATTTGCCCCCGAAACGCTGCAGAACAGGGATACCGATAACCTTCGCGATCAGCGTAGCCTTATCGCCGTGTTTGATCTCACTGAGAGAGCGTGGGCGGAAATCATCGTAACGGAATGGATAATACTCCAGCAAATCCTTCACCGTAAAGACGCCAAAGGCGTGAAGCTCATTTTGCTTTTGAGCGCTCACGCCATTTATTTGTTTCACTTCGATTGAATCCAAAGATAGTCCCATGTTCATCCCCTATTTACGCGGGCCAGATGAAAACGGCTAAGGTACCGTTGCCGACATGGCTCCCTACCACAGGACCCACATTGGTCAGCACTTTCTCTTCCAGGGTGAAGTGTCCGGCCAATTCCTTAAGGAACTCTTCGCCGGAAGCCGGTTCAGCCGTATGACCCACGGCCACGTTGATTTTGTCCACACCCGGCAGATCCTTTTTGAACAGCTCGATCATGCGGGCTACAGCCTTCTTACGGCCTCTTACCTTCTCGACTGCGTAGATAATCCCTTCTGCGTCGATAGACAAGATCGGCTTGATATTAAGCAGTGTCCCCAGAAATGCAGAGGCTTTGCCGATTCTGCCGCCCTTTTGCAGATATTCCAATGTATCGACCAGAAAATACAGCTTACGGGATTGGCGGAGATTCTCCACTCTGGTCAGGATATCTTCCGGGCTATAGCCCTCTGCAGCCAGCCTCGCCGCCTCGACCACCATAAATCCGAATCCATAGGAAGCGGAGAGAGAATCGATTACAGTAATGGATTCTCCTTCTTCCTCAAGCATGGATTTAGCCAAAACAGCCGATTGATACGTACCGCTAAGACCGGAGGAAATATGAAACGATAGAATCCGGCCGCCCGGTACACGTTCCTGAATCCCCCGGTATACGTTCATATACTCAACCGGCGAGGGTTGAGAAGTCGTCGGAAGCTGCGTTGAACGGGGAAGGCGTTCGTAGAATTGCTCCGGCGTCATATCCACATTATCCCGGAATGCCTCTCCGCCGAACATCAGGGTCAAAGGAACAACCTCTATACCATACGCTTCCGCCATGGACGGCGGGATATCGGAAGTACTGTCGGTGACGATTACGGTACTATTCATGGATTTCCTCCCCAAACTATGATTTGGCAGACATAACGGCAGCCTTGGTTAGGACGCTACAGCTGATTCTGCTTAAGACTATATAAGGAGTAAATGTGCCTATGGCTCGACGGAGAAAAGGTAATAATACAGCGGCTGGCCGCCTTCATGGACCTCAACTTCCACCTGCGGGAAGGTTTGTTCAAGCCAGTTTTCCAGTGATTCCGTAACCTTCTCCTCCGATTCAGCACCGGTCAAAATGGTGACAATCTCATCGCCGTTCACAAGCATGCTTGTCAGCAGCGCCTGGCTTGCCTCCAGCAGATCATCGGCAGCGGATACAATCTTCGAGTTGGATATCCCGATATACTGTCCGGATTTGATCTCCAGCTCCTCTATCACCGTATCACGGACCGCATTGGTGATTTGCCCCGATTTCACCTGGGAGATAGCTTCCAGCATGTTGCTGGTATTCGTGTCCACCGCATCGTCCTCCTGGAAGGCAAAGGCGGCAGCAATTCCCTGCGGGATACTTTTGCTTGGAATAACAGTAATGTCACGTTCACCTTCGAGCAATTCCTTGGCTTGCTGGGCGGCAAGCACAATGTTTGAGTTGTTCGGCAGGATGTAAATATGCTTCGCAGAAATGGATGAGATCGCATTAACAAAATCCTCCGTGCTCGGATTCATCGTCTGCCCGCCGGATAGAATAGCATCTACCCCAAGGCTTCTGAAGATATCAGAGATGCCTTCACCGGAAGAAACGGCAATGAATCCGTACAGGGCCATATCATCCGCGGGTGGAACTGCAGGTGCCTGCACACTACTCTCTTCCTTCGGAATATCTGCGAACACCTCTGGCATAGGTGCAATATCCATTCCAGCGGTCAAAAGATCACGATGCTGCTCGCGCATGTTAAGGATATGAATTTGCGTAATTTCACCGTATTGAAGCGCCAGATTCAGCACCTCGCCCGGAGTCTTGGAATGTACGTGCACCTTGATGGTTTCATCATCCGATATGACAATAATCGAATCACCATTCACTGCCAGCGCTTTCCGGAAAGATTCCTCATCAAAATTGGCTTTCACAGAATTTCCGAGCAACCGGTTGATAAAAAACTCCATGTCGTATAAAAATTCAATGTCTTCCGTAGACAGCTGGGATTGTGCAGAGGACTGCACGGAGGACAATACGTTCTCATGTTTGGTCAGCACTGCTGCTGGCACAGCAGCAGGAGCAGGAGCTTGTCCTTGCGCAGTAACTGGAGCAGCTGTGCTTCCATTCCCCATCAAATGTTGAAGGAAGCCCTCATAGATGTATACCAGACCTTGACCACCGGAATCGACGACTCCCACCTGTTTAAGTACAGGCAAAAGCTCCGGAGTATTGGCTAACGCTTCTTTGGCTTTGGCCAGAACCTCTGTCATCAGTTCGGTTATATCCGTCGTGCGCCGGGCATAGTAGACGGCATGTCTGGCAGCTTCCTTGGCAACTGTAAGAATCGTTCCCTCTACCGGTTTGACTACCGCTTTGTAGGCTGTATCCACCCCAGTCTGCAGCGCTGCTGCGAACTGCTGCGTGTTCAATTCATCGTATTGGGCTGCATACCGTCCAAGACCCCTGAACAGCTGTGACAAAATAACGCCGGAATTCCCACGTGCGCCCATCAAGAGACCTTTAGACAATACTCCTGCACATTGGCCAACAGAGGCGGTATTATTTTTCTTCAATTCGTTCGAGCCTGCAGTCATCGTCAAATTCATGTTGGTTCCCGTATCACCATCTGGAACAGGAAAAACATTAAGGGAATTGACGTGCTCTGCATGCTGCTGCAGCTTCTCCGCTCCGGCGAGTACCATTGCGGTAAAATCTGTTCCGTTTATAGAACGCTTACTCAATGAGAATTCCCCTTCCTAACTTCATGCCTAATCAATTCTATGATTAACTGGACATAATACACTAATTTATATTGTACTATAAGAGCCAAAAGAAATAAATGTTTTTGAAGCGGTTGACGAAGCAAATTTTGCTGTGATATTATATTTAAGTATTGTTTTATGCAGGTGTAAGTAACAAGGAGGTGTAATCTATGTCCCGCAAATGTACTGTAACTGGCAAGAAACCGGGCAGCGGCAACCATGTATCGCATGCGAACAACCGCAACCGTCGCTCTTGGGGAGTTAACGTTCAGAAGGTCCGTATCCTCGTGAACGGCAAACCGAAACGCGTGTACGTCAGCACCCGTGCTTTGAAAGCCGGCAAAGTTGAACGCGTTTAGTCTTGGATTATCCTAAGACCTAGCGATATCTCATATGAAGCAAAAAGCACCCTTTACATATGTAAGGTGCTTTTTTTCATGTTTTCTTTTCTATTCCGTCTTCAACTCTTCTGAAACGTGTTCAAAATCGCTTTAACAAAACCTCCCAAAAATCTTGGCAGCTTGAACGTGTAAAATTTCATCATTAACCCTCCCATCAATTCATGCCGTACGGTAGGAGACTTTCCTGGCTTGCCGCTAACGTAACGAATGCAGACCTCCCTTATTGAATAAGAAGAAACGATTTTGCCGTCCTCTGAAAGAGGCGGCGTTTTTGTTTCTCAAAAAATAGAAAGTTAAAGGATATCGTGGAACATACACTTTCGGATATTTAAAAAAGGCTACATGAGATTTCTGCTCATGTAACCATATTTATGCGTTAGTAACTTGGCCTATACCATTAGATCAAATGTGTCACCTACGTTTAACGCATGGCTGCCTCAGCCGCTTCTCGAATGGCCTTGATAGCAGCAGCACGATCACTGTGTCCGAACACTGCATTTCCTGCCACTAAAACATCCGCACCTGCTCTAGCAACAAGCGGAGCGGTTTCTTTGGCGATACCACCGTCTACTTCAATCCGCAGGGAGGTGTGATTAACTTCCCGGGCCCATTCCCGGATCTGACGTATCTTCTTCACCGTATGCGGTATAAACGATTGTCCTCCGAAACCGGGGTTCACAGTCATTATTAGCACCATGTCTACATCCTCAAGTACCTCTCGTACAGCTGCTGCGGGTGTGCCCGGATTAATTGCCACCCCGGCCATTAGACCAAGCTCCTTGATCTGGTGCACTACTCGGTGAAGATGAACACAAGCCTCGGCATGCACTGTAATAATGCTTGCTCCTGCGGCTGCAAACTCAGGGATATAACGCTCCGGATTCTCAATCATCAAATGGACATCGAGCGGCAATGTAGTGTGTGCTTTTACTGCTTTTACAATCGGGGGTCCAAGGGTAATATTCGGCACAAAATGGCCGTCCATGACATCCACATGAATCCAGTCTCCGCCGCTGGCTTCGGCTTCTGCAACCTCTGCACCCAGTGCGGCAAAATCGGCTGATAGTATCGATGGTGCGATTGTAATCATAGGGTTAGTACCTCCGCTTTTTATCTTTCATTTCATTGTAAAACAGCTTGTAATGGTCATACCGGCTGCCAGCAATCTCACCTGTATTTACAGCTTGAATGACATGGCAGCCCGGTTCATGCAGGTGACTGCAGCCGCGGAATTTGCATTTCTCAGCATACGAAGCAAATTCCCTGAAGCAGGTGGACAACTCCTCCACACCCAGTTCCAAAAAGTCCAACTGGCTGAAGCCGGGTGTATCAGCTACAAAACCGCCGTTGCCGATATCCATCAACTCCACATGGCGGGTAGTATGGCGTCCTCGGCCTAACCGAAGACTGATCTCTCCCGTTTCCAGTTCAAGGCCAGGGACAAGGCGGTTCAGCAGTGTTGACTTACCAACACCCGACTGACCGGAGAAGACACTAATGATTCCAGCGAGACGGTTTCGCAGCTCATCGCTGCCGGAGCCGGTAAGCGAACTGGTGACCATCACTTCGTAACCTATGCGCTCGTACAGCTCTTTGACAAGTGCTGTGGCTTCGCCCTCATCGTTAGCCAGATCCTGCTTCGTCAGCACAATGAGGGTCTCCAGACCGGAGTGCTCAATGTGAACCAGGAATTTATCGAGGAGATTCAGATTCATGTCCGGCTCCCGTACGGAGAATAGCAGCACCGCCAGTTTGACATTAGCTACCTGCGGACGGATCAGCTCGGACTCCCTTGGAAGCAGCTCATCGACCATGCCTTCCCCATTCTCGGTCAGAACATATTTAATCCGGTCTCCTACAAGCGGAGCAATCCCTTTCTTCTTAAGGATTCCCCGCCCCCTGCATTGTACAGCCTCTTCCTCTGTAGCGATCAGTCCATCACGGAGGGGCTTAACGTAATAATAACCGCTTAATGCTTTGATTATAATTCCTTCAGGCATACATCATGAGCCGTCCTCTCCTGATATTGCACAAATGACCCAAGTCTGCTAAAAGCTCCCGGGTCATTCTGCCAGCTGCAGCAGCTCAAGAATTCCTTCTGCACTGCTGCAGCTTATATCCATTTATTTTCCTTTTCCTTTATCCTTAGCTTTGCCGCTGTTCGAAGTTGTCTGTACATTGCTGGCATTATCTGTCGTCATTCCGGTCTGATTCCCTGCACCAGTGTTGCCATCTCCATTAGAAGGAGGCAAAATCTCCGGTTCTACCGTTGGATCGGCAGAAGCCGGGACGTCTGTTGGGGCCTGAGTCGGCTCAGGCGTATGCTGAACCGGTGGCTCCGGATCAGGCACGGTTCCATTTTTGGCGTCTGAATATTTAATGGTGTAGGTTGCGATGAAGTCACCATCCTGGTAGACAGAGATAGAGCCGTCCTTATTGGGAGCGAGCAATAAATTCACCGACAGATTCTGGCTTTTGGCTATTGTTCGGGTTCCCCATTCCTGGTTCTCGCCATCCTTGCGGGCATCTGCATAAATAATACGGATTTTAGTCTTTTTACCTTCGACCGAAGGGGCTACCGGAACTTTGAACGTATATTCCAAGGCTTCTGGAGGGTAACCTGTGCTTACCGTAATATTGATCTTCTCACCCGGTGAAGCCGTATCCCCTTTCTCATAAGGCCATTGGTTTATGACTATACCTTTTTCGTCAGAGAAGCTGGATTCCTCTTTAACTTCACCAAGAACAAGACCGGCTGCCTCCAGCATAGCCTGTGCATCTTCCTTAGTATGACCTTTGAGATCTGGTATAGGCGTTGTCTCTTGTCCCTGGCTGACAATCAGTTTGATCGTTGCTGTCTCAGGATCGTAAGGACTACCCGTGGCCGGCTCTGTGCGTATGACCTGCCCTTCAGCAAAGTCCTCGCTAAAGCGTGGGTCCTCTGTGATCCGGCTCTGTTCCACACCTTCTGCGATCAGCAGCTTTTCTGCATCCTCTTTAGGTTTGCCCGTTAAATCGATCATCGCAGGCAGCTCCTTGGCAATACTTACAGTAAGAGCTATAGAAGTGCCCTCTTTGACCATGGTATCCGGCTCTTTACTTTGCTTCCATACAATACCGGGTTCTTTATTCGCATTATATTCTTCTGCTGGTGGTTCTTCTGCGGTAAGTCCTACCTTGGCGAGCTCCGCTTTGGCTGCTTCAAAGGACATGTCAGTCACCGTAGGAACCGCCACTTCATCGACGTCGAATTTGTCGTTCACATACCAGACCAGGCCGCCCATAGCGAGCAGAAGCAGCAACGTGAGGCTGATCCAGAGCACAGGACGTCCCCATTTCCGTTTGGCGGTGCTTCGCGGCATTTCTTCTTCTTCATCACGCCTCATCCGGTCTTCTCCGCCGCGGCTGTTAAGTCCCCGCTGCATCGGCCGGATTGCCGGAATAACACGGGTTCTGTCTTCATCCTCTTCATCATGGAACTGAGCCTTGGATTCGCTTCGCCGTTCCGGCAGCAGACAGGTCTCCAAGTCCTGCAGCATCTCTTTGGCAGACTGATACCGCTCTTCCGGATTCTTGCGCATGGATCTTAGAATAACATTCTCCACGCTTTGCGGAATCAGCGGATTCAGAAGCCGGGGTTCTTCAAACTCCTCCTGCAGATGTTTCAAAGCTACGCTGATCGGGCTTTCGCCCAAAAAAGGCAGTACTCCGGTAAGCATCTGGTAGAGGACAATCCCCAAGGAATACAGATCGGACTTCTCCCCCGTCGCTACTCCTTTGGCATGCTCTGGCGAGAAATAATGCACCGATCCGACTACAGAGCCTGTCTGGGTTATAGTAGTGGACGTAACTGCCCGGGCAATTCCAAAATCCGTAACCTTAACTCGTCCATTGCGGCCGATCAGAATGTTGTGGGGCTTAATATCCCTATGGATAATCTGATTCTGGTGCGCATGGTCCAGCGCGTCGCATATCTGAGATGCGATACGGATAGATTCATCTACCTGGAGCGGGGCACGTTCTTTAATAATCTCATTCAGGTTCTTACCTTCCACATATTCCATAACAATATAATGAATTTCATCTTCTTGTCCTACATCATATATACTGACCACATTCGGATGAGACAAGGATGCGGCGGATTGCGCCTCCCGCCGGAATCGGCGGATAAATTCCTCGTCATGTACAAACTGGTTTCGTAAAACTTTGATCGCTACGTTCCGGTTAAGCAGGATATCATGGGCTCTATAGACGAGCGCCATTCCTCCTCCTCCAATCCGTTCGATAACTTGGTAACGGCCGCCCAATTCGTGACCGATCATTTATCCCACTCCTTTGTTTCGGGCACAGCGGCCACTCCTTGATGTTCTAGCATAGCGACGCTAATGTTATCGCCACCGCCGGCAAGCAAAGCCAGCTGAAGTAAACGGTCCGCTCTTTCTTCCAGGGATATTTCATGAATTCCTGCCACTTTGCCCAGATGCTCCTGGCTGACGAAATTGCTCAGGCCGTCACTGCACAGAAGCAAAAGTTCCCCTTGTGACAGATGAACAGGTGCAAGATCAGCCGTAACCTCGGCATCCGTTCCCAGCGCCCTGGTCAGAACGTTTCTGCGCGGATGATTGTCAAGCTCTTCGAGGCTGATCTGGCCGTTCTTGAACAGCTCATTGACCAGCGTATGATCATCGGTTAACTGTACGGCTGCGCCATCCTTAATTAAATAGGCTCTGCTGTCCCCGATATGACCGATATATCCGGTCGGACCCTTCAGAAGAACAGCAACAACAGTCGTCCCCATGTTATGGTACTTCTCATCGCTGGAAGCCTCATTGTGGACCGCACTGTTAGCCTCATAAATGGCAGCAGTGAGCGCACCCTGAAGATCTTCCTCCGGAAGATCAGGCTGAAGCCCGTCCAGGGCATTCTTTATTGTCTCCAGAGCAAGACGGCTCGCGGTGTCGCCAGCCAAGTGTCCGCCCATTCCATCGGCAATAATGCCGAGGGTATAACCGCTGCGTGTCACGCCGATCCAGACTGAATCCTCATTGACGGTACGTACCCGGCCAATGTCGCTGGCATGAACTGTTCTGATCAAATATCCTCACCCCAACTCCATATGTTTGGCGCGCAGCTGTCCGCATGCGGCCGCTATATCATGGCCCTGCTCACGGCGGATGGTTACATTAACACCGTGGTCGGCCAAAATACGTTGAAATTCAAATATATCATTGCGAGAAGTCCTTACATATTTGCGTTCAGGCACATGATTCACGGGAATCAGATTCACGTGGCAAAGCATAGTTTTCAGTACTCCTGCAAGCTCCTCTGCATGCTCCTTCTGGTCATTAACGCCGCCAATCAGGGCATATTCGAAGCTGATTCTCCGGCCTGTCTTAGCCTGATAATAACGTAGGGACTCAATTACATCATCAAAAGGGTATCGCCGGTTAACCGGCATCAGCTTGGACCGAAGTGTGTCATTGGGTGCATGTATCGAAATAGCAAGATTAATCTGGGTATCTTCGTCTGCAAACTTATATATATTAGGCACGATTCCGCTGGTAGAAACCGTGATGTGCCGTTGGCCAATATTCAGACCCTTCTCATGAATCATGAGACGCAGGAACCGCATAGTAGCGTCATAATTCTCAAAAGGTTCACCGGTTCCCATGATGACAATACTGCTGACGCGCTCACCTCGGCTATCCAAAATCTGCTGGGAGCGGACGACCTGGGCCACAATTTCGCCTGCGGTCAGATCGCGTTTAAGACCACCTAGTGTGGAAGCACAGAATGTGCAACCGATCCGGCAGCCGACCTGCGTCGTTACACATACGCTGTTGCCATAATTGTGTTTCATAATAACAGTCTCTATTGCATGGTCATCATGCAGTCCGAAGAGAAACTTCACAGTACCATCCTTGGACTCCAGCTTCGTGATCTCCGTCAGAGCTGTGATGCGGAATTGTTCTTCCAACTTCCCGCGCAGTGCCTTGGACAAGTTGCTCATGGATTCAAAATCATTCACACGTTTGACGTACAGCCAGTCAAAAATCTGGCCGCCGCGAAAAGCGGGCTCTCCGTTATCCTTGGCCCACTGCTGCAACTCTTCCAGAGAAAAATCATATATTAAAGGTTTCATTAGATTCAGCACCTGTACTTTCTTAAGATATAGAAATTTATCAGAATACGCATCAAACCATTCTTTTTATTGATATGCGTATTATTTCTCATTCTTCCTATTTTAACACAAAATTCAGAGACGGTAAAAGAAAAGCCCGCCACGCATGAAGACCAGCGGGCGGGAGACCGGATTATGTCTTACAAAACTGCTATTTTACAAGAGTCTTTGCAGCCGGGAAATGAAGAAACCGTCACTGCCATAATGCTGAGGAAGCAGCTGAATCCCTTCTCCCTCAGATAGCGCGGTACCCCCGACTCTTTCCCATACAGGGGAGTCAAAGGTTACAGAACAAAAACCGGAATTATTCTCAAGAAACTGAGCGATGATTCTGCTGTTTTCTGCCTGTTCTGTTGTACAGGTGCTGTAAACCAGAATCCCTCCGGGCTTCAATAATCCTGATACGGATTGCAGCAACTCAGCCTGCAGCGCAGCCACACTGGATACATCCTCCGGCTGTTTACGCCATTTGAGATCCGGTTTGCGGCGGATCACTCCAAGTCCGGAGCAAGGTGCATCCAGCAGAATCCGGTCAAAAGATTCCGGCTCTAACCTCTGCGTAAGCTGAAGTGCATCAGCACTGCCAGTAACAATGCTATCGAGCCCAAGCCGCTTAGCCTGGTCTTCTATCAGCTGTGCTTTGTGCGGATGCAGATCGTTGGCATAGATATACCCCTCGTCCTTCATCAGCTCGGCCATATGGGCGCTTTTGCCGCCAGGAGCGGCGCAGCAATCAAGCACTCTCATGCCGGGTCCTGGTGCAACTGCCTCAGCTACCAGCATTGAACTCTCATCCTGTACGGACAAATAGCCATCGCGGTACCAGGAACTGAGCGCGAGATTACCTCCGCCTTTGATGATAATGCCATAAGGACTAAGCTGGGAAGGAGAGGCTTCCAGTCCCGCCTCAAGCATTTGCGCCAGCAGAGCATCGCGGCTGATCATCGTAAGATTCACGCGAACACTGGATGCTGGCGGTTCATTGTTGGCGGCACACATCGCTTCAGCGGTATCCAAGCCATACTGCGCAGCCCATTGTTTTACCATCCACAGTGGATGGGAATGAAGTACGGAAATGCGTTCTTCACGGCTTAGATTTTCTGGCAAAACCGGAAGCTCTCCGGCACGCAGCACGCTCCGAAGCACCCCGTTCACCATTCCTGATATCCCTTGATGTCCGCGTTTCTTAGCGATATTCACCGCTTCGTTGACAGCTGCATGGGACGGGACACGGTCCAGATACATGATCTGATATAAGCTTAGACGCAGCAAATTGCGGACCCAAGGCTGGAGCTTGGCGATTCCTTTGCTTACGAATCCACTGAGTACATAGTCTAAGGTAATAAGCCGCGAGATACTTCCATATACGAGTTCCGTTGCCAGTCCTGTATCTTCACGGCCAAGCGTGGACTTCTGCAAGCTGCTGTTCAGCAGCAGATTACTATAAGCTCCTTGCTGCTCCACACGGACAAGAATATCAAGCGCCACTTCCCGGGCGGAATCGGCTGCCCTGTTACCCGGAGCACCTGACCGGGAATTCCTGCTGTTACTTCCCTTCCCTTTGCTACTTCCTTCCGGTCTTGCCCATCCGTTACCGCCGTCAAGCTTCTTTTGCGGTCCTTTGCGGTCTATGCCGCCACTCCCCGCGCTCAACCCAGCACCATCCCGGGCTTCATCACAGCGCCGCGGCTGAAGTCGGCTGCAGTCATGGCTTTTTTACCTGCCGGTTGAACTGAGGTAAGCAGCAGACTACCATCACCAGTTACCACTTCAATACCGTCGCCACTCACTGCCAGCACCGTACCTGGTACAGCTTCAATATTAGTGCTATTCCTGTCTGGTCTAAGCGCAGCCCATATCTTGAATGTTTCTCCGTTCCAAAGTGTAAACGCACCCGAGAACGGCACCAACCCGCGAATACGGTTATAGATATCAATCGAACTTGCATTCCAGTCAATCCGTTCATCATCTCTGCTGAGATTTGGAGCGTAGGTAGCTTCACTATCATCCTGTGGAGTTGCCTGCACGCGGCCAACGGCAAGCCTCGGCATTTCGTTCTTGAGAAGCTCACATCCGGCGAGACTAAGCTTTTCAAACAAAGTTCCCGAGGTGTCCGTATCTTCAATGGAAACCTCTACGCGCGAGATCATATCACCAGTATCGAGACCTTCTGCCATATACATCAGAGTAACGCCGGTAACCTTTTCGCCATTAATAATACAGCGCTGAATTGGAGCACCGCCCCGGTATTTCGGCAGCAGCGAGCCATGGACGTTCACACAACCGAACTTTGGAAGATCAAGCACTGATTTAGGCAAAATCTGTCCGTACGCTGCCGTAACAATCAGATCCGGCTCATAGGTTGCCAGTTCGGCCACGGCTTCAGGGCGTCGCATCCGCTCAGGCTGCAGGACCGGCAGCCCTAGAGCCAGAGCCGCTTCCTTCACTGGAGAAGGCGTCAGTGTCTTTTTACGTCCCTGCGGGCGATCCGGCTGGGTGACAACTGCGACAACCTCATAGCCCAGCTCCAGCAGCATTTGCAGGGAAGGCACCGCAAAAGCCGGAGTCCCCATGAACACTATCTTCATATTCCTTCACTCCTCAGTTTCACTGTGTTCAGCTGTATACTCATACACCTTCTCGGCAATATCTGTGAACAGCACCCCGTTAAGATGGTCAATCTCATGCTGAAACGCCCGGGCCAGCAATCCGCTCCCAGTGATTGTTACTTCGTTGCCTTCACGGTCAAGTCCGCGAACAGTCACGGTCTCTGCACGGCGCACATCCCCATTTAAACCAGGTATGCTCAGGCAGCCTTCCGGTCCGAATTGCTCGCCTTCCATGCTGACAATTTCCGGGTTGATCAGCTGGATCAATCCATGTTCTTCATCGGCATCTACTACAATAAGACGTTTTAATATACCAACCTGCGGGGCAGCCAGTCCAACACCCTCCGCATCATACATGGTATCCGCCATGTCATCCAGCAGTTTTTGAACATTCGGGGTTATTTTCGTCACTGTCTTTGCCGTCTTGTGCAGCACTTCATCCGGTTCTTTCACGATCAGCCTTATAGCCATACAAACACACCATCCTTGAACATTTCTATAGAATATCTAATCCTAATCATTACAAGCTCACTTCAGATCTAGATTCGCATTCTAGAATTCTCTGCAATGCGTACCTATTGTAACATGCCTGATGATTACATCAACATCTGCGGATCTACATCCAGACTGATTTGAAGTCCTGTATCTCGTACCGAATCCTCAAGTTCTTCCGCCACCTGTCGGGCCAGTCCGATCGCATCAATAGAGCCGCGCCACTTGATAATGCATTGAAATCTGTATCTGCCTTTTAGCCGCGGAAGCGGAGAAGCGACAGGTCCAAGTAAATCGAGTGCATCGGATGACAGCTTATCCAGACTGCCGAACCAGCGCAGCTGACGAGCCTTTCCCTGCAGATTCAGCGCATAATTCTCTGCCATCCGCAGCAGTACGGGAAGCTGTTCGTGGGAGAGCGTAACAAGAATCAGACGGCAATACGGCGGATAATGCAGCTCCCGGCGGTGTTTCAGCTCCTCCCGAACAAAGGAGTGATAATCATGTCCGCTGGCATGCACGATGGAATAGTGCTCCGGCGTATACGACTGCACGACTACTTCGCCGGGAAGCTGGTGGCGTCCCGCTCTCCCGGCGACCTGCGTCAGCAGCTGAAAGGTCTTCTCAGCCGCCCGGAAGTCCGGCAAATTCAATGCAGAATCTGCTGTAATTACACCTACCAGTGTAACATCAGGAAAGTCCAGCCCTTTAGCTACCATTTGCGTACCCAGGAGCACATCGGCTTTCTTATCCCTGAACTGGTTCAACAGTTTCTCATGCGAACCCTTCTCCGTGGTAGTATCGACATCCATACGGATGACTCGGATGCCCGGGAACAACTTCCCCAGCTCCTCTTCCACCCGCTGGGTCCCTGTACCAAAGAAGCGGATATGCTCGCTTCCGCATTCCGGACAAAGTTTGGGCGCGGGTTCAGCATGACCGCAGTAATGACAGCGGAGGTTGTCGCTGCGGCTATGGTAGGTCAGGGAAATATCACACTCGGGGCAGCCAGCCACATACCCGCAGCTGCGGCACATCACAAAGGTGGAAAAACCTCTGCGGTTCAGAAGAAGCACCGTCTGTTCCCCACGTTCCAGCCTGCTCTCCAGAGCGGCATGGAGCCGGCGGCTGAACATCGAACGATTCCCTTCCTTAAGCTCCTCCCGCATGTCAGTCACATGCACCTTAGGCAATTCATTGCCGAGTGCACGGCTCGGCATGTGAAGGAGAACCGGCGAGAAATGAATATCGCTCTGAGAGCGGGCCGCATGATAACTCTCCAGAGAAGGAGTCGCGGAACCGAGAATCACAGCAGCTCCACCCTGTTCTGCCCTGCGGACCGCAACATCACGGGCATGGTATTTCGGATTCTCCTCCTGCTTATAGGAGGATTCATGTTCTTCATCCATGATAATAAGACCCAGATTCACGAATGGAGCAAAAACTGCGGAACGGGCGCCTACAGCTACCGTTGCTTTGCCTTCGCGGATTTTGCGCCATTCGTCATATCGTTCACCAACAGACAACCGGCTGTGCATCACCGCCACTCCGCTTCCGAAGCGGCCTTTGAACCGCTCGACCATCTGCGGGGTCAGAGCAATCTCGGGAACCAGCACCACAGCCTGACGGCCCTGATCCACACAGCGCTGGATACACTGCAGGTAAATTTCTGTTTTGCCGCTCCCGGTTACCCCATGGAGCAGAAACACCTCATGCCGCTGCTCATCGACGGTTGATGCGATACGCGTATATACCGCCTCCTGCTCGGCTGTCAGCGGCAATGGGGCACTGGGCTTGAAATCACGCCCCTGGTAAGGATCACGGTATACTTCAATCTCAGTGATCTCAATGAACCCCTTATCCTCCAGTGCTTTCACGGTCCCGGCTGTGACCTGCAGAACCGACAATACATCCTTCATCGGCATGGGCAGCATGGCTTCCATCTCGATCAAAAAGGACAATACTTCTTTTTGGCGGGCCGAACGCGCAGGAAAATTGGCCAGGGATTCGCGGGCTGCAGAGAGGCCAATGGCCAGATCGACTGCCTTCAGCTTCTTCTTGCCCATTTTATCCTTAATCGACTGACTCTCAGCCAATACACCGCGGCGGAGCATAAACTTCACCGTTTCTGCAGCCTGAGGAAAGGTCTTTGTCAGCAGCTTCATAGAGACTTCTCCATATCGTCCCACAAATTCAGTAATCCGGCTCTCCTCCTGATCCACTTCAAGGAACAAAGGAAACAGCTCATCCGGTCTTCTACCGTTATCTTCTGCAGCATCACCAAGCGTTATAAGCCGTTCGGCTTTACCTTTGAGGGCTGTTGGAAGCATCGCCTGAAGCGCAGAAATACGTCTGCAGGCATATCTTTGGCTCATCCAGTCACCTAGCTCTACTAACTCAGGGGAAAGCGGGGGAAGCAAGTCCAGTACTTCCTGTATGGGCTTCAATCCCGATGCTGCACCAATCTCACCAGATTCCAGTGAGACGACAAAGCCTTGCACCGTTCGGTGTCCAAAGGGCACTGCCACCCGGCTTCCCACTTCGATCCATAGCTTAAGTGAGTCTGGAATCAAATAGTCAAAAGGCCGGTCAGTGCTGCGTACAGGAACATCGACAATGACCTTGGCTATCTCCATTATAATCCTGCTCCGGAAATGCGGGCTGCCGCCAACTGCAGCACCTGCCGTGCGACTTCGTCTTTGGAGACCTGCGGAAGATCAAACACAAGGCCTTTTGCATCATAGACGGCTACGATGTTGGTATCAGTCCCAAAACCCGCACCTTCAGCTGTGACATCATTGGCAACGATCAGATCCAGGTTTTTGCGGACCAGCTTGTCCTTGGCATACAATTCTGCATTGCCTGTTTCCGCAGCAAAACCGATCAAAAATTGCTTATCCTTCGTTTTTCCAAGGCTCTCCAGGATATCCGTCGTCTTCACCAGTTCAAGGGTCAGCGTATCTCCGCTCTTCTTAATTTTGGAGTCGGCACTCTGCCGAGGACGGTAATCCGAAACTGCAGCAGCCTTGATTAAGAGATCGCAATCCTTCCAGCGGCTCACCACTGCATCATACATCTCCGCAGCCGATTCCACCCTCACGACTTGTATCTCCGGATCCTGTGGAGGTGCTTCATCGGTGCGCGCTGCGATGAGCGTTACCTCGGCACCCATTGCACGTGCAGCACGGGTTAGGGCAAAGCCCATTTTGCCGGAGGAATCATTCGTAATATAACGGACCGGATCAATCCGTTCAATCGTACCGCCAGCAGTAATGATAACTTTTTTTCCGGATAGTGGCCCGTTAGCTGCAGTATGCTGTAGAGCAAAAAATTGCTCCACCACCTGCACTATCGCTTCAGGCTCCTCCAGCCGGCCTTTTCCTACATAACCGCAGGCCAGCAGACCCTCGCCAGGCTCTATAAATTTCACTCCCCGCTTATACAGCGTATTGATGTTATCGAGCACCGCCGGATGCTGATACATATGTACATTCATGGCCGGTGCTACCATAACGGGAGCGGTTGCTGCAAGCAGTGTGGTGGACAGCATGTCATCGGCCAGCCCATGTGCCATTTTAGCGATGATATTGGCGGTTGCCGGTGCGATCAGAATAAGATCGGCGGAATCTGCCAGGTCAATATGCGAAATCGAAGACGGATCACGCTCCTGAAAGGTATCGCTGTATACACGCTGCTTGGACAATGACTGCAATGTCAGCTCGGTGATGAACTGCTTGGCTGAAGCCGTCATGATCACATGCACTGTGGCTCCTTTTTGCGTAAGCTTGCTCGTCAAGGCAGCCCCTTTGTAAGCAGCAATTCCACCGGTAATCCCCAATATAATCGTTTTGCCCTGTAAGCTCTTCAACTTAAACTCCCCCCTGTTCCCTTGCCTATCGTCCATAACCATCTAATATGAAAGAAATACTAGAAATCCTCACTTTTTGAGAAAAAAATAACAACCTTCCGGTTGTCGTTACAGCCCGGTCCGGGCTATTTAAAATAATTGACCGCTAACCCAAGAAGAAACGGCAACAACCCATACAAAAGGCTGCGTCCGTTTCTGAAAATGGCCTAGCAGGAACAGCTCGGACTACTCTTCTCCGCGGGTTACAATGATGCGGTCTTCATAGATCTCTTCCAGAGCAACACCGACATTCTTATGTGATCTCGGAGCTTTAATATCGGTCTTGCCGCCTTCACGCAGCGCTCTTGCCCGGCGGGCTGCCGCAACAACCAAGGAATACTTGCTATCAACTTTGGTCATCATTTCGTCAATGGATGGATATAACATGTAAAACACCTCTTCATCTTTTACTGTGATATGAGCTTGAGTTCTGATGTACCTATCATCTCACCTTACAATGTTCGGCGATGATGATGCTTTCTATTCGCTTGCAGGCCAGATCAATCTCATCATTCACTACTGCATAATCGTAATGCCGGATCAGGCCGATCTCATCCTCCGCCACGGACATACGGTGGTTAATGACATCAGGATGCTCCGTACCGCGTCCGCGGATGCGGTCCTTCAATTCGTCCATGGACGGTGGAAGAAGGAACACAAAGATACCTTCGGGAAATTTGTCTTTGACTTTGAGGGCTCCCTGAACTTCGATCTCCAGAATAATGTCTCTTCCGCTGTCGAGTGTTCGCTCCACAAAATCACGCGGAGTACCGTAATAGTTGCCTACGTACTCCGCATATTCAAGCAGCTGATCGGCTTCAATCATGGCCGCAAACTGCTCTCTGGTTTTGAAAAAATAATTGACTCCGTTTTCTTCGCCTTCACGCGGCAAACGCGTTGTGGCGGAAACGGAATAGACTAGTTCAGGCATCTTCGGCCGCAGTGCGGAACATACAGTTCCTTTACCAACACCGGACGGGCCGGATAGTATGATCAGCAATCCTTTTGACATAGTACACTCCATTTGTTGTTATTCGTCGTTATCGTCATCTTTGCTGGATAGACGGTGTGCCACAGTCTCCGGCTGCACAGCCGAGAGAATGACATGATCGCTGTCTGTAATGATGACGGCCCGCGTCCGGCGGCCGTAAGTGGCGTCGATCAGCATATGCCGGTCTCTGGCCTCTTGGATAATACGTTTGATTGGTGCAGATTCCGGGCTGACAATGGAAATAATTCGGTTGGCCGATACGATATTCCCAAAGCCGATGTTGATTAATTTAATTGCCATGTTCCGGTTGTTCCCCCCATAGATTACATCTTGGCTTGCTTCAGATCACTGTCATTCCAGGTTCGCTGCTTGTTCACGTATCTTCTCCAGCTCAGCTTTCATATCCAGCGTGAGATTCACCAGAGTCAGATAATTACATTTGGACCCGATTGTATTCGTCTCCCTGTTCATCTCCTGAATGAGAAAATCCAGCTTGCGTCCTGCCGGCTCGCTTCCCTTCAGCAAAGCCTTGCATTGTTCAAAATGACTATACAGCCGGGTAAGCTCCTCATCAATATTACAGCGGTCGGCAAAGACAGCAATTTCCATTCCGAATTTATGCTCTTCAAAAGGGAACGTCCCGTCACTCAGCCCGCTGAGCCGCTGACGCAGCTTCTCACGGTACTCGTTCACCACCACAGGAGCAAGTGCTGCCATTTCAGCATGCAGCTCCTCCAGATGATTCAGCCTGCGCCCCAGATCAGCGGCTAGAAATCCGCCTTCACGGGCTCGCATCTCTAACAAGGCTTCAAGACTCCGGTTCAGACCCTGCTCAAGAATATCCTTGAAATCCTGGTCCAGGACGGATGCATGGGCATCTTCCTTGAACTCCATGACTCCTGGCATCGAAAGGATGTCCCGCAGCAGCAGCTCACCTTGAATCCCAAATTCCTCTTGCAGCTGCTCAGCAGACTTCAAATAGGAACGCACCGCCGAAAGGTTCAGCACTTGTGCCAACTCGGCTTCTTCGGTATGCTCCCTGTTAATGATGACATCTACTCGTCCCCGTTTGATATGAGCTTGAACCTGTCTTCGCAGCATATCCTCATAAATCGTCCAATCCCGGGGCATCCGCAGTACAACTTCGCAGTAACGGTTATTCACCGATTTAACTTCGAACGTAATCTTGTAACCGCCGAATTGCAGGGATGATTGACCGTATCCGGTCATGCTAAATGACAACGGAATCACATCCATTACACTATTGTAATTGATTATTACTAGCGAAACAAGGGGGACAATTTGCGTCCTTGTTTCTCCCACACATACTCCAGGAGCTGCACACTCATATCATAGAACATAAACGGTGTCATTAAATAGATGCCATTAAAATGCCTAGTAGCCGCATCCAGCAGCTCTTTGGCGATCCGTACACCCTCTGCACGTCCTTCTTCGCCTTCCAGACCCTGCATCCGGCTTCTCACTTCGGGGGACAGCTGAATGCCGGGAACTTCATTATGAAGATATTCGGCGTTACGTCCGCTGGCCAGCGGCATGATACCAATAAAAATAGGGATCTCCAGGTGCGCCGTAGCCTTCGCAATGCGTTCGATCAGCTCAGGATCGTAGACTGGCTGGGTCATGATATAGTCGGCACCGGAGGCAATCTTTTTCTCCAGACGTTCAACCGCCTTGTCCAAATGCTTAACATTCGGGTTGAATGCGGCTCCGATAACAAAATTCGCGTTCTGCTTCAGCGGCTTTCCGGAAAAGGCGATACCGTCATTCAACTGCTTGATCATCCGTATAATTTCAAATGAGGTCAGATCGTAGATAGAGCTTGAACCCGGCAAATCGCCGAATCTGGCCGGATCACCCGTAACTGCCAGCACATGGTCAATGCCCAAAGCATCGAAGCCCATGAGATGGGATTGGGTTCCGATCAGATTGCGGTCACGGCAGGCAATATGAACCAGAGGACGCAGGCCCGTACGGGCCTGAACCAGATGCCCCAGCGCCATATTGCTCATTCTTGTCACAGCAAGCGAGTTATCCGCAAGCGTCAGAGCATCTGCACCTGCTCTTCGCAGCGCTTCCGCACCACGCATGAACTTCGCAATATCCAGATCACGCGGCGGATCAAGCTCAACAATCACCGTGTGGCGTTCCTTGACCAGATCGACCAGTGTCGGTTCATGGCCATCACGTTCTTCGTTATCTCCCAGATGCTCCTGTACCGTCAGGCGCTCCAGATTGTTCTGGGCTGTCGGCTCCGGCAGAGGCTGCGGCGAATACTCGCGAAGAGCGGCAGAGATCTCAGCGATATGCTGTGGCGTTGTGCCGCAGCAGCCCCCAATAATACGGGCACCCATATCCGCAAAAACCGGGGCCATCTGTCCAAAATAATCCGGCGAGGCACCGTACCGGTACTGCCCGTCCACATAATCAGCGATACCCGCATTGGGATATACCGAAGCGGGGAGCCTTAGGCTTCCCTGTAATGACTTTAATGCACGCTTAATGCCATTAGGTCCGGTTCGGCAGTTAAAGCCGATAATATCCGCACCGTCCTGCTCCAGAATATGAAAAGCCTCCGTCAGCGTTAATCCGTCCAGAGTACGCGCGGTCTCATCCACAGCCAGCTGGCAGATCACCGGAAGCTCGCTGAGCTTGCGGACCGCTCTTAATGCCAGATGCAGCTCCTCCACATCATAGAACGTTTCCAGCATAATCCCGTCAGGCTGCTCTTCCAAAAGCGCCGAAAACTGCTGGGCATAAAACCGTTTCAGCTCAGTGCTGGACAGGTTTGCCCGTTTACCGGCGCGGATGGAACCTACCGCACCTACAACATATCCGGTTTCCCCTGCGGCATGCCGTGCAATCCGTACACCTGCGCGGTTGATTTCATCCACCTTAGCCTCCAGGCCAAATTTGGACAGCTTGTCATAATTGGCAGAGTAAGTATTACTCTCCAACAGCACCGCTCCCGCTTCAATATAGCTCCGGTGTACATCTTCAATAACCTCTGGAGAGGTCAGATTCAATTCTTCATAGGAGATGCCTACCGGGAATCCTTTTTGATATAAAAAGGTTCCCATCGCTCCGTCTCCGACCAACACGTTATTCTTCCATGCAGAGCGTAAATCCGGCTTCACCGTAAGAACCTCCCTTAATCAGTCCATAGTTTCATACTAATGTAACATAAATCGGGATGGATGATAAGCTTTCACCAGGCAAAAGCCATTCGTCTCACCAGACCCTAAAAAAGCAAATCCCCGAATCGGAGACTTGCTCTGAAAGTAATAAGTTTTAGCTTATTTTGAATTTTCCAGCCAGTTCCAATAATTCTTCAGACATTTTTGCCAGAGCCATTGATGCACTATTGACTTCTTCTACTGTCGCCAGTGTTTCCTGTGCAGAAGCTGAAACACTCTGTGTCCCACCGGATGTTTCATTGACGATAACAGATATCCCTTCAAAAGCTGTTACCAGATTTTTGGTATCACTGGACATTTCTTTGGAAGCCTCGGAAACTTCACTGATCTCAGCGGTCACACCATGCATGGCCAATTCTATCTGTTCAAAGGCTTCTCCTGCCTCAGTGACGGAACGTATTCCCTCAAGAACCTCTTCTTCACCTTTTAATACCCTGGATACACTGATTTCGCTCTCCAACTGAATGCTCTTGATGACTTCAGAGATCTGCTTTCCAGACATAGCAGTCTGGTCAGCAAGCTTTTTCACCTCAGAAGCTACAACCGCAAATCCTCTGCCGGCTTCTCCTGCACGCGCCGCTTCGATGGAGGCATTCAAGGACAACAGATTCGTCTGTCCTGCAATCTCATTGATAAAGTTAATAATCGTACCGATTTCTTTTGATTTCTCACCTAGCGATTTAACCGATACGGCAACCTCAGTAGAGTTATTTTGGATCGAAGCCATTTGCTGTATCGCTGACTTAACCGCGTCAGATCCCTGTAGCACAATGTGCGAAGCATTAATGGCGGACTGGTTCACACTGGAGGCACTTTCTTCAATAAATACTGCCTGCTCATTCATCCGGTTTACCATTTTCATACTTCCGGCTATACTCTCAACTTGTTTTTCCGTACCTTGGGCCAGATCCTCAGTAATATGAGCAATATGCTCAGTGGCCTGGCTTGTTTGTTCAGCACCGGCTGTCAGTTCTTCGGCGGATGCTGCAACCTGCTCTGCATGAGACCCTATTTCCTGAATCAGATGCCGCAGATTGCCCGACATGTGATTAAAGGAAACCGCCAAATCGCCAAGCTCATCCTTGTTCTTAATTCGAATCTCGTTAACTGTCAAATCTCCGTTGGCAATCCGTACAGCAGCTGTCTGCAGCAGCTTAATGGGTTTCGTTATCTGACTGCTGATCAGCAGAGATGATGCCGCTGCCGCAATTAATGATATGATGCTGATTCCAATAATCGTGGATTCCACATCTTTTGCACGTTGCTGCGCCACGGCAATTTTATGATCAGCTTCCGTCTGTTCCGTAGTAACCAGGTTACGGGCTACTTCAACAAATTTATCCAACACGACGCTCTGATTTACTGCAATTGATACTATGCTCTCTGATTCACCTTTATTTTTAGCGTCAATCATCTGATCGGATATTACTATGAATTGCAGCTGCAGCAAATCTAATCCGGCCAAAATCTGCTGTTTACCAGAATCTGTGATCAGTGATTCCAGCTTCGCATGATGTTCCGTGAATTTAAGGCGTGCAGCTGCATAGGCATCCATTTTTTTCGGATCTGCAGAAATGATAAAATCGGATACATCCGCATGTTCAGATTCGATGGTAGTGTTCAAATCTTTTATTAAACCAATTGTAGCCACTTGTTTTTTCAGGAGGCTGGTATAGGTTCCGTTAATTTGCGAGAGATACATGTACCCGGTAACTCCGATAAACACCAGAAAAATCAAAACGATACCAAACCCTATGTAAAGACGCTGTTTTATACTTTTCGCTTGAAAGATACTCTGCATTCTGTTCACTTGCTTCCCTCCTCTTTCGGTCCCAATATCTCTTCAGCCTGTGCTCTGAACGTGCTTGCAGCCTGCTCTGGTGTAATACTGCCGGCATACAGGTTTTTCAGTATAATTTTCAGAGCGTTTTGAACAACCGCATCAGACAGCGGTGCTGGCGGATCAATTGGGGTGGAGTGTTTGGCAATATAGCTCATGTATGAGTATTGTTCTTTCCCCTGTTCGGTGGATTGACTGGATAATTGTTCTGCGATTTTAGTTGCAATCGGAACTCCGCGGTCACCCTTAAGAATGTTATTCGCTTCCTTGTTATTAGTGAGAAAATCAACGAATTTAACTGCCGCTTCCTTATGTTTAGAATAAGAAGATACCATGATGAACATAGAAGGCTTCACAAAGTTTCCTTCCGCAGTGGCTCCCTCAACCGTAGGAAGATTCATAATTTTCAGCGTTCTGCCCGCTTCGTCACCATTTGAAACCATTTGGTTGCTTACAAGTTGTAAAAATGCAGTTTTCCCTGTTGCCAGCGGGTTTTTCTCATCCTTGGATGAATCTGTACCGGGGTTCAGAAGCCCCTGATCCAGCCATGTTTTCGTCAGTGTCAGATATTCAACAAGGGTAGCATCTTTGAAACCAAGACCTGTTTTTTCCTTATTGTAAAAAGATTCACCCTTCATTCTGAACCAATAGGATAAATCAAACATCGCATACAAAGGATAAAAACCCGGGGTTTGCACCTTATCTTTAAATTGCTGCATCGTTTGTTGCATATCCTGAATGGAATACGAATCCTGAAGTGGTTCTATACCATATTGTTTAAACATTGCAGGGTCATAAGCGATTCCAAGGGCATTCGATCCCATAGGAATACCATACTGTTTCCCTTCATACTGTCCGGAGGCCAGATAGGATTTATCCACATCAGACAGATCAAGGACGTTGGACTTCATATACGTGTCGAGTGGCTCAATCAAGTGATGGGTGACATAGTTAAAAGCAAAATTATAGTCTGTCTGCATGATATCTGGTGTTTTTTGCTCAGCGGTTTCCATCGCCAGCTTTTGGGCTACCTCAGCAGTTGAAGAGTAATCCTCGGTATTAATTTTAATATTAGGATTCTCTTTCTCAAACAAATCAATAACTTTTAACGTGATCTCCTTACGGCTCGGCTTACCCCACCACATAAAATTCAATGTGATTTGTTCATCCGACTTCTTAACTTCTTCGTTACCTTTTCCTGTACACCCCGCAAGGGATATCAACATCACAGA
>NZ_LVYZ01000051.1:0-71999 GCF_001909095.1 Paenibacillus sp. P46E
TTCCTGTACACCCCACAAGTGATATCAACATCACAGAGGTCAAAATAATTGCCGAAATCCTGGTTGATTTGTGTTTCATGAATGTCCACCTTTCTAATGCTGATCAAACTCTGAAAAACAATTTTCTAAAATTGTAAAAACTTATATTCTATATCGGATGATCCCTCTAATTCCTTGCATATTTTTCGACTTTTTTCAGCAAAAGCATCTTTTTCATTTGTGTATCGATTCACAATCCTGCATAAATACGAAAAAAAGCTATCTTCAAGTGAATGATTCCGCTTGAAAATAGCTCTTTTATTGTTAACTCGTGATTGTAGGATGACAGATTAAAGGTCCACCGAACCCGTGTATACCACCTGAGCCGGTCCAGTCATGTAAACATGGTTGTCTTGTTCATTCCATTCAATATAGAGATCGCCGCCCTTCAGGCTGATCGTCGCGGTGCGGTCGGTTAGACCGTTCAGTACTGAGGAGACCAATGTGGCGCAAGCACCGGTTCCACAGGCTAAGGTAGGTCCCGCTCCGCGTTCCCAGACACGCATATCGACATGTCCGCGGTCCAGCACGGTGGCGAATTCAACGTTAACTTTTCTCGGGAACAGCGGGTGTACCTCCAGCTTAGGCCCCCAAGTGGCCAGGTCAAAGCCTACAGCATCATCCACATAGATCACACAATGCGGATTGCCCATAGATACAGCAGTGAATTTGAACTCTCTGCCATCCGCTTTGATCGGCTGGTCCAGCACTGGCTCGGCATCGATAGCCACAGGTATCTGTGCCCCCGACAATACAGGCTCACCCATATCAACCGTAACCGTCTCCACCACGCCGTCCTTCACCTTCAGGGATACCTTCTGCTCACCGGCACCGATGGTTTCGATAACAATCTGCTCAGAGCCAACCAGTCCGTGCTCATAGACATATTTGGACACACAGCGGATCGCGTTCCCGCATTGCTCTGCTTCCGAACCGTCCGAATTCATAATGCGCATCATATAATCACCGCGTTCCGACGGCAGTATATAGACCAGCCCGTCCGCACCTATGCCAAAGAACCGGTTGCACAGGGTAACTGCAAGCTCAGAGGCATTAGCAGGAAGCTCCTGCTCGCCGAAAACGATAATAAAGTCATTGCCAAGGCCATGCATTTTGGTAAATTCCATTGAGATTCCACTCCTAAAGGTTAGTAACAGTGAACCAAGCATACCTTAAGGAGTGGGTTTAAGCTATTGATTTTATGCCGAAATTTTTGTACTTTTTATCATTGCACGTCCTCCGCTGCGGCTGCGGTTCTTCTTGCCGCCCCACACGCTGCCAGCTCCCATCAGAAAGGTAGGAATGCCGGCGGTAACCAACACCAGACACCATTCACGGAAGGTAAGCGGCACGGTCTTGAAGACTGGCTGGAGCACAGGCAGATACATTACTGCCAGCATCAGCAGAACTGATGAGAGCACAGCGAGCACCAGATATTTGTTCTGAAACGGATTGCGGTGGAACACTGAGCGGGAGCTTCGGCAGTCAAAAACATGAATCAGCTGGGCCATAACCAGGGTGGCAAAAGCAACCGATTGCGCCCGGATCAGCTGCTGCGGACTGCCGGGGTCAATTCGCAGAGTCAGCCAGAAAGCGGCTAAGGTGCACAGGCCGATTAGCAGCCCGCGGCTGATGATTTTCCAGCCGAGGCGGCGGGCAAAGATGTTCTCCTTCGATCCGCGCGGCTTGTGCTCCATCAAATCTTTCTCAGCCTGATCCACCCCAAGTGCCATCGCTGGCAGGCCGTCGGTTACCAGATTGACCCAGAGAATCTGGATGGGAACCAGAGGCAGAGGAAGTCCCAGCATCATGGCAAAGAACATCGTCAGAATTTCCCCTACGTTCGAGGCGAGCAGGTAACGGATAAATTTGCGGATATTCTCGTAAATGTTCCGCCCTTCCTCAATGGCCGCTACTATAGTAGAGAAGTTGTCGTCACCCAGAATGAGCGAAGAGGCTTCTTTGGTTACATCTGTCCCGGTGATTCCCATGGAGATCCCGATATCCGCCGCTTTGATCGCTGGGGCGTCATTAACCCCGTCCCCGGTCATCGCCACGACATGCCCATGGCGCTGCAGGGATTTGACGATGCGCAGCTTATGCTCTGGAGAGACCCTTGCATACACGTATACATTATCCGATACCTTATCGAGGGCATCGTCATCCATCCGGGTGAGCTGACTGCCGGTTAATACAGTTCCGCCACGCTGCAAAATACCCAGCTGGTGGGCAATCGCTTCTGCTGTGGTTCCATGGTCTCCGGTAATCATCACTGTCTTGATTCCTGCTCTGCGGGTAATGCTGATGGCATCGCGCACCTCACGGCGCGGCGGATCGATCATCCCGGCCAGTCCGGCGAAGACCAATTGGCATTCGGCTTCTTTTTCACTGCCTGCGACTTCACCGGAACGCATTTCCCTGTAAGCCATTCCCAGAACACGCAGCGCACCGGATGCCATTTCTTCATTGGCTTCCAACACCTTCTGGCGTAAGGTAGGTGTGCAAGGTACGACCGCACCTTCCCACAGCATATAGGAGCAGCAGTTCAGCAGAACATCCGGCGCACCTTTGGTACAGATCATTTTACCGCCCGGATGATTGACAACCACGGACATCAGCTTGCGTTCGGAGTCGAACGGGAACTCCGTTTCCCTTGTATAGGTTACAGCAAGCGACTGCGCAGTCAGCCCCATTTTTGCGGATAAAGTAACCAGTGCCCCTTCCGTTGGGTCACCTTTCAGCTCCCATACAGACGGATTGGCCGCATTCTTGCCGGTATCACTGCTTTTCTCTTTCTCTTTGCCTTTGCGTTTGCTCCTGGTTTCTCCGGGAAAGGTTTCAATAATCTCTGCATTGCTGCACAGTGCGCCGATCTGGAGCATGCGCCGCAGGTTTTGATCATTTTTAAGGTCAATGGGCTTGCCCTTTTGCAGTACATGTCCGATTGGGGCATAGCCTTCACCCGTTACCTCTAAATTCCGCCCGGCACTCCATAACCTCGTGACCGTCATTTTGTTCTGGGTTAACGTTCCCGTCTTATCAGAACAGATCACCGAGGCACACCCGAGTGTTTCGACTGATGGGAGCTTGCGGACAATGGCCTTGCGTTTGATCATCCGCTGAACGCCGAGTGCAAGCGCAATGGTGACAATGGCCGGCAGCCCTTCCGGAATCGCCGCTACAGCAAGGCTTACACCGGCAAGGAACATAGCAGCTACAGGCTGCCCATGCAGAATACCCGCCGCTACAACCACAATTGTCAGGCCGAGTGAAACGTAGATCAGAATTTTCCCCAGCTGCTCCAGCCGATGCTGGAGCGGGGTTTCCTGGGATTCGGTATTCAGGATCAGATCGGCTATTTTGCCCATCTCGGTATCCATGCCAGTGCGTACAACGATGGCCCGGCCTGTTCCCCGTGTAACCATTGTGCCCATGAATCCGATATTTTTCTGATCACCAAGCGGAATTTCCTCGGCATGAATGGCTTCCGAATGCTTGGAGACAGGCAGTGATTCACCGGTTAGCGCCGATTCCTCTGCGTACAAAGCGCTGCACTGCAGCCAGCGGACATCGGCTGGAATCCGGTCACCGCTCTCCAGCAGCACAATATCGCCAGGCACCAGCATTTTGGCGGGTATGTGCTCAACCTTTCCATCACGCAGCACCTTTGCAGAAGGTGCCGAGAGCTGCTTGAGCGCACGCAACGAACGTTCGGCCCGGAATTCCTGGACAAAACCCAGAACCCCGTTCAGCATAATAATAGCGACAATCGTTATGGCATCCAGGTATTCGCCCAGCAGACCGGACACCAGCGTCGCTCCCATCAGCACCAGTACCATGAAATCCTTAAACTGGTTAAGCATCAGGGTAACCGGAGATATCGCCTTCCCTTCCGACAGCTCATTGTGTCCGTTCTCCATCAGCCTCTGCGCGGCATCCTCTCCGCTTAGGCCCGATCCCGGATGAACGCCGAACATCTTCTGCAGTTCCTCTGCACCGAGCCGGTGCCAACTTTTTTGTTCCATAGTCCTACTTTCCCCTCCCGGTCGTTTCTTGACTTCCGGCGGCGCACAGCTTTTCCACCTGTTCATGTCCAAGTGTATTCATAGTCGTCCCAAAATATCACTTCTCCCATGGCTTCTCCTTTTGCGCAAATGTGTCAAAGTATGGCATCATAGAGAGAGTACTTTATTATCAGTCGACAGGAGAACATGATCATGGCATTAGACGGCATAGTAACCAGAGCGATCGTGCACGAGCTTCAATCCTTTATCGGTGCACGTATCGGCAAAATATATCAACCCAGTACACACGATCTAATCTTCATCCTCCGTGGCTCCGGGGGTGGCGGCAAGCTGCTGCTCTCTGCCAATCCTACTTATCCGCGGGTTCATCTGACCGACAGAAACAGCATTAATCCAGCGGAAGCGCCGATGTTCTGCATGCTGATGCGCAAACACTGTGAAGGCGGAACCATCGAGAGCATCAGTCAAGTTGGGTTGGAGCGCATCATTCATATCCAGGTAAGGACCCGGGATGAGCTCGGAGATGTATCAGCCAAAAAAATCATCATCGAGCTGATGGGCCGGCACAGCAATATCATTCTTACCGATCTTACGACCGGTATTATTATCGACGGCATTCATCATGTGACTCCGACAATCAGCAGCTATCGGAATGTTATGCCCGGCATCGCTTATATTGAGCCGCCCCAGCAGCATAAGCTGAATCCTTTGGAGATCGGCCAAGAGGCATTTATAAGTCTCGCAGCGGCTGCCGAGCAGGAAGCGCTGACAGCTGGCTCCGGTGAAGAGCAGGAGCCAGAAGAGATGATTGAGGGTGAGCTCGCCGACCTCTTGAAGTCGCTGGAGGAGCCTAAGGCGGACGGCTCCGGTGGTCCAGCGCCTTCAGCTGACCCTATCCAATGGATCGTGCATGCCTTCAGCGGTATGAGTCCGTTAATTGCCGGAGAAATTGTGCGGCAGAGTGGTGTAACCGGGCCTGCTTCAGCAGCCGACTCCGCAGGTAGTACTTCTGTCGCTTCACCCGAGTCGGATGAACATTGGACAGACGAGATGATGTCATTATGGAGAGCTTTTGACAAAGTGCTTGCGCCAGTGCGGACATTCAGCTTTTCCCCAATGTCAGGAGCAAACGCCAAAGGCAAACCCGTCTTCTCTGCCATTACGCTGACACTTTCGGATGAGCATGTGAAGCATTACAGCTCCATCAGCGCTTGCCTGGAGGATTATTACGGAGATAAAGCCGAACGCGATACAGTGAAGCAGCGGGTTAGTGACCTGATCCGTTTCCTGAGCAATGAACGGAGCAAAAACGTCAAGAAGCTGGCCAATCTGCAAAAAGACCTGGACGAAGCCCAGGATGCCGATCAATTCCGGATCTGGGGCGAGCTGCTGTTCGCTTCATTACATGCTGTCTCCAAAGGCGACAAGCAAGCTACACTTGTAAATTATTACGATGAGGACCAGGCGGAAATCACCATCCCGCTAGATCCGCTGCTCACTCCTTCAGACAATGCACAGCGGTATTTCAAGAAATACAACAAATACAAGAACAGCCTGCTGGTGATCAACGAGCAGTTGCTCAAAACCCATGAGGAAATTGCTTACATGGAAACACTGCTGCAGCAACTGGCCCATGCTTCATTGAATGACATCGAGGAAATCCGCGATGAGCTAGTGGGTCAGGGCTACCTGCGCGACCGCAGCAAAAAGGGTAAAAAGAAGAAAAAAACCACCCGCCCTACTCTGCAGGTGTTCACTTCTTCGGAAGGCGTGGAAATCTATGTCGGTAAAAACAATCTTCAAAACGAATATGTCACGAACCGTCTCGCTTCGGCTAATGATACCTGGCTGCACACCAAGGACATTCCCGGCTCTCATGTGGTGATCCGCAGCGAGTCGTTTGGAGATGCTACGCTTGAGGAAGCCGCGCAACTGGCTGCTTATTTCAGCCAAGCCAAACAATCGAGCAGTGTTCCTGTGGATTGTACACTCATCCGTCATGTTCGCAAGCCCAGCGGGGCTAAGCCCGGCTTCGTGATCTACGATCATCAAAAGACTCTTTTCGTCACTCCTGACGAGGAACGGATTAAGAGTCTGCCGAATACGCTCAAGAATTAAGGCATTCTACGGATTGCTGCTGTAACTCCGGGCTGCATTCTTAAACATAAAGAACCACCAGCTAAAAGACAGATGTCCTTGGCTGGTGGTTCTTTATATATCACGAAAGCGGGAATGGCACGGCGGGAGTCGCTAACAACGGCATTTCTGCCGTTATTCCTACCTATTATCACCTTTAGAGCCCCGATAACGGCATTTTTGCCGTTATTACCCACTCTTCTCGCCAATAGTGCTTCAACAACGGCATTTCAGCCGTTGCTTTGCTCTTTTGGCATGTTCCGGACCACGTACCACTTCCCATGCGCAATACAGCTTCACTTTACCTAAGATCCGGATGACTCACCCTTCAACCGCTCCAGCACCGCGACCGGCACCGAAACGCTGCCAATCTCTCCATGGAACACAACCCCTTGGCGCGCACCGTGGAAATCCGAACCGCCAGTGACCATGAGTCCGTATTCTTCAGCGAGCGCGAGGTAACGTTCTTCATCGGTAGGGCCGTGATCTGAATGGTAAACCTCAATGCCGCGCAGCGCACTGCGTTCAATAATACCGCGGACCAGCTCATCGTCCCCGTAGATTCCAGGATGGGCAAGTACCGCTGCTCCACCTGCTTCTGCAATCCATTCACATGCCAGCTCCGGTGTGATGCGCGGCGGTGACACATAAGCCGCTGCGCCTTCAGCCAGATACTTGTCGAACGCATCACGCATATCCGAAGCCGCCCCGAGGCGCACCAATGCGTCGGCAATATGCGGACGGCCCACGCTCTCGTCGGGCTTCAGCTCCCGTCCTATGCCTGCGGTAACTTGGTCCAGTGTAATGTCGATGCCCAGTCCCTGCAGCTTCGCAATGATCGCCTCGTTCCGCTGCGCTCGGGTATCTCTTTGCTCTGCAAGCCTGGACAGAAACAGTTCCTGCTCTGTATCCATGAAATAGCCCAGCACATGAATCTCTTTCCCGCCGGCTCGCGTACTGATTTCGACTCCGGGAACAATGGTAATGCCGTATTTCCGCCCGGCCTCAAGGGCTTCAGCGACTCCGGCCACTGTATCGTGATCCGTGATTGCAACTGCCGCCAGCCCTTTTTCATAGGCCAATCGTACATTCTCAGCCGGTGGCTGCATTCCGTCCGAAGATAATGTATGGGTATGCAGATCGGCTCTGCCTGAGAAACCGCTGCCCGTCTGTTCTTTTAATTGGCTGTTCTTATGCTCCTGCCCCATTATCCTACCTGCCCTTCAAGTCTATTGGCTCCTTGCTGCTTCCCATTCCTCACGAAGAATCCCCATCTTAATGGCATCGTAGTACTCACCTCGTACAATCCGCGCCTTGCGAACCCGCGCCTCTTCGATCATGCCGCATTTCGCGGCCAACCCCATCATCCGGATATTGCCCGACCATGTGCCTATTCCAAGCCGGACCGTATCCATGGCATCAAAAAGATATTCCATCCACATCCGGAATGCCTCGGTCCCATATCCGCCTGACCAAAAACGTGAATCAAACAGAACAATTCCGATTTCAAACCAGTTCGTCTCCTTCGACAACCAATATCTGCCTACCGTTCCTTTGAGTTCGCCATCAATATCAATCACCAGACGGCTGCGGGGCTCGTCGGTATATACCAGAGCCAAGGTCTCGGTAAATTTCGGCGCGAACGATTCATAGCTTTCCCATTCCTGCACCCCGTAAGGACCATTCCAGAGCAGATGCTCCCTGTCCTCGGCTTCATATTCATAATAATAAATGGTGCGGATGTCCTCTTCCGTCAGATCCCTCAGCGTAACTTTTTCTCCCTGCAGTACAATGGTCATACGTATCCTCCGCTCGATAATTTCAGCATATTGATTCCCATAATACCCCAAATATGCGGATGAGCGTATGTACAAATTGATTATACTGTTTACTGATCTCCTGCATGGTCACGCAAAAACGTCAGAAACGTCACCGCCGAGATAGGCAGCAGCGTCGATTTGAGATGGATCGCATAAAACTGTCTTTTAAACGAGGCATCCGTAATGTTGACAATTTTCAGCAATCCCAGCGCCACTTCATGCTTAACTGAGGAGGTAGAAATAATGGTGAGTCCGAGCCCTGCTTCCACCGCCGATTTCACAGCTCCTGTACTTCCCAGCTCCATCACCACTCGCATCGCCCCCGGATCCAGTCCCTTGGCCAGCAATTGTTCTTCCATGACCCGGCGGGTCCCTGAGCCCTGTTCACGAAGCACAAACGGATACTGCAGCGCTTCCGCAAGCGTGACTTCATCATTCTCCGCCAGCGGGTGCTCCCGGGGTACGATCAGCTTCAGCTCATCCCCCATAACCGGTTCAATGACCATATCCGGATGGGAGACCGGCGCCTCGATCAGGCCGAAATTCAGCTGATGCTTGTGAATCTCCTCCAGCAGCTGAGAGGTATTCATTACCTTCATCATGATGGAGATGTGAGGGTAGGCTTTGCCAAACGGACCCAAAAGGCGCGGCAGCACGTACTCTCCAATGGTCAGGCTAGCTCCCAGCAGCAGACGTCCCTCCAGCATATGCGTAAACGCCGACATTGCCTGGTCCGTCTCCCGCATCAGCTGAATGCTGCGCAGCGCGAACGGCAGCAGCGTGCGGCCGGCCTCCGAGAGGATTATTTTTTTACTGGAACGGTCGAAGAGCTTGGCTCCGAAGTAATCCTCCAGCGCCTGAACCTGCATGGTCACTGCGGGCTGTGTCATGTGAAGCGTCTGTGCCGCGGCAGAGAAACTTCCTCTCTCGGAAACGGTATAAAAAATATGCAGCTGATGAAAATTCATGCTCAGGACTCCTTCTATTATAAAAAACTCAAGTGGAAACGGCTTCGCCCTCCTTTTAAGGGACGGAATCCGTTTCAGCGAGAAATATAAGGATGATTTATAGCGTGAAACATATAAATTCTTATATTTTCAAAAAAAACATGCAGCCTTCCGCCGCATGCCTTCTCTGTAACTGTGCGCTCGTTATCTGCGTCTGCGGCGTTTCTTCACCAGTTTTATGCGGCGGGAATGGCGCAGCCATGAAAAGTAGGCTCTCAGATCCCGCAGCTGGGGAGTCGATGAAATATTGCCGAGAAACGTAACCACAATCATCACATACAGCGGATCTCCGGAGATCGTGGCGGCCCCTTCCAGTTCCTTGAACTGAACCACCATTGATGTGTCATTGTCGATCAAATAAGCATGATATTCTCTCTGCGAATACGGCCTTACCCGGTTCTGCTTCACGCATTGCCATATCCACGCGCCAATATCCGCGTCTTTGCCGTCTTCCTTACTGATCCGGTCGGTATAACGGCTTCTCGCATGCGGTGTTATAACAATATCGGCCACACTGTATTCATTCAGCATGATGTGAAAGGGCTCGTACACCCCCCACGTTTCCATCCCCTTGACATGCATAATCATCACACTCCACTGAAAGGGTCTTGGCATGCTCTTATTGTTGTCAATATTACCGCATTGACGTTTGTTGTTCAAGCATATCACCCTTACAGTCTGTAGTGCCCAAGGTCAGCAGGTTTTATTTATAGAGCGATCCCCGTCATCGACATAGCTGCTGCCTTTGATCATTTTGCATATTTTCTTGAGTCTTGCCGCCTCCCCGGAAAGGTCTTCGATAGAATCGAATCGACGGTAACGGTTAGTAACAACGGCTATAGAGATCGAAACCAGCGGAATTTCTTCCACCACGCCTGAGCGGCCCTCGGTGAGCACGTAATGCTGTGCCAAATGGCCTGGATGATAAAATCCTTGCATCACCTTATCAAACTCCTCCATAATCGTCCGGCAATATTCCTCGTAATGATAATCATCTATGAAAATAATAAAGTCATCCCCGCCGATATGCCCCAAAAACCCTTCCAGCCGCAAGGTGCAATGTTTGAGAATCTCCGCGGTGGCCTGAATCATCCGGTCGCCTTCCTTAAACCCGTAAGTATCGTTATACGCCTTGAAATGATCCAGATCTATGTACAGAACACTGAACTGCTCCTGCAGCAGCGATTTCACCATCCACTCATTTATGCTCAGATTCCCCGGCAGACCGGTCAGCGGATTCAAAAAGCTCGCGGCCACCGCCTGGATCTCAGCAAAATTAAGCAGCAAATCCCTTACGCTCACCGCTCCAAATAGTGCCCCTTCATGAGTGACCAGCACGTAATCATAGAGATGTTCTTCACTTCTGTCCATCGCCAGCCGGCTGACCTCGGTAATCGGTGTTTTGTAATCTACAACCAGCGGTGAACCATCCATGATCAGTCCGACGGAGCGGCCCATATACAGGGTGAAGCCATAGAGTGTACCGATCTGCTGGTAAAAGCGAATCCTCATGATCAATGCGACCGCTTGCCCGCCCTCCGTCACTGCCACACCCTGAAGCTGAGGATTGCTCTTAAAGATATGGTCCACATACGCGCATTTCTGGTGAGGAGAGATCTCCGGAATTTGTTCAGCAATTTCACCGATCTGAAGAAACATGCTTATAACCTCCTCTAACTGGAACTTGTGGTGAATCCGCTGGAAAAGCGCCCCGTACAGGCCAGTGGCCGGGTCTGCCAAGCGCATAGCCTTGTCCAAACTCAATGCCCGCCATTTGCAAATACAGTAGTTCTTCTTCCGTTTCGATACCTTCAGCAATGACCCGGGTAGCGGATCGATAGGCATATTCACTGATTAGCTCCAATAACTCCTGCTGCTCCCGGTTGCCGTGAATGCCACGGATCAGGGATTTGTCCAGCTTGATGAACTCCGGCTTCAGATAGACCAGTGTCTTGAGGCTGTTATAGCCGGAGCCGGCATCGTCCACAGCAATTCGGAACCCCTGCTCACGGTAATGTGACAGCACTTTCTCGAATCCTACATAATCCTGGACTGCCTGCCTCTCGGTTAATTCAAACACAACCCGCTCCGGGGAGAGATTCAACTCCTGCAGGAGACTGAGCGTTTCACCACTTTTATGCCGGACATCATTCAAGACTCCCGGGTGTACGTTGATAAATACAAGCGTGTCGGTCTTTGCTTCTCCTTCCGGCAGCCGCTCCATATAACGCGAGAGCGAAATCCGCCGGCAGTAGTGCTCGAATCTGAACATCTGATCCGTACGGCCGGCAAATTCATAGAAATGCTCCGTGGTCGGAAATTGCGTTGAGTTGGGGGGCCTGTTCAGTACCTCATGACCCATCGTCAGCCCGCTTCTCAGCTGCAGAATCGGTTGGAAAAAGGTATCCAGCCGCCCTTGATTCATAATATCCAGCAGAGCCGACAGCCTTCTCAGCTCCTTCACCTCGTTATGCAGCCTGCCGTTGATGTGCTGAAGATACTGGGGAATTGCCGATAGTTTTTGGGTTATTGCCATTCGTTTCGTCATTAGGTCACCTGTTTGTTTTCTCTCGTGAATTTTGTCACTCTCTTCCCAGCATATAGCGGAAGTATTAAGCAGCGATAAAAAGTACAAGGTAAAACAGAGGCATTTCGACAAATCCCACGGTTTCATCCACAAAAAAACTGCCCTGAGTTGGGCAGTTCAGGAATTAGATCCCGTTCATTCTGTTTACTGAACCAGACCAACCCCGCTCTTTTTTTGTTTCAGCATACTGGCGATCAGACTGCCTATATGAGCACCCGCTTCCACAGGAGGTGTCCCGCCTTGATGAATATTGGAGATGACCATCCGATCAGAATCAGTCATTCCGGCATGTGGTCTATAACAGAGATAGGCACTCATCGAATGGGAAGTAATCAGCCCCGGCCGTTCACCGATCAGGAGCACGATAGTCTCCGGATGGAGAATATCCCCAATGGCATTCATAATTCCCACCCGCCCATTCCTTACAAAAAAAGGAGTCCCTGCCTTCAGACCCTGCACCTGCAGCGAATCCAGGAGCGCTGGAATCAAATCACCCGCATTATGCTCAATGGCACCGGCACTGAGCCCGTCCGAGACCACAAGCTGCACTTGAGGGGAAGGAATACAACGCTGGGTGAGCTGCTGTATGCTGTGATCCGGCAGGAGCCGGCCCAGATCCGGTCTCCTTAAATATAGCTCTTGGTCGACCGCTCCGGAATCCACCATGAAGAGCCCCAGCTCTGCAAGCAGGTTGGTGCTAACGCTGCCGTACACTGAATCAACTGCAGCCGCATGATCATATCGCAGCTTCAGCAGTTCCCGGGTGGTCGGCCGCGTGCCCGCCCTGCCCGTGCCAATTCTGGCGGGCGTCGCCTGCTTCAGCTCCTGCATTCTGTCTTCATCGCGAAAGGGCATATTTTTTTCCTCCTGAACGTTTGGTTAGCTATGATTTTTTTGAGAACATTCCATCTACATCAATCTCGTCGGGTCACCGGCAAGAGCGGTCAACCGCCCGTCCTGCAGGATGCCCATGCTCTCTGCCCACGCAGCGAATTCAGCGCCAGGCTGCAAGCGCAGCAGTTCCCGCAGCGTAGCTATATCATGAAAGCTGGTTGACTGGTAATTCAACATACAGTCATCGGCCATGGGCACTCCGATGATGAAGTTCACCCCTGCGGCAGCCAGCAGGACAGCCAGGTTATCCATATCGTTCTGGTCTGCCCGCATATGGTTGGTGTAACAGACATCCACACCCATCGGCAGCCCCTGGATTTTACCCATGAAATGATCCTCCAGGCCTGCTCTTATCACCTGCTTGCTGTCATATAAATATTCCGGGCCTATGAACCCAACTACGGTATTCAGCATAAAGGGCTTGAAACGCTTCGCCAGCCCGTAGCAGCGGGACTCCAGCGTAACCTGGTCAATACCATGATGGGCTCCTGCAGACAGCTCGGAACCCTGGCCGGTTTCAAAATACCAGCGGTTCTCACCCTTTGCCGTTCCCGACTCCTGAATCAGCTGATCAGCTTCCTCCAGCAGCCGCAGATTAATGCCAAATGAATCATTGCCGCTCTGCGTACCCGCAAGACTCTGGAAGATCAGATCCGCTGGCGCTCCCTTTTCAATGGCTCTCATCTGGGTGGTGACATGGGCAAGCACACTATTTTGAGTCGGAATATTCCATCGATGGATGACCTCCATTGTCTCATGGAACAGCCGGAGGATGTTGTCGGTTGTATCGATGACCGGATTAATCCCAATTACCGTATCTCCAACACCGTAGCTCAGCGCTTCATAGATTGAAGCCTTCATACCTGCAGGATCATCTGTCGGATGATTGGGCTGTGCCCGGCTCCCCAGTCTTCCTCTGCCCCCAAGTACCGTATTGCACCGGGTGATAACCTCGCACTTGGCGGCGGCCTGAATCAGATCCAGGTTGGACATGAGCTTTGCAGCCGCTGCTACCATCTCACTGTTCAATCCTTTGCTGATGTCCTGAACCCCGGCCGCATCTCGGGACAACAGCTGATCCCGAAGATCCCCCACTGTCCAGTGGCGAATGCGCTGATATGCCTGTTCCTCCACACCTTCTTCAATCACTCTTGAAACTTCATCCTCTTCAGGAGGGAGCATAGGGTGGCTGCGGATATCGGCCAGTGTCAGATCCGCAAGCAGCAGCTTGGCCGCCATCCGTTCTTTGGCATGCTCCGCTCCAAGTCCAGCCAGTATGTCCCCTGACCTCTCCTCATTGGCTGCAGCGAACAGCTGCTTCAAATCGCGGAAGCCATAACTCTTCCCTTGTAGCGAGATCGTCAATTTCATCGGCCTCAATCCCTTCCTTTGTGTTTTCCCTCATGAATGAAAAACAAGGGTTTTTACAGCTAGCGGAATATATCCTTCACCTGCAGGCTCACCGATGTCCACATAATCCCCATGCCGGGCTGTAACCTGATCCAAGCATACACAAGGCAGGGTCCCGCCCGTTATCAAATAGATACAATTCCCCAGCGCTTTTGCAATATCATTCTCACAAATGATAACGGCCATCTCCAGCTGATAATGAAGAGCCGAGGCAGCTGCAGCTTCGGCAATCCGGCGGATCATCGGATAGGTGCAGACAGAGAGATGCGGAACAATTACTGCGAACTTGCACGCCTGTGTTCCTGCACCCCCATACTTTTGTTTCCCTTCCGCAAAAGCTTCTTTTACTCCGGTCTCTATCCAGGTTAGCTCTCCACCGGGCTGGTCATGCCATGTTACACGTACCAGAGGTACATTTCTCAGCGGCAGCAGCATCCGGTCAGCGAACACAGTTGAGCCGCTTAGCATTGCCGTATGGACTCCAGCCCCTATAACGGTAGCCCGTTGCGCTTCTGGCGCAGCCTGTAGTTTTACAGGATAACGGATTCCGGCGATACGCAAAGCCGAGGCCAGCAGCGGTCCGATATCTCCGAATCTGGCGGCTTCAGTGAGGTCTAATGGTGATTCGAGCTCCATAAGCGCACCTACACCACCGGATATCCAGATCTCAGCAATCTCTGTTTCAGAGTGTACCTTACTACTGTCAGGATTTCCGTAGATGAGAGGATATTTGCTCCAGTCCACAGTCTCTTGGATCCCCTCCAGCAGCATTTCACTCCATCGCTCAGCAAGTTGCCGGAGCTGGCCAATCTCAGCCGCCTCTCCCTCCCGTAACATCGTGAAACCCGCAGACTTCAGCCAATGCAGGACAGGAGGGGAAATCCGTGTGATGCTCCCGTCCCTTTCCAGCATGATTAAACGGCCCCCGATATGGAAATTGAGCGTTCGAACACAGCTCCCGCCTTCGAAAAAAGCAGCATTAGCTGTCCCGCCACCGATATCCACATTGACCACCTGCCCCTTTATATGCAGGGAACGGGCTTCTGCACCAGATCCCCTGCCTGCCAGCACAGCTTCCAAATCCCCGCCCGCCTGTGCAACGACGAATTCTCCTGCATTTGCAGCAAGGCTATGCAATACCACATCCGCCTGCTGCTTAAACGCTGTTTCCCCGGTAATAATAACAGCTCCCGTATGAATATCAGCAGGCAAAAGACCTGCACGGCTGTACTCGCTGGCCAGAATCCGCTCTAATTGCCCAAGATCTATCTGCGAATCTCCAATCAGCGGTGTTCGATGCATCCGGCTTTCATAGAACACATTTCGCTCGGTAATATGAAACTGCGGAAGGCTGGATAAGCCGGATTGCCGCTCTATTTTCAAACGGCTGAACACACATTTTGTCGTACTGGTTCCAATGTCGATGCCTGCGCTTGTGAGCCATTCTTCATTCTGCATGTTCCTTAGGTTCCCTCCTGCTTCTTACCCCTCTGTGACTTTCAGATCTATCTGTTCCTATGTAAATTATGCAAAAAAGCAGATGCCGCCCTGGCACCTGCTCATTCTCAAAGATCAGAACCTACAATCCATAATAACGGGTCTTGTCCGGTCCGTTGCTGGTATACTCTGTCTTCAGTTCATTTCGGTAGGATCTTTCAATCTTGCGCACGTAGGAGAGTCTGCGGACGTTCTTCATTACTTCCTCGGCTCGTTCCGCATTCACATACATCACGGCGTAGTGCATCTTCCTGGATACATAATGCAAAGTCCCGTATTTCTCCAGATTCCGTGCCGCCTTAACGTCACTAACCCATACAATATATCCTGTTCGTTCCGCAAACATCAGCTATTCGCCTCACTTTCTGTTCCCCTGATCCGAAGCCTATCTATCCGCAGGAGCAGCTGCCGCCGCTGCCGCATCCTCCGCCTTTGGGAGACGGGTCATTGCTCGGAACCTTAATGCTCTCCGATACCGAATAAGCAATGGTTTCCGACATGGAATGAAGCATATCATCAAGGTTCTTCTCTGCCTGCTTGAAGCGGGCAACCTCTTCGAACTGCTCAAGCTCCTGCTCTACCGCTGTAACCTCATCCTTGGCTGAATGATAGTTAGGATGAAAATGTCCAAACCGCTGTGTCTCCTCAAACAGCTCTTTCTTCCCCTGCAGCCGCTTGACCATGGCCTGGATTTCCGGGCTGGCATCCACCCGTCCTTTCCAGTATAAGTAATCCGACACTTCGGCGGATTGATTAATCATATCACCTAATTCATAGGCGTATGTCAGCACTTCGGCCATATCGACCGTATTCAATTCCGCTACGCTCATGAACTTCAACTCGTTTCTGCGTTAATGTTCTACTGCATACCGTAGACTATCCTATCATACCATACCCGATAGCCTAAGCAGAAGAAGAATTTCTCCGCAATTTGGGAATGATGAGCTGCATTTCCTGCCAATCGTCCGCGCTCAGCCGCGCCTCCTCCACACTATCCGAATCCACGGATAGCAACACACCATTTACTTCCCAAGGATTGCGGCTGATCCGTACAGGGATGAATTCACAGTCTTGTCCCTTATGAGTCAAACGGACCTTAATCCCCCATTCCAAAGCCTGCTCCATTACTTTTTGGGCAGTCGTAACATGATACTTGCGCCATTGCTTCATCCACATTTGGGGAACAGACTCCAGACCGGTAAGTATCGCCTCCTCTGCCGCATGCGGATTGACAGGCACTCTTGGCAGTTCCGGGGCGCTTACAAGCAGACCGCGTTCTGTACCGTCGACGGAAAATACAGCTGCAGAAGACAGGTTCTCCCTACTCCCGCTGACTAACGGCCAATCCTTCCCAGGCTTTACTTCCTGTCCTGCTATCCTCTTGGCTGGAGCCATTCCTGCTGCTCCCAGTTCCTTTCGTACTAGCTCAATATCTTCCGCACGGACGATAAAATGCAATGGCCCTAAGCGGGACAGAATTCCAGCCATACGGGGATGGGCAGCGATATCATTTCCGTCGGCCTCGGAACGGCAAGACAGCAGGATTACCTCTGAGAGCTCTGTTCTGCCGATTCCTTTGCCCCACTGCACCAAAGTCTGCTCCACCTGATCCGTCAGTCCGCCCTTTGCATGACTTGCCAGCCAGCTAATCACATTTTGTGGTGACAGCCCCTGCTCTGCCGCAGAATCCAGCTTGTCCCGGGTCAGCCGGTAGCTCCATAGATCATCACTATGCAGTAGTTCTGCACAAGCTGCGAGCATCCAGCGCTGACTGTAAGGACACTCTGGAGGAACCAGCACCTCAAAATCCGGTTGCACGATGAATCCGGGAGATGCTGAAACCGGCTGTTTTCCGGCTTGCTGCCCTAAAGCCTCCTGATCCCTTTTTTTCTCAGCTCCGATCTCTTGTACTGGTATACCGCTGCCGGGGCTGGAGAACGAAGCAGGCTCTCCCGGATGGATCTCCTCCGGTTTGGCCGCCGTCCAGCGGAAACATGCTGATCCGTCAACCAGACTTCCCAGCTCACACCAGCCGAATCCGGCCAGCGCTCTGAGCCAATTCCGTGCAGAAGCCTCCAGCGTTTCCATGGATTGTCCTAGGGCCAGTCCCATATCAGACATCCAGGCCAGAATATCCCGGATCATAAACCACTGGCCTGAATAATACCCGGATGAGGAAATGATACTGCGGAAATGCTGCTCTGCAGGCTCCGGAAGGCCGTAACGGTTCAGTATCACTCCGTATAGCAGATTCGACATCTGTATGCCTGAAAGCTGCAGCCAGTTTTCCAGCATACCCGTGTCCAGAAGATACGCCGAATCTGTACGGTGGACAAGCCCCAGACATAGCAGGAGATCGAGCATAACCATGACCGGAAGCGGGAATGGATACAACGCTAGCTGATCCGGCGGGAACAGACCCTTCAACTGTTCCTCCGGCAGAGTGAGCATGGCGGCCAGACGGCTGATATTTTTTTTATGGACGGCTCCTTTGGCAGTAACCGGAAGCCCTTCACCGGCGATGAACACCAGCGTTCGAAACAATTGTCCAGCGAGCTCCGGTCCGGCCTCCGCTTCAATTACCGACACCCTTTCTGCTGCCCGGACAGGTGCACCGGGGAACAGCTTCTGTAGAAAAAAAGGGAGGTCCTGCCCGGGAATTTGATACAGCCTCTCCCCCCATAATTTCTGCCGAAGCTCCAGCACACCCGCCTCCCGCAGTTCCAGAAGAGCCAGATGCAGTTCTACCCGGCACAACGACACTGGAGACAGTTGCTCTGCCTGAGCTTCCGTAAACCGTCGGCCGGCATAATTTTTGATAATTTGGTGGAGCACCAGTAATGCTTCCCTTGATAACCCCATCATAGGATGATCTCCTCCTGCTGCTCTGTCTGGACTGCATATTCATAGCCCTGCTCGGTCAGAAACAGACGGCGGCGCAAGGCAAAATCCTGTTCCCTGCTGTCCTCCGACACGAGTGTATAGAAGTAGGCCTTGTTCTCACCCGGCTTCGGCCGCAAAATACGCCCCAGCCGCTGGGCCTCCTCCTGCCGGGAACCGTAGGCACCCGACACCTCAATGCCCACCGAAGCATCCGGAAGATTCACGGCAAAGTTCGCTACCTTGGATACAACCAGAAGCCGCAATCTTCCCTCTCTAAAAGCAGAATATAATTCGCCCCGCTCGCGCTGAGGTGTTTTCCCGGTAATCAGCGGCGCACCCAGGCTTTCCGCCAAGTCCCTAAGCTGGTCCAGGTATTGCCCGATGACCAGCACCGGTTCATCAGGATGTGTGCTAACAATCCTCGCCACAGCGGCAATCTTCACCGGATTCCCTGCAGCGATCCGGAACTTTTCTCTTTCTCCGGCATACAGATACTTGAGCCTTAACTCTTCAGGCATGGGCACAACGACTTCTATACAGTCTACAGCCGCTATCCATCCCTGTTTCTCCAGCACCTTCCAGGACAATTCATAGCATTTAGGGCCGATAAGAGAAAATACATCCGTTTCCCGACCATCTTCCCTTACTAATGTAGCGGTCAGTCCAAGCCGCCTGGTGGCCTGGATATCCGCTGTAGCTCTGAATACCGGAGCCGGAAGCAGGTGCACCTCGTCATAAATAATCAGTCCCCAATTCCGCTCCGTAAACAGATTCATATGAACAAAAGATCCTCCTTTGGAACGCCGGTGCGTCATCATTTGATATGTCGCCACCGTAACCGGCCGGACCTCTCTTTTCACGCCGCTATATTCTCCTACGGATTCTTCATCCAGACCGGTTCTCGTCAGCAGCTCTTCCCGCCACTGCGCCACTGATGTGGCGCTTGAAGTGAGGATCAGTGTCTCGCATTGGAGACTCTTCAGCACCGCCAGACCTACAATCGTCTTGCCTGCACCGCAAGGCAGAACAACCACACCGCTCCCGCCCATTTCTTCGAACCTGCGGACCGCTGCGTCCTGATAGTCACGCAGACCAAAAGCATCCCGAACGGCAGCCGTCCCACTCCCGGCAGGTTCCTTCCATGGCACATATAATGCCTGACCGTCCCGATATCCTGCATAATCAAGGACCGGGAACCCCAACCTCGCCAGTTCCTGCTTCAGCAGACCCCGTTGTTCTGCCGGACATTGATATTCCACTAGAGCCGTCCTTACCAGACCGACCTCAACCAGGCTTGCTTGTTCTGCCAATTCGTCCAGCAGCCCAGGGTTATCGGCGCGCAGGATCATCAGCGAAGGATCGGCCGAATCCGCATAGAGCTGCAGTCTTCCGTAACGGGATACCAGAAGTTTGACTTCTTCCTCCAGGCCAGCGGGAATCCCCGTGCGCGATAGCAGGCTCAGACTCTGTAATATTTCTTCGGCAGTCTTGCCTGCCGCAGCCGCATTCCAAAGTGACAATTGGGTAATCCGGTAAGTGTGATAGGCAGGCAGGCTTTTTACAAGCTCACAATAATCAGCCAAGACCGTTCTCGCCGCCTCAAAACCGGGATGTCCGCATTCCAGCAGCAGGGTCCGGTCCTTACGGACGATGCACGCTCCTATTCCGCTTTCTTTCATCCAAAACCCTCCAATACGAATCTGGCTATGGTCTCCCGGGACTATGTATCTTTTGATAAAAAAAGGTAGCAGGAAAAAGCCCACCTCCGTAAATAACGGACATGAGCTTCCCCTAATGCTTATCTAATGCAGGTGCTGATGTGAAATGTCAGTCAGGGCATCCGCTGCTTCATCAGCGAAAATGTTCTTCACTGCCAAATCGCCCAGCGATACAATCCCGATCAGCTTTTTCCCGTTCACTACCGGTATACGCCGGATCTGCTTGGAAGCCATCAGATCGGCTGCTTCATCTACAGAGGTCGATTCGGAAACAGCAGTGATCCCTTTGGTCATTACCGTTTCCACGGAAGTTGAACCGGAATGCTTCTGTGCATAACCACGGATGACCAAGTCCCGGTCCGTAATGATCCCAATCAAGGTTTCTCGATCTGTTGAATCAACAACGGGGATTACACCTGTATCAGCATCTCTCATTTTCACGGCAACCTCATAGATATTGTCCTGTAGTGTCACACACACAGGATGCGCCGTCATCACTTCTTTGACTGTCTTCAAGATTGAACCCTCCTGTCATGTTGTCCATGTTCTTCGGAAGTAGGGTCCCCTTAAACTGTTAATTTATGCGTAATTTATTTATTCATTCAGGCAGGAATCAGCCATCGCTACGAGCAGTTTCGCACCATATAACAAGGCATCTTCGTCAAAATCGAATTTGCTGTGGTGATGCGGATACACCGCATCTTTATCCGGGTTGCCCGCTCCAACGAAGATGAAGCAGCCGGGAATTTCCTTGACATAATATGCAAAGTCCTCTGCCGGCATGATTTTCTCCATGCGCTCAACTCTGACCGCATCTCCAAGTGCTGCGGGAGCTACGCGGAAAAAACGGCGGAATTCCGCCTCATCATTCACCAGCGGGGGATACCCCATCAAATATTCCATCTTGGCTTCAGCACCATAGGCTGCGGCCACGGAAGCTACAATCTCTTCCATTCTCTGGCGGATGAGATAACGGGTCTCCTCATCGAACGCGCGCACCGTTCCGGTAAGCCTGCAGCGCTCCGAAACGATATTCTGAGCTGACCCTCCCTGAATCGTACCCACACTGACTACAGCGGGACGTAGCGGGTCTACGGACCGGCTGACTATGCTCTGCAGCTGCGTCACAAGAGCAGCTCCGGCCACAATACTATCGACTGTGCGATGTGGAGTACCGGCATGTCCGCCTTTGCCGATGATGTCGATGAAGAACTCATCCGCTGATGCCATCAGCGGCCCGGGTGCGCTGGCTACCGTTCCAAAGGGCAGCGGTGTCCACAGATGCAACCCGTAGACCGCATCGGCGCCCTCCAGTACCCCTTCTGCAATCATTCCCAGTGCTCCGCCGGGGCAGATTTCCTCAGCCGGCTGAAAGAGGAAGCGCAGCTCTCCTTGCAGTTCCTCCTTGCGGCTGCTGTAATAGGATGCAGCCGCAAGCAGCATGGATGTATGTCCATCATGACCGCAGGCATGCATGACTCCTGGTTTCTGCGAGGCATATTCCCGGCCGTTCTCTTCCGTGATGGAAAGAGCATCCATATCTGCACGCAGAACAACCGTTTTCCCAGGCTTCCGCCCCTTTAATATCCCGGTCAATCCATAACCCGCCTTACTTCTGATAATCTCAATCCCGAACTCTTCAAGCTTTGCAGCAACAAATGCCGATGTCTCTTTCTCCTGGTAAGACAGCTCCGGATGACGGTGCAAATGCCGGCGCCATTCCACCATATCCGGCAGCAGCTGTTCAAGTGCTAACCTCTCCATATCTAATCCATTCCCTTCTCCTGTTTCCCGCTTTGGACAGGCTTTTGACCCTTCCGTTCTACTTTCATTCAGCCGATAAGGCTATATTTCTATTATTGTAGCAGAAACACAAAAAAGAGGGTACCGATCGCTCTAACACGCCTTGCAGAACACCGGGAAACATACTATCATGAAAAAGAACATCTATAATAATGAGCATGAAATTATGATTATACTTCATAAGGAGGAAATGTGCCTATGATATTTGAGAACACGGGCCTCGTTGGATTGAAGAGCGACCTTCTCTATCTGGACGAAAGTGCCGCCAAAGCCGGGTTCATCCGCTGGCAGTGGGAATACTACCGTGCTACTTACGACTGCAAAATCGAAGACAAGCAGAACGGCGGAGAATATTTTTTACGGATCAATACACGCGCTGTCGAGGGCAAGCTGGAAAAGTCGGACGCTGTGCTTGCTATTGAAGCCGTTTACTTGGGCAAAGCCACCTTTCCTCATGGTCTGGAGTATGAATCTCAGGTTCCAAAACCTGTTCTGGATGATGCCGCGAAGCATATTCTTGAACTGAAAGCGCTGCTTGAGGCTTGAGGAGTGTAAAGGGAACGACGACAAAAAATGTCAGCCTGCCCAAAAGAGGAACGCCTGATTTCCAGTTGCTTATTCTGACTCTCCTGCTTGTCGGCTTTGGACTCGTGATGGTCTTCAGCTCCAGTTCAAGCCTCACCTTAGCCAGTGAAAAGTTCGGAAATGATCCCTTATTTTTTGTAAAACGCCAGATCATCTGGGTGGTGCTTGGAAGCATCGTCATGTTTATGACCATGAATATCCACTACACCAAATTCAAGAAATGGTATGCACCGATCTTCATGATTACATTAGTTCTGCTATTGTTCGTGGCATCTACAGAGAAAATCAATGGTGCCAAAAGCTGGTTTAGCATCGGCGGTCTCGGCATCCAGCCCACAGAGCTGGCCAAAATATCCATCATTCTCTATCTGGCAGCCCTGATTACCAAAAAAGGCGAGCGGCTTAGAGATTTGCGCACTGGATATATTCCCGTGATGGTTATTGTCGGAATTGTTGCCGGACTCATTATGATGCAGCCGGATTTAGGTTCATGTCTTATCCTTGTCGCTACCAGCGGGCTTGTTATCTACGCAGGAGGGGCCAGCATGAAGCACATTATGGCTTCCATTGCGCTGCTTGTGCTGGGTGTCGGCATTGTTATGGGGGCGAAGACGGCCATTGATTCCCTGTCACCGTCCTCAGAGACCGTGGCAGTCAACCAGGACTACAAACAGGACCGGATCAGCGCCTTCATCAACCCTCTGGCAGATGCTGAAGACAGCGGCTTCAATATCGTTCAGTCCTTGATCGCTCTTGGGGAAGGTGGAGCCCGCGGTTCCGGCTTCGGGCAGAGTATCCAGAAGCTGCATTACCTGCCCTATCCGTATACAGACTTCATCTTTGCCGTTATCGGTGAAGAACTGGGATTTGTGGGGACATCCATTTTCCTGTTAGTTTACCTCTACTTCATTTGGCGAGGCATCCTGATTGCGCTCAGATGCACGGATCCTTTCGGAACCCTCGTCGGCATCGGGGTCATGGGACTGATTGCCATTCAGGCCTTTGTCAACATCGGCGGAGTCACCAATACGATCCCGCTTACCGGGGTAACCCTTCCATTTATCAGCTATGGCGGTTCCTCCTTGCTCGTTACCATGCTCTCTATGGGGATCATGCTGAGCATTTCCAGAGAGACCAACCGGCCAGCCAAAGAGGAAGTCACGAAATCGGTTACTACCGTTAGACAGGTACGTGCCCGCTGACGCTACATAAGGGCTAGTTCATCGAGAAATCAATCCTTATATTGTTTCACCCAACACACAAAAGGCAGCCCAGGATAACCTCCCGGACTGCCTTTTGGTATTCAGGTCAGCAAGCTGCCTTCTTCAGCGGTATACCGCTTACGAAATTTCGTCGTTCTTGAAGGCCACGCCTTCTACCTTAACGTTGACTTCAACGATATGAAGTCCCGTCATGCTCTCCACAGCCTCGCGTACATTCTGTTGAAGCATTCGGCACACCTCGTGAATCGGAGTTTCATACAGAACAATAATACGTAAGTCCACTGCGGCTTCAAGCTGCCCTACTTCAACGGTTACACCCTTTTGTACATTCTTACCACTGAGACGCTTGGCCCAACCTTCGGACAATCCGCCAGACATGGCCGCGATTCCCGGGGTCTCCAAAGCAGCCAGTCCGGCAATCTTCGAGACGACGTCATTTGATATCCGTATGTTACCCATTTCCAGTTGAAGTTGTTCCGCCATGCCATAACCCCCCTACACTCATTATCAATTATTGTAATTCGAAAACAGGCTAAAAAGCAAATGACTTTCTCGCATTCCCGTTTACACACAGGAACAATTTGGGTATATTGATTATGAATTCAACCTACATACTGAGACTGGAGTGTGCCTTACTTGAAAAAATGGATATCTCCCGCGCTGTTAGCAGTTACCTTTCTGCTTAGCGCCATCGGACACTATGCGGACTGGGACCACACGCTGCAGTTCATACTCTCCGCCATTTCGGTCGTTTTCGTAGCCGGTTTTCTGGGCAGAGCTACCGAGAGTGTAGCCCACTATGCCGGACAGCGGCTGGGGGGCTTTCTAAATGCCACCTTCGGCAACGCGGCAGAGCTGATAATCGCCTTTTTCCTGGTCAAAGAAGGTCTGTTCGATATGGTTAAAGCCAGCCTCACCGGCTCCATCATCGGTAATCTTCTGCTGGTACTGGGTCTTAGTATCTTCGCCGGCGGCATGAAATTCAAAGTTCAGAACTTCAATGTCACGCTGGCTGGACTGAATGGCTCCCTGATGATCGTGGCGGTCATTGCCCTCTTTGTACCCGCCATGTTCTTCAATACTCATTCCATCACGGAAAAAGATACGGATGTACTCAGTCTCGTGGTCGCCGGACTGCTGATTGCGGCCTACATGGCCTGGCTAGTCTTCTCCATGATTACACACAAAAAATATCTGGCAGACGTTACCGAAGACAATGATGAAGAACTGCCGAATGAGCACAAGCCAGCCTGGTCCATGAAGAGATCGATTATTTATCTGGTGCTGGCAACAATAATGGTTGCTTTCGTCAGTGAATGGCTGGTGGGTACACTGGAAACTCTGACCGAACGTTTCGGTTTCAGCGAGCTCTTTGTCGGTGCATTCCTTGTTGCCATCATTGGTAATGCCGCGGAGCACAGCGCTGCAATCATGCTGGCCATGAAGAACAAGATTGGCGCAGCCGTAGAAATAGCTGTCGGCAGCAGTCTGCAGATCGCCTTATTCGTTGCTCCGGTCCTGATCTTTGCCAGCTATTTCATGGGCAACACGATGGACATTGTCTTCACCACGATAGAGATTGTCGCGATCGCCGTCTCGGTCTTCATCGCCAAATCCATTATTCAGGATGGGGCAACCAACTGGTATGAGGGATTGCTCCTGCTTGCCGTATACATGATTCTCGGCGTTTCATTTTATCTCGTCTAAGACAAAAAAGCACATGGCGGACCAATAGGTCACCATGTGCTTTTTTATAATATAAGGATTATTTGTTGAACACCATACCTTATCCTTCTGTTCATCATTGAAACGGGTGCCACAGGTCCTGGACATCGCAGCCGTTTCAACTTGAGAATAGTTAGGACTATAACATCTCGCGCTCTTCAGCCTTCTTATTCAGCGCATCGTACAGTACAGCCAGATTACGCTCCAGCTCGCTCAGTATCAGCTTACCCGAAATCTCCGGCACCAGACCTGCTCTGACCGCAAAATCCACCTCTCTGGAGAATCCGTACATCTGGGTATCCAGCACTTCCTCATAGAGAGGACAGTAGCGTGTCGCCAGATTCTCCATCTGCACTTCAATGAGCTTCTGAATTTTATCTGCATCTTCTTGTAGAAGAGTGACTGCTCTTAGATTAAGCTGTTCCTGTAAATCCGATGAAGTCATGCATTATCCCCCCCATGTCCAAAAGTTACAGCTGCAATTGCTATTTAGTTTAATATTAGTCGAAATCGGAACCCAATACAAGAATGCAGTTTATAATCAAGCAGAAATGCAGCATATTTTACTCATGTGTACAGAAAAAACGCCCTGCCGCACAGGCAGGACGTCCTACGGGAATAATTGAATTATTCCGCTACCACTGTAAATTTCAATCCGTGTTTGGCAAACACTTCGCTCATTGCCTTCTTCGCTTCTTCGGCATCTGCGCCATGAACATGCAGCTCGTAGCTTTGGCTGGATACAAGGGTTGTAAACAATCCAAGAATACTCTTAACATCAATGTACTTGTTCTCTGCTTGAAGAACGATAGATGAGTTGAACTGGCTTGCCGTTTGGGCAATATCCACGATTGCCGCATTGTTACTGGACATAGGTATCCCTCCGCAACTTGATTATGAAACTTAAGTCTTTTGTAACCAATTCCATGATACATTGAATCCGCTTACTCGTGCAAGGAATTTTCCTGAAATAGAATGTAAGCCGCAAAATTCGCTTGTGAATCCATTTTATTTCAGGTTTTCGGGGTTCAGACCTTCCAGTTCAGGAAGAACAAAAATTCCATCCTTGCGGATCAGCACATCGTCAAAATAAATTTCGCCGCCACCGTATTCCGGACGCTGGATGAGGACAAGGTCCCAGTGAATCGAGGACCGGTTCCCGTTATCCGTTACATCATAGGCTTGGCCCGGGGTGAAGTGCAGACTGCCGGCGATTTTCTCATCGAACAGAATGTCTTTCATAGGGTGCAGGATATACGGATTGAAGCCGATCGCAAATTCGCCAATATGGCGGGCACCATCGTCTGAATCCAGAATCTCGTTCAACCGCGCGGTATCATTGCTTGTAGCTTCAACAATTTTTCCGTTTTCGAATTTGAATTTGACATTTTCGAATGTCACACCGTTATACAGGGTGGCAGCGTTATAGCTGATCGTTCCATTTACGGAGTCACGGACAGGAGCGCTGTAGACCTCGCCGTCCGGAATGTTTTTCTGTCCGGAGCATTTCTCCGCACCAATTCCCAGTATGGAGAAAGTAAGCTCTGTACCTGGTCCGGCGATGCGGACCTTGTCCGTTCTTCGCATAAGGTCCGCAAGCGCGTCCTGAGCTTTATCCATTTTGGCATAATCCAGATTGCAGACCTCAAAGTAGAAGTCCTCAAAGGCTTCCGTGGTAGTATTGGCTAACTGGGCCATACTAGCATTCGGATACCGGAGAACAACCCATTTTGTGTGCTTGACGCGTTGTTCGCTATGTACCGGATGGGAATACAGAGAATTATACAGCTTCATATTTTCTTCAGGAACGTCAGAGAGGTCATTAACGTTCTCCCCGGCACGTATTCCGATATAGCAATCCATTTGCTTCATCCGGTTCAGGTCAATTTCCGCCCAGGCTTCAAGACCTTCGCGTGTTGCATATTTAAGCATGCTGCGCAGGACCGTACGGTCAGTAAGCTGCACAAATGCACGGCCCCCGGCTTTGCCCACTTCCTCCACCACAGCTTTGATCAAATCTCTCTCGCTGCCGATCATTTCGACCAGCACGTTCTCGCCCGGTTGCACGTTCACGGAGTAGCTTACAAGATTCTCCGCAAGCTTTTGAATCCTCGGATCTTTCATTCTTTCTCTCTTCCTTCCTCATACTAATAGTCAACATACCGTTTCATTGTAGCACGCCTGTACTGGAGCGCAAGGCATGAGGACACCGAAATTCAGCGGTAGCCATAAAAATTGACCTGTGTCAGATAAATTTCCTCTACGGTACTGCCGCTTATCGTTTGGACTCCAGGGCGGCTTACTTTCCGGCTGCCGGTCAGGCTCTTCGGAAGGTTACGTTTCTTGTCTACCTTGAGATAATATACTGTCTTGACGGATACCTGCTGAAGCTTCTGCTGAAGTTCCTTGTTCTTCTGCTCCCATACCAGCTGCAATGACTCCAATCCCTTGTCTGCTACCTTAAGATTTATCATAGACCCTTCTGGACGAATCGCATCCATCTGATGCTGGAGCTCTGCGGCTAACTGCCTCTTCGCTTCCGCTTCACTGAGCTCGATACGCAAAACCCTTGTTCCCCTTGCCGTACCCGCTTCTTCGGTCACCTTTTTTTCCAGATTCTCCAGTTCATCGAGCTGGCGGATCGGATTAAGCGCAGGCAGCGGATTATCTCCCTCGGCAGAACCCTTCTCTGACAGCAGGGTCCATTCGCCATTTTTCTTCTCAAGCTTGGAATAGTAGGCTGGAGTCCCGGCCGGACTTGACTTCAGCGTTACCTTTTCTCCCCTGGCCGCCGTACGGGGTGTACCCTTATCCGGCAAAACTGTGTAAAGACTTACCTTGTTATGTTCTGCAACAGATCCTCCATAATATAGCGCAGTTTCCGGGGCAGGTTTACCGTTAAGCAGCAGGGAAGAAGCCCCTTCAAAAGATACCCCGTCACTCCCGTGCATCCCGGCTAGCGCCAGATTCAGATCCTCGGCCGCAGGCTTGTTATTTATGGGTCCACAGCTCGTGCAAAGTATCGCGGAGCCCAGCAGAAGAGTACTCAAAACCTTTTTCTTAACATTTGTTTTTCTCATGGCATTCAAGCCTTTCAGGTTAAGGGTGTTAATATTTCTTTAGAGTCTCCTATGCACTGAGGCTTATACGCACAATGAAATTCGCAGTGAAACGCAAAAAAGAATCCTCAGGTTTACACCCAAGGATTCTTTGCACTAATTTCGGCTTTTTTATTATCAATCACAACCAGGTTTCTGCCGTTATTCTTCGCTTCATATAATGCCATGTCTGCCCGATAGAAGAGCGATTCCACGCTGACCTTATCGTCGGTCCAGCTCCACTCTGCAATCCCGCAGGAGACGGTTACACGCGGCTTGGTCTCACCCATTACCCGCTTGCGGATACGTTCCGCTACGAATACAGCTTGCTGAACGCCAAGCTGAGGCAAATAGACCGCGAGCTCTTCTCCGCCCCATCTCGCAGCAATATCACCCTGACGGATAGATGACTTGACGATTTCGCTTACCTGCTTCAGAATTTTATCACCCTGCTGGTGTCCATATGTATCATTGACCATCTTAAACTGATCGATATCGACAACAATTAAGGAACCGCAAAAATCAGTAGACTGTTTGTCCTTGATTACTTCGTCCAGATAATGCCTCGCATACAATCCGGTCAGAGTATCGCGGTTAGCCAAACGCCTAACCTCGGCATGCAGACGTGCATTGCCTACCGCAAGTCCGATATGGCCAGCCATCGCCTGAAGCAGCCTGTAGCTGTCATAAGAGAAGAAATGCGGATCACGGTGGGTAAGCATAATTGCGCCGCGGACCTCTCCGCCGACATTTAGTGGAGTAGCGATGATAGAATTCGACCCGGTAGCATCCATCAGACGGGAATAGGTTCCCGCCGAATTCTGATAATCGGATAGAATAAGCGCCTCACCCGTGGCATACACCTTGCCTCCAAGTCCTGCACTCTTCTCAATAATTTCACCCAGCAGAGGGTGATAGTTGCAGGCAATCGCCTCCAGCCCACCCTTCTCTTCATTCATATGCAAAATACAGCAAAAGTCCGCATCAAACATATCAAGCAGCTCTTCAAAGGCATATTGAAAAATCTCCCCGAGCCGCAGGCTTTGATTCAGACGCTGAGTGAGTTCATTGCTCATGCGAAGTTCTCGAATCAGCTGGTTGGAACGTTCATACAGTTTGGCATTTTCAAAAGCAGTCCCTGCAGTATCAGCTACCATGGTTAGAAAGCGCAAATCGACCTCCGGAAAAGAGGGTTTGTCCATCACCATATGAAATACGCCATATACCCCCTGCTTCCCGCCGAGCGGAAGGCCAATCTCAACGGAATGGCTGTCATCGCGTCCGGCATACAAGGCAACTCGCCCATCCTTGAATGCCTTTGCGCACACATCATCATTGCCCCAGCGCAGCGGAAGGGGTTTGACCTGAGGATGAGAGCTCCGGTGGTCCTGTGACATGAAGAGTTCCAGTCTGGCTCCCGGGTACATGGCCGAAATACTGTCAATAACCTCATTAAGCACAGCGTTCACATCTATATTGTCATGCATCCGCTGCACAATTTGGAAGAGCAGCGAACGCCTGTTGCTCTCACGCTCCGCATGAAGATGCACTCCAGCCAAGTCAGACACGAAGACATGCTCAAATCTGCGGTAAAAGCAAGTCTCATAATGTGCCGCCATGGCTTCCGCAGTATGCAGTCCGCCTTGTTCATATTGATCTTGCGGCATGGCGCAGCCGAGCAGAGCAAAGATTTCCCGTTTACCGCGCGAGTATATCGGCAGAACTAAAAAGGACATTTGATGTCCATCAGCCTCTTGATGTACCGTATATAGCTTTTTTGATTCTAGGGCAATGGCTGCCGCAGCCTCCCATTGAACCTTCCAGCTTTGCTCCGAATGGCCTATAAAATCTGTATGATCAATATATTTCCCTTCAAAATTAAGCACACCCCAGTTCCAGGACTTCGCGAATGCCGGTCCAGCCAGATTTCGCCATTCCCTGAAACTTTCCACAATCAAACTGACTGCATAAGGGAAGTCATAGGATACAATATCCATTTCCCTGAGCCATGCGGCGGGATCTTGATTCTCTCCGCTTGATTGCATGGTGTCCTGTAACAGCACACGATTATCCTTGCGTTCGTATGCTTCCCGCTCTGACATAAAGAGGATCCCCTTTGCATCTCAAAACAAGCAGAAACGACTTTGCCGCCCTCTAATAGGCCAGTACCGCTTCAACAAGAAAGAGAAGGATAATTTTATAATGTGAATCACAAAAATCTTTAAATTTTAAAATAGCATTCCGATAACATCTAATTAGTTATATTTTACTCCCTTTCTTTAGGTATTGCATTATATTTTCCTCAAAACCGGGATTTTTTTTAGGACCAAAGAACTAACGACAAAGATAGACAAAAACTCTTTTAAGTTGCTCTTGACTTTACCTGTCATTTTCATATAATATTTATTGTTGAACAAGACTGTAACAAGTCTTAATTGGGCGTAACGTTGTGTCACCCTCACGCATCTCGTTACTGCCAGGGCAGCGGCTGAACTTCCCCGGCAGTGTGAAACCATCTAACGCTTTCACGTATACGATTTGCGGCGCAAATAGGCCCTAACATGAAATTTCAATTATAAAGGAGTCTACTATAACATGGCACGTTACACCGGACCTAAATTCAAACTCAGCCGCCGTCTGGGCATTTCCCTTAGCGGTACAGGCAAAGACCTGAAACGCCCTTTCCCACCAGGACAGCACGGCGCTAACCAACGCAGAAAAGTAAGTAACTACGGAATGCAGCTTTTGGAAAAACAAAAACTGCGTCACATGTACGGTTTGGGTGAAAAGCAGTTTAAGACTCTCTTCACTAAAGCACAGAAGCTCCAGGGTATTGCGGGCGAAAACTTCATGTTCCTGCTCGAAAGCCGCTTGGACAACCTGGTATACCGTCTTGGTTTTGCTAACTCCCGCGCTGGTGCGCGTCAGCTGGTATCCCACGGACATGTTACCGTTAACGGCAAAAAAGTCGACATCGCTTCTTACCGTGTAAGTGTAGGCGACGTTATCGGACTTCGTGAAAGAAGCCGCGCTATGGCTTCCATCAAAGAAGCTCTGGAAAACCGTTCCCACCTTGCAGGCTATCTGGAATATGCTGATGGTTCTTTCGAAGGCAAATACATTCGTTTGCCAGAACGTGCCGAGCTGTCCCAAGATATCGATGAAAAGCAAATCGTCGAATTCTACAACCGTTAAGATTTCGCCTACAGCGAAAACGAGTAAAGCCTCCAGAGCAATCTGGGGGCTTTTTTTCATTTCCATTGAACAAGAGTACAGCCTAGAGAAATTCCTTCGCTGGTTATTCAGCATTGCTAGACCAAGTTCAACTTAATGAACCTCCGCTTGCCCACCTGGATAATATCTCCATTTTTCGGCATGAGCTCACCGTTTATTTCTTCCTGTTTCACTTCGTTTAATTTAACTGAGCCTTGCTTTATGCTTCGTTTAGCTTCACCTTTTGAGCCTGCAAAACCAATTCGAGTCAGAAGCTCGGCCAGCTGGATCTTGCCATTCTCAAGCTCAGCAGCTGCGAGATTATAGATCTCGATATTCTCAGGCAGCGCCCGCTGCTGAAAGACAGTGATGAAATGCTGCTGTGCAGACTCCGCTGCTGCTGAACCGTGGTAAATGCGTACAAAGGTATAGGCCAGCTGCATTTTGACATCCCTTGGATGTGCCTTCCCTGACGACAGAGCTTCCTTCAGCGCAGCCAGCTCCTCACTGCTGAGGTCTGTAACCATTTCATAGTATCTCAGCATCAGCTCATCCGGAACAGACATGGTCTTCCCGTACATTTCATTCGGATCTTCATCGATACCAATGTAGTTGCCGAGACTCTTGCTCATTTTCTTAACTCCGTCGAGCCCTTCGAGCAAAGGCATCAGTATGACAACCTGGGGCTCTATCCCGTATTCCTTCTGCAGAGTACGGCCCATCAATATATTGAACTTCTGATCCGTACCGCCCAGCTCGATATCAGTCTTATTCTCAACGGAATCCATTCCCTGCATCAGCGGGTAGAAAAATTCATGAATACTGATGGCCTGGCCGCCCTGGAAGCGTTTCGTGAAATCGTCACGCTCCATCATCCGCGCCACGGTTACTTTCGATGACAAATTTACTACTTCCGCAAAAGTCATCAGACTCAGCCAATCCGAGTTGCATAGTAGCTGTGTCTGCTCAGGATTAAGAATTTTGAAAATTTGCCGCTTGTAAGTCGCCGCGTTGCGCTGCACATCTTCTTCGCTAAGCTGCTTGCGTGTCTCAGATTTACCTGTGGGGTCGCCAATCCGTCCAGTGAAATCCCCGATAATCAGCTGAACTACATGCCCAAACTCCTGAAACTGACGCAGCTTGTGAAGCACAACCGTATGCCCGATATGGATGTCCGGAGCCGACGGGTCCAGCCCCAACTTAACGTTAAGCGGAACCCCCGTCACCACTGACTTCATCAGCTTGCCTCTCAATTCCTCCTCCGGTACAATTTCTGCCGCTCCGCGTGAGACCACTTCCAGCTGCCGCTCGACTTCCTGCTGCTGCGCACGGGTCAACTCTTCCCATTTCATAATTACGCCTCCTAAAAAATCTGTTAGTGCATCCTTCGTCCCATGTTCAAATAACGCAAAAAGAGCCTTTCACTCATCCCACAAGGGACGAGCAAAAGACTCGCGGTACCACCCTAATTAAAGATCCGCCGCGCCTGGACGCAGCCGTAATCCTCCACTTCATTGCGATAACGGGATCATACCCGGTACCGGACTACTGGACAAGCCAAAATACAGATTGTCTTTCCTCCGGTCAGCTCCAGACTGTAATTCAAAGGGGCCTGCTGCCGGTTCGCACCACCCACCGGCTCTCTGAAACACTTGGCTTGCCTTCTACTGATGTCCTTCCACGCCTTTATGATATCTAATTGAATCTATTTGTATCACAGCCGCTTTTCAAAAGTCAACTACAGGCTGAAAAGCCGTATAACGCAGGGGCGCATTCAAAATCGCCAAATTGTGCTATAATAGTTCCGTTAAAAGGAGGATTAACGTCGATGGTTGAGGAGAACAAAAAGAAGAACGCAAAGCAGCGTCCACCCCGTAGATCCTGGCTCCGCAGGTTCGGTTCCGTCGTGAAGTGGATGTTTATACTCGGCATACTCGGCATACTGTTTGCCGGTGGTGCTGTGGCAGGCTATGTCACTTCCATAGTGAAGGACGATCCTGTCCGCTCCGAGGAATTGATCCAACAGCAAGTCAGCCAGAATTCCATTACCGGCTTTGCGTATTTCCGCGATGGCCAACCGATCGGCCAGCTCCGGACTGAAGAGGACCGCAGACTTGTAGAATTCAACAATATTCCGCAGCTCGTGATTGATGCCGTTCTCGCTATAGAGGACAATAATTTCTACAATCATAAAGGGGTCGATTTTAGCGGCACCCTGCGTGCCGTAAAGCAAAAGCTGCTGAACGAATCCGTCCAGACCGGCGGGAGCACCCTGACCCAGCAATTAGCGCGCCGCGTGTTCCTGAATCTGGACCGGACAGAGGACCGTAAGATCAAGGAGATCCTGCTGTCTCTAAGGTTAGAACGATATTTATCCAAGCAGGAAATTTTGACGGCCTATTTGAATAAGGTTCCTTTCGGAAACGGATCCAACGGCTACAATGTGTATGGTATCAAAGCAGCAGCGAAAGGAATTTTCGGATTAGATGATCTGGAAAAGCTGAATACTGCCCAAGCTGCTTATTTAGCCGGACTCCCCCAGCTCCCCTCCAAGTATTCCGCGTTTAATGGAGTTGGTACATTTAATGAAACCGCATTTAAACGTGCCATGGAGCGCCAAAAGCTTGTACTTCGCCGGATGCTGGAGGAGAACAAAATCACTGCCTCCCAGTATAACGAAGCACTCCAGTTTGATATCAAGGCTTCTTTAGCGCCGCATACGAAGAAGGCTTACGCTACATATCCTTATTTGATGCTAGAGACGGAGCGCAAAGCAGCCGAGGTCCTAATGTCCATCAATGAAGGGAATAACGGTGTGGTCGATCCGAATTCCTCTTCTACTGAAGATCATAGTGTGCAGCTGGAGGAAGCGCGTCAGCAGCTTATGAACGGAGGCTACCGCGTATATACAACGATTGATAAAAAGGTATACAGCGCTATGCACAGCATCTCCGAGGACAGCGAAAACTTCACAAAGGACAGTAAGGCCAGAGGCAAGGAACAGACAGCGGGCATGATGATCAACAACAAAACAGGGGCTATCCTGGGCATGATCGAAGGCAGGGACTTCAACATTGAGCAAATGAACTATGCCACGCAAATGGTTCGCCAGCCGGGGTCGACCATGAAACCGATAGCTGCCTACCTCCCTGCGCTGGACGCCGGATTAATTCAGCCTGCAGGCATTCTGGATGATGCGCCGATTATTCTCAAAGACGGGGGCAAAGGATTCCACATCCCCAAAAATGCCAACAACCGGTATCAGGGTCTGGTCACAGCCCGTTATGCGCTTAACAAATCCTTGAACTTGCCAGCCCTAAAGCTGTTCAATGAAAAGGTTGGAATCGAGAAGGCGTGGGCTTTTGCCAAGAAACTGGGCATTACCACCATACAGGATAATGATTACAACGCACAGACCGGTGTTATCGGCGGTTTACGCTATGGGGTTACAGTTGAGGAATTAACAAATGCCTACTCCTCTATCGGGAATCAGGGGGCATTCAATGACGCCTATATGATCGAGAAGATTGTAGATTCCCAAGGTAAAATTGTTTACCAGCATAAAGTAAATCCGGAGCAGGTCTACTCGAAGCAAACCGCTTATCTGATGACGGATATGCTGCGGACGGTTATTACCGAAGGAACAGCAAGTACAGTTAAGAAAAACTATAAGCACTTCAAAGATGTGCCGATTGTCGGCAAAACCGGTTCTACCCAAAATTATGGGGATGTGTGGTTTATGGGCTATACACCGGATGTGACCCTTGGCATGTGGGTGGGCTACAAGGAGCAAATTAATACCCTTCAGGGCGATACCCAGAAACGGCAGGCACAGACCTTATGGACGAAAGTGATGAACGCCGTTATTGATAAGCAGCCTGAGCTTTTTGTCACGAAGGAATTCCCGAAACCTGAAGGAATTGTCAAGAAGACAGTGTCTGCATACAGCGGTAAGCTTCCTACTGACTTGACCGACAGGTTCACTACAGATCTGTTCAATGCAAAATATGTGCCGACCGCAAGTGATGACGGAATCTCCAAAGCAAAGTATATTAGCTATAATGGAGTAAACTATATCCCTCTGGATGGCACACCTGAGGACTTCCTCAAAGAAAAAATTGTCGTCAAGCGCGAAAAGCCAATTCAGGATCTGGTAAAGGAACTGCTTGCGGCTTTCCCTTCAATGAAGGAGCATGAACCGCTGGAATATTATATGCCTGAAGATGCCAAATCCGACTTCCCAACCGAGGTTGATCCCCGTGTGGATGATGGCAATGCACCAACAGCTCCAAGCGGAGTCAATGTATCCTACAGTACGGGCAAGGCCGTCATTACCTTTAATCCGAGCGGCTCGCCGGATGTAGTCGGCTACCGCTTGTACCGCTCACTGAACGGTGGTTTGTTCAAGAAGCAGGCTGTTCTCTCTGTTGGCGAAGGAACCACTTTTACACCAGGTACTCCAGCTAATGTGAATGCCTCCTTCTATGTGGCTGCCGTAGATGTTGCCGGTCATGAGTCGGCATCCGGAAGTGTTGCAGGAGGTGCTACACCGACCCCGGAATCGACTCCACCACCGGCAGATATTCCGGATACAGAAGCGACACCTGACCCGGGAGCCGGGCCGTCAGCTACAGAGGATCCCGGGATGATTATTATCCCGCCATCGGGTGGCTCTGACGTTCCTGCCGGATCGGGCACCAATGCACCCGCTGAAGGCAATGCCACTGCTGGCGGGAATGCCGGAGCTACAACACCTTAATATTGGGTCTGCAGAAACTGTCAGACTCTAGTAACCCCAAAAAACACCGCTACCGGGTCATTGCCGGCAGTGGTGTTTTTTGGCGACTCTATTTTTTGGCAACTCTATATCGTTCTTTAATCCTCAATGGTAGACAGATCACCCGCGGGGAGATGCAGTTCCCAGGCTTTCAGAACGCGGCGCATAATTTTGCCGGATCGGGTCTTGGGCAGCTTTTCCCTGAATTCGATTTCACGTGGTGCTGCATGAGCGGATAATCCCGTTTTGACAAAAGCCGCAATTTCCTCCTTTAGCTCGGCCGTTGGGAAATAACCATCCCTTAAAGAAATGAACGCCTTAATAATCTCTCCACGCATAACATCCGGTTTACCGATAACCCCGGCTTCAGCTACCGCAGGATGCTCTACCAGCTTGCTCTCCACCTCGAAAGGTCCAATCCGCTCACCAGAGGAATTGATGACATCATCGATACGGCCCTGAAACCAGAAATAACCGTCCTCGTCCATATAAGCAGAATCTCCGGAGATGTACCAGCCGGGAATGCGGAAGTACTCTTCATATTTTGCTTGGTTATTCCAGATCTTACCCATCATAGAGGGCCAAGGGGTCCGAATCGCTAGGTTACCCATAGAATAAGGCGGCAACAGATTACCCCGGTCATCCAATATAGCAGCTTCGATACCGGGCAGTGGCCGCCCCATGGAGCCGGGCTTGATATCCATTCCCGGGTAATTACAGATCAGCTGTGCTCCGGTTTCCGTCATCCACCACGTATCGTGTATGCGCTGCTGGTAGAATTTGTCCCCCCAGCGCACCACTTCGGGATTCAGCGGTTCCCCTACAGACAGGACATGACGCAGACTGCTAAGATCAATCCCCTGCAGGCTCGCCTCTCCTGCCCCCATAAGCATGCGGAATGCGGTAGGTGCACTGTACCATACAGTAACCGCAAAACGTTCAATGGTCTTATACCAATCCTGCGGACTGAAGCGTCCACCACGCACAACGTTGGTCACACCGTTCAGCCAAGGGGCAAAAATCCCATAAGAGGTTCCCGTGACCCATCCTGGATCGGCTGTGCACCAATAGATATCGTCAGGACGCAAGTCAAGTACAACCTTCCCTGTGTAATAATGCTGAATCATTGCTCTTTGCACATGGTATACACCTTTGGGCTTGCCGGTTGAGCCGGAGGTGTAATGCATAATCAGCCCATCCTCCAGACTAAGCCATTCGGGATCAAGCTCCACTGACGCTGCAGCGGTTTCTTCTTCATAGCTTACTAGCCCTTGTTCAATATCTGCAGTGCCTCCTACCACAAAAATATGCTTCAGCGCAGGCAGCTCTTCTCGTTTGACCCGATGCAGTAACTCCGGTGTGGTTACGAGGGCTACGGCGCCGCTATCCTCCAGGCGGTCTTTAACAGCTGTTTCCATAAATGCCTCAAACAATGGTCCCGCCACCGCACCTACCTTGAGAATGCCCAACAGACTGAAGTACAGCTCCGGCTTGCGGGGCATAAAAATAAAAACTCTGTCTCCCCGGCCAATACCATGCGTACGCAACACGTTTCCGAAGCGGTTGGACCTTTCCCGCAGATCTGAGAACGTGTACATTTCTTCCCTTGTGGCATCACTGTAGATCAAAGCCGTTGCCGCTCCGCGGCCTTCGAGCACATGCCGGTCAATCGCTTCATGGGCCATATTCACCTTGCCGCTCTCATGCCAGGAGAAGTTTTTCTCCACATCTTCCCACCGGAATTCGCTTACTGCCCGGGAATAATCCGCCATATTGGCTTGCTTCACGCGGCCCGGTAAAATTTCGCTGTGGACTTGCCCCATTACTCTTGCCTCCCTCACTCGTTTGATTTAAGCTTTAAGGGCGAGACTCTTCTCTTAAGCAATGCTGTCAACGGTTTAATTGTGAATATTTTATGTCGGACTTAGTATATCACAGGAAGCGGTTACATTCTAGATTATAGTGACTGAAGGGAGCCTGGCCATGGAGCACCGCAAAATTCCTGTATCCCATATCCTTCATCAACAAGATAGTATACTTACCGTTAGTGGACCTCTGTCTCCAGACACGCTGAAAGGCCTGCAGATGCATCCTGATCTGGATGCCTTCCGTAAACCGCGGGAACAGTTGGAAGCGCTTATAGAGATTGCTGGATTGCGTGAGGGCCGTGTAATAGCCGCTGTTGCAGACAATATGATAGCAGGATATGTTACTTTTCACTATCCTGATGAACTGGAGCTGTGGTCTCAGGGCGGCATGGTTGATCTTATAGAGCTGGGTGCTATTGAAGTAGCGGATGGATATCGGGGAATGGGGCTTGCAAAGCTGCTGATTACAAGTGCTTTTGAGCAGGAACAGCTGGAGAATTGCATCGTATTTACAACCGAATATTACTGGCATTGGGATCTTAAAGGCAGCGGACTTGATGTATGGGCTTACCGCCAGATGATGGAGAAGCTTATGCAAACTGTGGATATGGTGTGGTATGCCACAGATGATCCGGAGATCTGCTCCCACCCTGCCAATTGCCTCATGGTCCGTATCGGCCGTGAAGTGCCTATGTCTTCGCAGGAAACCTTTGACCGGGTGCGCTTCAGACAGCGTTTCATGTACTAATGCAGCAGATCCATCTCCGGAAGGAAGATTTACATCGCCTTAAGCATATATTCAAGGATAGCATGGGAGCATCCGGCGGCGGTTACCGTAAATTCGTTGTAATTTGCATGTGCCGAACCATCTGCTTTATCAGACATGGAGCGGATAATCACAAAAGGAATAGCGTTCATAAAGCAAACCTGTGCAACGGCGGCCCCTTCCATTTCCGCACATGCCCCGTTGAAATGTTCACGGAGCCCAGCCACAACGGCTGCGCTGGCAATAAATTGATCCCCTGACAATACTATTCCCGTAATCGACTTTTGCTTCAGGCTCATACAGGCCTCTTCTGCCAATTGAACAAGAGCAGGGTCTGCGGGGAAAGAGGATACCGCCTGATAGGGGATCACCCCCCGTGGGTAGCCAAGAGCGGTAACGTCCATATCATGCTGAATGCAGTCCGCTGAGATCACAATATCCCCTATGCCCAGATCCGGATGTACCGCTCCCGCAACACCTGTGAACAACACACATGCCACGCCAAAGGTATCGATCAGAATTTGTGTCGTTACCGCAGCATTCACCTTGCCGACCCCCGATTTACAGAGAACGATCTGTTTGCCTGAAATAGTACCTGTATAATAAATAATACCCGCCTTAAGAGTGCTCACTTTATCTTCCATGCTGTCGAGTAGCAGTTTTATCTCCTCGTCCATTGCTCCAATTAATCCAATGACTTCGTTCATATGTATCCTCCCACGGTCAAAATCAACGATATAAAACATAAAAAGCCCCAGAAGGAGCTTTCTACGTACAGATATTCAAACCTATTCGAATGCTTACTTGTTCACATGATTGACTGACAAACGGAGGATCGTCTCATGCGGTAAAATAACCCGCGGATTCTCAACGGTTTCCTTCTTCATCAGCTTCGTCAGCAGTCTCATTGCTACAGCGCCCAGATCGTACATTGGCTGTGCTACTGTAGTCAGCAAAGGACGAACCATGGATGCCATACGGATGTTGTCGACACTGATGATTGAGAAGTCATCGGGAACCTTAAGACCTTCGTCCTGGATACTGTGGATGGCTCCGATCGCCATTTCATCGGTTGCAGCAAATATAGCCGTCGGCTTCTTCTTCAGCCCCAGGAAATACTTCATGGCTTCGACACCGGATTCGTAACGATAGTTCCCGATGCGTACCAGGTCCTCCTGATACTCAATGCCTGCTGCTTCCAGTGCTTTCTTATAGCCTTGGAAACGGGCATAGCCGTTGGCAGGATCCTGCAGGGTACCGCTGATCATTGCAATTTCGCGGTGACCATGACGGATTAGTGTGTTCACAGCATCAAATGCCGCCGTCTCATGGTCGATATCAACTGAAGGATAAGTCCCCTTCTCATCACGCGTAGCGCAGAGTACGATTGGCACAGCAGACGTCTGGAACGCTTGAATGTGCTCTTCAGTTACAGTCCCGCCCATGAAGAGCAGACCGTCCACTTGCTTCTCCAAAAGCGTATTGATGACACGAATTTCCTTCTCTTTGCGTTTATCCGCGTTACACAAAATAATGTTGTAATGATACATGTTGGCAATATCTTCGATCCCACGCGCAATTTCCGCAAAAATCGAGTTCGAGATATCGGGGATAACAACCCCAACGGTTGTCGTTTTCTTGCTGGCGAGACCTCTCGCCACGGCATTTGGACGATAGCCCAAACGCTCAATCGCTTCAAAAACTTTCTTCCGGGTCTGCGGTTTCACGTTTGGGTTATTATTCACAACCCGTGATACCGTAGCCATAGATACGCCTGCTTCTCGAGCTACATCGTAAATGGTTACCGTCAAATTACTCTCTCCATTGCGATAAATTTTATCGTTCGACTAATTAAAATTATGATACGACACTTTGTACAATTGTGCAATGATAACGCTTCATTTTCCTTTCAAAATTTCTTTCAAAAGGCCGGGAACGCCACCGTTATACGGAATAAGGGCCCTGCTGTTACATCATTTTCTCCGAGTAATTGCTTCTAATGAACTTGTCGTATTCATAGGTTTGTCTGATATAATTCTATCGTATCAAAAAGCGCGTGAAAAATCCAACATTCGTGAAAGATTTTCATTGATTTTGCAGAAAAAATTTCAGAATCCGCTTTATTCTGCATTTATTTCGCTTTTTCTGCCGACTGGACTGTCAATTGAGCTATTCTTTTTCCAGTTTCGTCCATCCACTTACGATCAAGAAGATCTGCTGCCACCTGGTAGACATCCAACAGTAAGTCTATGCGCCCCTGTATGCCACTCCGGATCGCGTCCTCTACCTCAGATATTCCACCCGCGAACAATCCAGCTGCAAAAGTTTCTTTAAGTACACTTGCCCATTCATTCTTGTCCGCAAACGAAATATGCCGCTTAGGCGGTGATTCCCCGAGTTCGTGAATCAGCTTGCCCAGATCGCTTCGGATAAATGGCAGAGGCTCGTAACGGCCGCACTCGGTACAGGTGTAGACTGGAACATGTGTTATTTTTATCTTTGCACTATAGATCAGCGTATGCATATGTATGGTCATGATACCGCCGCAGTCACACGGTCTCTTCATTAATTGTTCTTTATGCATCTCCCACACCTCAGACTTAGTAATAAAATCCCTGCTTAACTGCTATATTCGACCTCCTTCCCCTCAATCCCTTCTGATTTGCATAAAATGATTAATTTGGCAATTAAGCAAAGTATTCCTACGCCCGGGATGACTTCATATTTCAAATTTGCTAGAATGTACTGAAGCCACGATTGACGAAGGGAGCTGCAAAGCATGAGACTAACCGGAAAAAAGGTCATTGCACTCGTTGACGATGAGTTCGAGGATTTAGAGCTGTGGTACCCCGTGTACCGTGTCAGGGAGGAAGGTGCCGAAGTGCATCTGGCCGGACTGGAAAAAGACAAAACGTACGTTGGAAAATATGGCGTACCCGCTAAAGCCGAATATTCCTGGGATGAACTGAACGCCTCCGATTATGACGGCATTCTGGTGCCGGGCGGCTGGGCTCCTGATAAAATCCGCCGATATAGCGCGGTACTGAAGCTGGTGCAGGATTTCAACGCCGCCAAGAAGCCAATCGGCCAAATCTGCCATGCCGGCTGGGTGCTGATCTCTGCGAAAATACTGGACGGTGTAACAGTTACATCTACTCCCGGCATCCGTGATGATATGGAAAATGCCGGAGCGATCTGGAAAGATGAGGCTGTCGTCACAGACGGGCATATCATCTCAGCCCGCCGCCCACCGGATCTTCCGCCTTATGGCAAAGCCTTTTGCGATGCGCTGGCGGGAGAATAACATTAGTAAGCCCTGTACCTTCAGCTAGAAGGTCAGGGCTTTTACTGTGAATATGCGGCTATTTGCGGATAGCGAGGGAAACTTGTTCTTTTATCGGATTGGGGTAGCTGTTAATCTTGAACGTTAGAGGCTCTGGCAGCGCTTCATTACCTATATTGTAATAATACAAAACAGGAATGGCTCCCTGAACAGTGCTCTCTTTGCGCATAGGCACACTGATGTCTTCAAACCTTGTGGTATGCTGAGTCCCCGAGCCATCTGTAAAGTCCTCATCCAAAATCATGTTTACATCGTCAATTGCCCTGACTCTTTGCTTAGACGGATAGACTTCCAGCAGCATGGTCCGCTTACCTGAAGCACCGGTATTAACAGAAACCTTTATTCGATCATCCGGCCCTTTGATTACCTGCTTCTTATCCGTATCAATCACAAGCTCCATTGCATTTTTGTCCAGAGCCTGGATTCCATTGATTCTCATCTCCAGCGGCTCCTTGGAGGTATTAACGTTGTCAAAAACGAGCGTTCGAATCCTGTCTTGGGAAATCGAGCGTTTTGTATGTAACTCCGTAAGGTCATTGCTCCTGCCCAGCATTAGCTGGGGTGAGATCAATCCGAAGATTTCTTTGGAGTTCCGCTCATCATATTCTGCTTCCACATAAATGCCGGATACCGCAATATACACACTGTTTATTTTAATGTTCTGGCCTGCAAGAATCATATTTTGATTTATTTTGAGTGTTTGTCCGGCTTTGGCTAAAGCTTCTTGATTCAGAGCTATCGGCACGGACAGTTCTGCTGCATAGTCTTCTGTTGTGAAGCGCGCTACATCCCGTTCGTTCTCGTCATAGAGTCCCGCTTTTACGAACAATCGATCCGGCAATTCCTTATATTCTTCGTCCCACAAAATGTGCTGATATCCGCGCGTGATACCCGGCTTCGAATTTTGCACACTCCTGGGCCCATACCGATCTACCATTGCATCCTCATCGTTGACCATGGATATTCTAAACTTCCGCGTATTCTCCAGTGTATGGTTCTGCAGAGTGTAGAGAATGATAATCCCCTTCTGATCGGCTGCGATGCCGTCTACAGTCAGTCTGTATCCGCTCCGTTCCGCTGAAGTGCCGTTAACCCGCTGCACCAAACCTGCATCGAGGGCTGATGACACCGTAAGATTACTGCCGACAGCCGTACGGAATACCTCAAACTCCCCCCAGTCGTGCACGGAGCCAAGCTGACTTTGAATAGTGCTGTTAGGCAGCCCCTCACGCCCGCCAATCCACGGAACCGCAAACATCAGTACAACGGCCAGCACAGCTAATCCGCCCAGGAAGTAACCCCTTCTGCCCGGAATCCGCCCGCCTCTTGAACCATGGACCCCGCTGCGGATAGCCGTAAGCAGCTTAACCTCGTGTACCTCCGCTGCCTCCAGAGACAGCTCGTCAAAATAATCCTTCAGCAGCTTTTCCTCATTCTGAACCATGCTCCCATACCCCCTTCCGTTTCAACTTATCGCGCAGCTGCTTCAATCCTTTGTTCAGCCAGGTCTTGATGGTTCCTTCCGGCCGGTTCAGCACCTCGGCTATTTCGGATACAGTCATATCCTGGTAATATTTCAGCACCAGCACCTGGCGGTATTTCAGCTTTACGCCGTCCAGCGCCTGCTCCATATCCAGCTTGCGGTCACTGGTCATTTCCATAATCCTGCCGCCGGGGTTTACAGGTTCAACCAGGTTAAGCCGTTTCCTGCGCTTCAGTTCATCCTTGCAACAATTGATCAGGATGCGGGTCAACCAGGGGGCAAACCGCCCGGGGTCCTTGAGGCTGTTGCGTCTGATCCAGGCCCGGTATGTACTTTCCTGAAGTACTTCAAGTGCATCTGGTTCATTTCTCAAGTAACTGTAGGCAATCCCGTAGAGGATTTTCCTCTGCTCCGCGACCTGGCGGATAAACTGCTGTTCCTCCTCTTCCACAGCAAGCACCCGCTCCCCCTCCAAAAGATTCTCCATGCTCCGACTTCTCACCCTCTCTGCTCTTTATTAGAATTTCTATATATACTGACTACATTAGCAGGGAAACGGTTTTACTTTTTTTGAAAGCACAGCAAAAATAACCCCACAAAGTGGGGCATTGGCTTGAATCCCGAGGCTAATACTTGCAAAAAATCCGGCGGACCCGCCGGATTCTGCTCACTGTCACTATGGGTTCCCTTGTACACTCAAGAGGTTTTTTCTTTTGAATCGGCACCTGCCCCAAGCGGAACCCCGCTCCGTCCGGCAAAGGCTGTCAGCAGCTCCTCTGTCTGTGTACTGGTCCGGTGCTTGAAACACAACTTGGCCGTTTCTCTGGCTTCGGAAGCCAGCGTGTTCAGGGCACGGTGCTTCACCTTCAGCAGCGCTTGAGGCGACATGCTGAGGTTACTGATTCCCAGCTCCAGCCAGAGTGGCAAAGACCGTTCATCTGCAGCCATTTCGCCGCACACACTAATCTCGATGCCTACACTCTGTGCTGCTTCCACGGTCATCCGGATCATCCGCAGTACTGCAGGATGGTAAGGATGATACATATGGGCAATCTGTTCATTCATCCGATCTACCGCCAATACATACTGCACCAGATCGTTCGTACCGATACTGAAGAAGTCAACCTCTTCTGCCAGAAGATCTGCAATCATCACCGCTGCCGGGACCTCAATCATAATGCCTACAGGCATATTGCGGTTATACGGAACCCCAAGTTGATCAAGCTCTTCCTTGACCTCGTTCAAGACCGCTTTGGCAGCCTGTACTTCCTCAATGGAAGAAATCATCGGGAACATCATTTTCATATTCCCGTAATGACTGGCCCGCAGGATAGCGGTAATCTGGGTTTTGAACATGTCCTTACGGTCCAGACTGATGCGGATTGCCCGGTAGCCAAGAAATGGATTCTGCTCCTCAGGAAGCTGGAAATAATCCAGATGCTTGTCTCCCCCAATATCCAATGTCCGGATGACCACCGTTTCGCTTCCTACTTTTTCCGCAACCAGCTTATAGACTTCGAACTGCTCCTCTTCCGTCGGGAAAGAAGTACGGTCCATATACAAAAATTCGGTCCGGAACAGTCCGACACCCTGCGCCCCGTATTTGAGCGCCATATCCAGCTCCTTCACGGAGCTGATATTGCCGGCCAGGCGCAGCGGAACGCCGTCTTTGGTCACGGCCTCCACGGTAGCGAGCAGTTCCAGTTGCTCTTTTTTGCGCTGCTGCTTCGCTCGTCTGGATGCATAATTCTCCACGGTCTGTTCATCCGGGTAGAGCTGAACGACCCCCGCTTCACCGTCCATAACCAGCATATCGCCGGTCTGAATCGGAGTCAGGATCTTGTTCTCCAGCCCGGCCACCAGCGGAATACCGAGTGCCCGCGCCATAATGGACGAGTGTGAGGTTTTGCCCCCCATCATAGTTACGATGCCAAGCACATAGGTGGGATTCAAATGGGCCAGCTGTGAAGGTGAGAGCTCCTTGGCCACCAGAATATAAGGCTGCGTATCTGATGGCAGAGTGACCTCGGGCGCTCCCAGGAGATGCTTCAGCAGACGGTTGCCGACATCCTTGATGTCGACAGCACGTTCCTTCATATATTCATCGTCCAGCAGATCAAACATAGCGACAAAGTGGTCAATCGCTTCCTTGACTGCCACCTCAGCCGCCTTGTACTGACGCTCGATAATACCGCGGATTTCACTCATGAATACCGGATCATCCAGAATGGCCAGATGGGCGTCAAAAATGCTCGATTCCTCCGGCCCGACAACCTCCCGGAATTCTTTTTTGATAAACTCGATCTCATCCTTAGAGGTACGGATGCCTTCGTACAGACGTTCAAATTCCTTCGCCAGATCTACAGGGTTCACCTGTGTGTCCGGCAGGCTCCATTCCCAGTTCGGCAAGACAAAGGCCTTCCCGATGGCTACACCTGCTGCGGCGCCTATGCCTTGTATCATGCTTCAATCCCTCCAACATTGCTTTCATGTAAAACTACGGACATCACGGAAGACTGCCCTTTTTTAACATTCTTGAATGGAGCATAGCTCCAGGATTTTACACGGTCCGGGTTAGTGATGACCATCGGGGTAGCTAATGAGGCTGCATGGTCACGCAAAAAGGTCAGGTCAAATTTAACCAGCAGCTGCCCTGGCTCCACACTGTCCCCTTCCTTCACTAGCGCCTCAAACGGCCCTTTTAGCTGTGAAGTATCGATCCCTATATGCATAAGCACCTCCAGCCCCTCTGGCGTAGAAATGCCTACTGCATGCATGGTTGGATATACGTGCATGACCTTGCCGAAGACCGGCGAGACGAGCTCTCCCTTTTCCGGGAAAAAGGCCACTCCGTCGCCAACCAGCTTTGCGGCAAAAATATGATCCGGCACTTCTTCAATCGGCATCATCCGGCCCTGAATCGGCGAACTGAACAGCACTTGAGGCAGATCACGGAGCAGAAGCTTGTTGATCTCTTCACGGATCAGCTCTGAATAGGTCCCGAATACGACCTGAACATTTCCGCCGCCCAGCTTGATAATACCTGCCGAACCCAAGCCCTTCAGCGCCCCCGTATCTACATTTCTGTCATTGTGTACCGTTAATCTTAGCCTTGTGATACAGGCTTGCACCTGAACGATGTTTTCCTTCCCGCCCAGCGCTTCAAGGATCAATGGTGCCTGATAAGGGATGTTGCCCGCCCAGTCGCCCAGCTCCGAGCCTTCCTCGCGTCCCGGAGTCGGAATCTGAAAGCGCCGGATTGCCCAGCGGAACACATTATAGTAGACAATGCCGTAGCCGATCCCTATCGGAATGAGCAGCCAGGCTCGCTGCGATAAATGCAGATTAAGGAAGAAATCAATGGCCCCTGCAGAATAGGAAAAGCCGTGATGGATGCCGAGCGCATAGGTCAGCACCATCGCCAGGCCGGACATGACCACATGCAGTGCAAACAAATAAGGAGAAGCAAACAAGAAAGCAAACTCGATCTGCTCCGATACTCCGGTCAAAAAGCAGACCAAAGCGGCGCGCAAAAACGTTTTCTTGATTTTGGGCTTCAAATCCTCACGTGCTTCCTGAATAATGGCAAACGCAATTGCCGGCAGCGCGAACATCATGATCGGAAACAGACCGGCCATAAAAATACCCGCTGTAGGATCTCCGGCAAAAAAACGCGGCAAATCCCCCTGCACGACTGCGCTGCCGTCAGGTGTAGCATAGGTTCCCAGCTGAAACCAGAATAGATTATTCAAAATATGATGCAGTCCAAATGCCGTAAGCACCCTGTAAAGAACCCCGTAGACGAAGACTCCGTAACCGCCGGTCATCTGAATATCCCGGAACATAATATCCAGGCCATGCTGCAGCACCGGTGAGAGTCCAAGCATCACCCAGGCGAACAGCGCGGAGAATAGTCCCATGAACAGCAAAACAAAACGCGATCCTCCAAAAAACTGGATCGCCTCCGGCAGCTTGATATTTTTGAACCGGTTATGCGCCACACCGGCGACAATTCCGAGGATAATTCCGATTAGTGTTGCAGGCTGTACAGCCCCGTCTCCCATGTTGGAAACAATCCGGTCATAAGTGAACATTCCCGCGAGTGCCGCCATCCCCGCCGGTCCGGCCTGATTGGATAACCCCCACGCCACACCGACAGCAAACAAATAAGGCATGAAATAAAATATCCCCTGCCCCGCGTAAGTAGTCACTTCGGATACCGAAGAAAGTCCCCATGCAGACCACGGCAAGCTGCCCAGACTCAGCAGAATAGCCGCCGCCGGAAGCACCATGGTAGGAAGCATAATGGCTCTGCCCAACTGCTGCAAAGATCCGAGCCAATTCAAGGTGACCCTCTCCTTTCATTCTATATTGAATGGTAAGCGCTACAGCAGCTTTTGTCAAAAGATTATGAGCACAAAGTTACCGCTTAAGTGAGGAATTTCATGTAGAAGGCTGGTGCCGCCTGTGCACCTAATGTACTTGATTAATCAGAGTGATGGAAAGCGATTTGATTCTGAGTAATATTATGCCCTTTCGTTGGCTCCATCCCCGGAAAAAATAAAAAAAGAACGTCCTGCTCCAAAGTGAAATGGAGAAAAGGACGTTCTTCGTCTTCATTAAGTATAACAATACCGCCTGAAAAAAACGACGGTTCTGGTGAAAATGATGCAGCGGAGCACATTAGCCGGAACGCCGCGCAACCGTGAGGAAGGAAGAACCCTTAGGGCTCCGGGGTTCCGCAGATTAGCTCCACCTTTAGCACTTACACCCGGCTGCGGCCTTTCATCGTGATCGCTTCCTCAACCTTAATGCAGCGGTCCATGATCGCAATCATATCGTGCTCAGCTGCGATATCGGCAGCCTCCTGGCTGATAATGCCCTGCTGAAGCCAGAGGACACGCGCGCCAATGCCAGCGGCTTCCCGGGCTACATCCGCGCAGTATTCACTGCGGCGAAACACATTGACAATGTCCACAGGCTCAGGGATTTCCGCCAGTGTATGATAGCATTTCTCGCCCAGAATCTCACCATCCACCGATGGATTGACCGGGATTATGCGATAGCCCCGGCTCTGCATAGCACCTGCCACCATGTAAGAGGTACGGTCTGTTTTGTCGGAGAGCCCGACTACAGCTATATTGCCCGCGGCAGCAAGGATTTCTCCAATCTGCTCCCGGCTTGGGTTCTCAAAGCTCATCTGTATTTCCCCTTTCTGTTTATCGTGCCGTTGTAATAGCCTAAGCTACATGGATGCTTCTTCCACCCGGCACGTAGTCATTTACTATTCCATCATACAGCGCAGCGTAAAAAGATCCAAATTATCAGTTTCAGCTAAAATCGCTTACTTTGCACAACCAAACCATATGAACCGAGTCGGGGCCCCAATAATCCTTAACCGTTATATAGGGTTCTCCAAATTTCTGCAGCCATCTTGTCTGTGCACGTGTGTAGCCGCTGTCGAGGCAAAACTGATCCATTCCTTGTTTACGCAGATATGCCATCAATTCCTTAATCAGGGCTGAACCTACACCTTGCCCCTGATACCTTGGCAAAATGTATAAACTCCCGAGCTCGCCAACATCATCAAGCTGATGTCCGGTACATGACTGAATATCCTCACCACAGGGTGCAAATGAAATCGTGCCGACGACAGCCCCGTCTAGTTGGGCAACGAGGAAATAGGGATCTGAATGTTTGGAGTCCAGAGAAGCTTCAGCCATTAATTTCTTTTTTTTAACTTCATGTTGAATATCTTCTTGCAAATGTCCCAGTCCTTCTTGTTCAAAGGCATCCGAGATCGAATCTTTAAAAAGCTGAAGTACCGACTGTATATTATCCTGAGTAAGCGGATTTATGCTTAATTGACTAACTTCAGTCATAGTTATGGACACCTCTGTTCAAAATAACTCTATTCTACCCACTCTACATTTGCTCCAAGCAAACGCAAATGGTCGAAGTACTGTGGGTATGATTTGGCAACATGGTGAGCATCTTTGATCCGCAGGGGCTGGCGGGCGCGGAGGCCAACTACCGTCAGCGCCATGATTACCCGGTGATCGTAATGGGCATTGATTGTCACACCGCCCTCAACACCCTCCGGCTTACCGTGGACAATGATCTCATCCCGCCGCTCCTCTACACTTGCTCCGGCACGGGTAAGTTCAGCCAGATAGTCAGTAATACGGTCGCATTCCTTGTATCTCAGATTCTCTACATTATAGAAACGTGAGGTTCCTTCAGCAAAAACGGCAGCTGCCACCATTGCAAGGACAGCATCCGTTGCCGCATCACCATCGAATTCCACAGCCTTTAGAATACCGTTGCCCCGTACATGCACCGTGCCATTCTCATGGGTAAGCGGTACTTCCATCATGCGCAGTACATCAACAATCGCTCTCTCTCCTTGCTTGCTCTGTTCGGCAAGCCGGTGGATTTTCACATCCGATTTCGTGACTGCCGCTGCTGCAAGGACAGCTGCCGATCCAGGGTAATCCCCCTGTACCGTATAGGATTTGGCTTCATAGGCCTGGCTGCCCGGCACCTTAAAGGACATATAATCCTCAGCAGCGTGAACAACAATCCCTGCCTGTTCCAGAACCTCCAGCGTCTGTCCTACAACCACTTTAGACTTCAAGTCATCCAGCACAATAATTTCGCTGTCTTCTTCAAGCAGCGGGGTCAGGAACAGCAAGGCGCTTAAATACTGCGAGCTGACCGCACCTGATACCGTGATCCGTCCACCCGCCGGTCTGCCGCCGCGAATTGTGATCGGCAATCTGCCGTTATTATGCTCAACCTCTACACCCAGCTGGCCGAGCGCAGTAATCAGATCGTCGTGCGGCCGTTTGCCCAGAGAATCGGGATATGTATTTACAAAGGTGACCTCAGGACTGAGAGCAGCCACAGCCATCAAAAATCGCAGCACCGCACCGGCATTACCCACGTTCAGCTCCTTCACATCGCGGGGATGGCGGCCAAAGCCCTGAATGACAATTTTCTCCTCATCCTCCGTAAGTACAGCTCCCAGATCAGCGATACATCTGCGGATCGCATCACTGTCTTCGCTGTGTGCCGGGTGATAGATCGTGCTGACTCCTTCCGATAAAGCGGCGACCAGCAGGTAACGTGTAGTGTAATTTTTGGAAGACAGGGCTCCAAATTCCCCTTGCAGGGTGGGTGTAGGCCTAACAATAACATCCATGATCTAAGCTCTCCTTATTGGTGGAATATATATTATGTATTGCTCGGTTTGACAGGGTAATCTGCAATTGTGTTATCATGAAGGCATTCTTCTGATGAAAAGAGGTCACAACCATGAATGAGATTCCCCAAATCACAGCAGGACAATTACGGCAGCGTCTGGAGTCAGGTGAAGACCTTGTACTGATAGACGTCCGTGAAGACGATGAAGTCGCTTTCGGGATGATCCCCGGAGCACAGCACATTCCAATGGGTGAGATTCCGCAGCATACGGACGAGCTGCCTAAGGAAGCGGAGCTCATCTTCATCTGCCGCTCTGGCGCGCGCAGTCAGCGTGTATGCGAATACTTGCAGCAGTTCGGCTTCAAGACATCCAACCTCAGCGGCGGAATGATTGACTGGAATGAAACTGCGGATGCCTAAGTCTATCACACATACGCTTAAAAGCTCAACCGCGGTAGTGCATTAAAATATACTCCGACACTTCTGCCACACTCCGCTTCGTTGTATCGACCGTGCAATGTGCAAAACGGTACGCGTCCCTGCGCTGTTCCAGAATCGCACGTACCCGTTCCTGTGCATTGCCGGCGAGCAGCGGCCTGTTCTCATCCCCGCTGACACGGGCGATAATCTCTTCCTCAGTAGCTGTTAGCGCGACCACAAGTCCTTTTTGCAGCATGATTTCCGCATTCCCCGGAGCCAGCACGGCGCCGCCGCCTGTGGAGATAATACGGCTTTCCCCTTCCAGCATTTCCTTCAGCACAGCCGATTCGATCTTCCGGAAATATTCCTCCCCGCCTTCAGCGAAGAGTTCCGCAATACTCCGTCCTTCATTCTGTATAATCACATGATCCAGGTCAATCAGTTCATAGCCCAGTTCCTCTGCCAGCAGTGCGCCGACCGTCGACTTCCCCGTGGCCATCATCCCGACCAGAATGATATTTTTATTGGCGTAATTCATAACGACCCTCCAACCGCGACATTTGTCATATCATAACACAGGGTGAAAACATTGCACAAACGCTAAATCTCTGAGCAGAAACGGCTTCGAGATCATCAAATAGAGACCACTTCCGCAAAAAAAGGCCCGAAAGCCCCCGCATTCACGCGAGTAGCCATTCGGGCCGCTGTCTGTAGCTTATACCTGAATTTATTCAGACAACCAGTTGTGGTGGAAGACGCCTTCTTTATCCACACGTTTGAAGGTGTGAGCACCGAAATAGTCGCGCTGTGCCTGAAGCAGGTTCGCAGGCAGGCGTTCTGTACGGTAGCTGTCATAGTAAGCCAGGGCACTGGAGAAGCCTGGAACCGGAACCCCTTGCATTACTGCAGCGGATACTACTTTCCGCCATGCGGACTGGTAGGAGTCCATGATGTCCTTGAAGAACGGATCAAGAAGCAGATTCTTAAGCTCTGGATTGTTCTCGTAGGCATCGGTGATGTTCTGGAGGAAACGGGAGCGGATAATGCAGCCGCCGCGCCAGATTTTGGCCAGGCTGCCGTACTTCAGATCCCAGTTATATTCCTCGGAAGCTACACGAAGCTGTGCAAACCCTTGGGCATAGGATACAATTTTGCTCGCGAACAGAGCTTTGCGGACATTCTCAATGAACTCGGCTTTGTCGCCCTGGAATGGCTCGGTTACGGGGCCGCTCAGCACTTTGCTCGCTGCAACACGTTCTTCTTTCATAGCTGACAGGAACCGTGAGAATACGGATTCGGTGATCATGGACAGCGGTACACCGAGATCCAGTGAGCTTTGGCTTGTCCATTTGCCTGTACCTTTTTGGCCGGCAGCATCAAGGATTACATCGACCATCGGCTTCCCGGTTTCTTCATCATATACTGCGAAAATGTCCTTGGTAATCTCGATCAGATAGCTGTCCAGCTCACCATTGTTCCAGTCCGCGAAGATGCTGTGAAGTTCTTTGGCATCCAGGCCAAGAACATCCTTCAGCAAATGGTAGGCTTCGCCAATCAGCTGCATGTCGCCATATTCGATACCGTTATGCACCATTTTTACATAGTGTCCGGCACCGTCAGGTCCGATATATGTACAGCAAGGCTCTCCGTCCACTTTGGCCGAGATTGCCGTAAGAATAGGTTCAACCAGCTTATAGGCGCTTTCTTGGCCGCCAGGCATGATGGAAGGTCCTTTGAGTGCGCCTTCTTCGCCGCCGGAAACACCTGTACCGATGAAGCGGAAGCCTTTTTCCTCCAATTCCTTATTGCGGCGAACCGTGTCAGGGAAATAAGCATTGCCCCCGTCGATGATGATATCGCCCTGATCCAGATGTGGTAACAGCTGCTCAATTGTAGCATCGGTTGCTTTACCCGCCTGAACCATAATCAGAATTTTACGCGGCACTTCCAGCGATTCAACAAATTCCCCGATGGAAAAAGTACCCACAAGGTTTTTGCCTTCCGCTTCGCTGATAAGGTCATGAGTCTTCTCCGGGGAACGGTTATATACCGATACTGTGAAGCCTCTGCTCTCGATGTTAAGAGCCAAGTTTTTACCCATTACTGCCAAGCCAATCACACCGATTTGTTGTTTTGCCATCTGGTTCTCCACCCTTTGCACCTTATATTTTTGTGAAATCCATTTCTCGCAGTATTAGAATACCATCCTTTATCAGAGACAGCAAAGTTCAGCCTGCTTGAAAGCGATCAATTTCATTGACAAATTCCTGCGTAAATCGTGGAAATTGCTCACAACGAGTATTTTAACGTTTTTGCCGCCAGAAGTGAACCCCCGTTCAAAACTGAAACCGGTACTTGATCAGAGGAGTATGCGGGCGCGCGAAGCGGGCGAGAAATCTAATGGTTGTGAGTGACACCAAAAATGTATACATACAACCGTTAGAAAAGGAACCTTCGTTTATCGGGCTGATTAAGCGCTTTGACCATTCGCGTTGCAATGTTCCAAACAGGTTCGCTCATTCGAGGCAAACCCTTTCATCAAGCACTGATTTCCAAGTTGAGCCGGAAATCCTTCAGCTAACCTCTTGTTATTCGCAAGCCGATGTTTTATATTGACATAAGAGCAGGTCAATAATAAAAGAGGTGAACGGACGAGATGACTCCACGCACGAAGGAACAAAACGAAGATATCCGGCTGCGGCGTCTGGCGCAAATCCGTAAAGCGGCTGCCGATGTCTTTTTGAATAAAGGGCTTTTACTGGAAATCCGCGATGTGGCCGCGCAGGCGGGACTCGGCTATGGCACGGTGTACCATTACTACAGCAATAAGGGCGATTTGCTCTACGATCTGCTATGGGACGCGTTGGAGCGGTCCGTGGGATGGCTGGAGGCCGTATTAGAGGTTCCGCTGAAGCCCCCGTTGGAGGCTCTACTAAAGGTTCCGCTGGAGGTCACGCGCGCTTCGGCTTCGGGGGAAACGCCGGCGGGCGGGCATTTCGGCTTAGCTGCGGCGGCGGACACCGGAATATCAGCTATGGCGGATTCCCGAAGCCGAAACCCCGAAACGGCTGCTGCCGCAGAGCTTGGCCCCGTCGCCGTTGCCAGCGTCCGGCTGCTGCAGCTTTGGGCGGAGGACCACGCCCTGTACTTGCTGCATAAGCTGGCCGGTGAGGGCTTTGCCTCGCTGCCTGAAGCGCGCTCAGCCCTGCTCTCGGCCGCTTTCCGCCGGGAGGTGCTCGCGCCGCTGGCCAAGCTGCTGGAATCCGGGCGTGCGGCGGATGGGACTGCCGCTACCGGAGGAAACGCGGCGGAGCTGCCGTATCGGCTGCAGCGCGCCGAAATGCTGCTGGCCGCCTTGGTCGGCTGCGCCTCGCTTTCGCTTCGCCGCGGAAAGCTGCATGAGGAGGCCAGGGATATTGCCCTGTTTTTAAAATTGTAAAATGAAAAAGGAGCGGACAAACACAAGATGATCATTTTAAAATCACCCAGGGAAATCGAAGAAATGAAGCCGGCGAGCCAAATCATCGCGGACTGCTACCGTGAGGTGGCCAAATTGATCCAGCCAGGGATAACCACCCGGGAAATCAATGACTTTGTTGCAGGGCATATCACCAAGCTGGGCGGCAAGCAGTTTACCAAAGGGTACAACGGCTTCCCCGCTGAAACCTGCATATCGGTCAACGATGTGGTCGCCCACGGTATTCCTTCAAACCGGGTGCTTATGGACGGTGACTTGCTGAAACTCGATATCGTCGTGGAATACGGCGGATGGTTCGGCGATTCGTGCTACTGCTATGCGGTGGGCAATATCCGGCCGGAGGCGCAAAAATTAATGAATGTAGCAAAGGAATGTTTGGAGCTGGGGATCGCCTGGGCACTCCCTGGGGGCCGGCTTGGCGACATAACGTCGGCAATTCAACAGCATGCGGAAGCGAACGGGTTCTCAGTCGTACGCGATCTGCTGGCGCACGGAATCGGGCGGAGTCTGCACGAGGAGCCGAGCTACGAGCATATCGGCGTAGCCGGCAAAGGCATCCGGTTAAAGGAAGGCATGGTGTTTACGATTGAACCGATGATCAACGAAGGTACGTTTCGTATCACGATCGACGACGATGAATGGACGGCGAGAACGGCCGACGGCAAGTTATCAGCGCAATATGAGCATACGATCGCTATCACGCCGGACGGACCGCTGATTTTAACTGCCCAGTAAGTAAACAAGGCACCCCATAAACGGGATGCCCTGGCCTAACCTGAATTTCGGCTATATCACCATTCAAGCATATTCAGTTCCCTTGTCAACACCAGAAGCCTGGCTTTGCATGCTTCTATCCGTTCAGTATCCTTGGTCAGAATAGCCTTGTGGAGCTGGTCTAGCACCTCATCCACCTCAAGCCTGCGGTCGCGGATCCGCTCTTCCCCATCCACAGAGAAGAACAGCTTTGTCAGCTCCTGATCAGACAGCAGCGGGCCTTTCTGGTAGAGCACTCGCTGCTGGTAGCCGGAGATTTCCACCAGCCGGATCACTTCGCCGAACAAAATATTTTCAATAATGATCTGGCGGTCGCGAAACCGCTTAACGACGGCATGCCCCCGCATATCACCAATCAGCTTTTCCATCCACTCAGACAGGCGCGCATCACGGATCATATAATCTCCCACCAGTTTGAAACCTTCCTTAATCCGCTGGAAACGCAGCTTCACAAGCTTGCGGCCGGTGCGCACCGAGATAAGAAAAACCGTTTCATTCTCGCTCCAATAAAGGGAATAGCCTTCCTTAATCAAGTCCTTGATCAGATCCTGGAGATGCTGTCTGTCAAAGCGCAGCTCCAGATTGCAATACTCGACTTCGTCGTTTTTGTTCACGGCACTCCCCCCTAACTGCTTTGTTACAGCAAAGCCAGCTTCATTAGCTTAACTTAGAGCAGAACCGACTGCCGGACCTCAACCTGCTTTTTAAAACTTTGCGTTCGTCTTACTCTTATTTTATACTTCATTTTATGTAGCGGTAACTTGGTTTATTGACTATTTTTACCCGCTTTCTGCCTTTTCCAAACGCTTCACTCCAGTTTTGCTGCAAATAACTTGTCTGTAATGCAGGTACAGAGGGCTATGCAGACTTTAATCTGCTGTTATCATCATATTTACACCATTATTCACACGAGGAGACGCTGCAATGCCATTTCAAGGATTTACCACTGATGATTTTGATGTATTTCAGATTGACGGTCTGGAGCCGCGCATGAATGCGTTGATCGCAAAAGTCCGGCCTAAGCTGAACGAGCTGGGCGATGAAGTCGCCCCACTATTATCCTCGCTCACCGGGGAGGAGATGTTCCCGCATGTAGCCAAACATGCACGCCGGACTGTTCATGCGCCGAATGATACCTGGGTGGCATGGGGTCCGAATAAAAGAGGCTATAAGGCGCTGCCGCATTTTCAGGTTGGCATGTTTCAGAGCCATCTCTTTATTGTTTTTGCCATCATTTATGAAAGCACTAATAAAGTGACATTTGCCGAGGCGCTGCTCCGGAATATGGACGACATTCAATCAGAGCTTCCAGGCGGGTACTTCTGGTCTACAGATCATTTGGATTCAAAGGGAACCCCGCATGCCGGCATGGATAAGCCCGCATTCACCGAGCTCTCGCGCAAGCTTAAAGAGGTTAAGAAAGCCGAGGTCACATGCGGACTTCGGATCGCTAGAGAGGACCCGCTGTTATCCGATGGCGATAAGCTTCTCACCGTAGTCCGGAAGACATTCGAGACTCTGCTTCCGCTCTACCGCATGTCCTTCTAAATTTCCATGCACTGTCTTTCTTTACTTAGTTACTGCTCTGCCCGCTTCTAGTCGGCAAAAAAGCCGCTGCTTCCGGAATCCTCCGGCTGCCAGCGGCTTTTGCTGTTTTTATACACTATCTCTAATCATTCTAGCTTGTCCAAATCTTCTTCCCGGTTCGATGGACAATAAGCAGATGCAGCCCGAACAACAGTACCATAACAAAAGCACTTGCCAAAAAGGGAGCGCTGTGCCCCACGGAATCCCAGAGTTTCCCTGAGATCACGGGACCAGCCACCATACCGGAACCCTGCAGCGTCAGGAACAGTCCCCATACGGTTCCCCTCTCTCCCTTAGGCACCTGCTTGGCCAAAAAAGCGTTCCAGGCCGGGAGAATCAAGGCATAGCTGATGCCTACAAGCGCTACTGCACAGAAGGCGAGCGGCAGCCAGCGCACCTGTGAAAAAAAGGCCAGCGAGCCCGCGGCGAGCAGGAATCCGATGTTCAGGAAAATGCTTGTTCCAATCCGGTCCACCAGTTTGCCGGCCGGAATCAGTGCCAGTACGGTTATGCCGCCCCCTGCAATCAGCAGCAGGCTGAATTGGTTCGGCGTCACATGCAGCTCGGAACGGGCAAACAGGGTGACCACAGGGGTCATCAGGCCTATCGCAAAGGCCTGCAGAAAGAGTGCAGGAAACAACAAGCGGCTGACCTTCAGCGAGGTTCTGACCTGACGCCATGTCCGCTTCAGACTTTCCAGCGGTTTCACCCGTCCGTGCACGACCGCCGCCCCATCATCTCCCCGGTCCCGCACAACCGCATGAGGCGCATGACTTCCTATCCTTGACGGCAGCAGCAGAGCAACGGCTGCGACAGCTGCGGCACAACCCATAAGCACCAGAAACACAGCCCGGTAGCTCTGTCCGCCATGATCCATCAAAAAGTTGACTGTGATGGGGCCGATCCCTGTTCCAGCCAATGAGGCCATCTCCACAGCACCCATGGCCGCCCCGCTGCTTCCGCTTTTCGTCGAACCGGCCAGCTCGGTAATACCAGTCATGGTACAAGGCCAGAGCGGTGAGGTGCCAATGCCCAGAATCAGACAGGCAACCGATAACCATAGTGCATCTTTGGCATAAATGATCAGTCCAACCGCCACCAGAATCAGCAGCAGAGCCCCTGTCATCGTCCAGCGGTATCCAATGCGTTCCATGACCCAGCCCGACGGGCTGCGGAACAGATTGTCTCCCAGGTATTGCATTGCAAACGAGAAGCCAACAACTGTTACCGATAATCCAAGGATATTCTCCATATAAACCGGCAGAAGGGCTACCAGCAGTGATCCTTTTACAAATTCCACCAGAAAGATAATGACCCACATCTCCATAATGAACGGAGAGGCTAAATTGATATGCATACGTTCAGCTACTTTGCCAGACATTCCATCACATCCTAGTATTATGGTGATTGTTTTGTTATACTGATGCTTGCTTGAAAAAATTACTCTTCACGAAAGGTTGTGACAGCATTAAATGGATCAACATGTAACTCCCCTCTTCACTGCTCTCAAAAAGCATGCCGCCGGAAATCCAGTTCAATTTCATATTCCCGGGCATAAGAAGGGGCTAGGAACCGATGCCGAATTCCGTGAGTTTATCGGCGATAACGCTCTATCCATAGATTTGATCAACATCGCACCGCTTGATGATCTTCATCAGCCTACCGGCGTAATTCTTGAAGCTCAAAAACTGGCTGCGGAGGCTTTCGGCGCCGACTATACGTATTTTAGCGTACAAGGCACGAGCAATGCCATCATGACTATGATCCTCTCTGTCTGCTCGGAAGGAGACAAAATTATTGTACCGCGCAACATTCACAAATCCGTGATGTCAGCGATTATTTTCTCCGGAGCCAAGCCTGTTTTTGTCTCTCCTGTACAGGATGAGAATCTTGGGATAGACCACGGTATTACCACCAGCGCACTCGAGAAGGCCTTAAAACGCCATCCCGATGCCAAGGGTGTACTTGTTATCAATCCAACATATTTTGGCGTTTGTGCCGATCTGCGTTCGATTGTCGACCTGGCCCACAGTTACGGCGTTCCCGTACTGGTGGACGAGGCACATGGAGTATTGATTCATTTTCATGAGGATCTCCCGGTATCGGCCATGCAGGCCGGAGCGGATTTGGCAGCCACCAGTGTACACAAGCTTGGCGGCTCCATGACACAGAGCTCGGTGCTCAATCTGAATGCCAAGACCGGCCTGGTCAACCCGCAGCGGGTTCAAACCATTCTCAGCATGCTGACCACGACTTCAACTTCATATATCCTGCTGGCATCCCTGGATACCTCCAGACGTAATTTGGCCCTGAACGGCCACGAGATGGCTGCAAGAACCATTGCCCTATCGAATTATGCCAGAGATACCATTAACAGCATTGAAGGCCTGTACAGCTTCGGCAAAGAAATTCTTGGTACGGAAGCAACGTTCAATATTGACCCGACCAAGCTGAACATCCATGTGCGCCACCTCGGCATCACCGGTTACGAAACCGAGAACTGGCTGCGTCAGAAATACAACATTGAAGTTGAGCTTAGCGACATGTATAACATTCTTTGCCTGATTACGCCAGGAGATACCCAGGAATCGGTAGATAAGCTGATTGCCGCACTGAAAGTGCTCTCTGCCATTCATTACAGCAAAGGTGAAATCTATGAGCTCAAGGTGCAGGTGCCGGAAATTCCGCAACTGGCACTGATTCCGCGGGATGCATTCTATGCCGATACCCAGCTGGTTCCTTTCCGTGAATCCGCCGGTTACATCATCGCAGAATTCATTTACGTATATCCTCCAGGAATTCCGATTTTGCTCCCAGGTGAAGTAATTACCCAGGATAACATCGATTATATCATTGATCATGTGGAAATCGGGCTGCCGGTCAAAGGTCCGGAGGACCGCAGTATCACGAACGTCAAAGTCATCGTCGAGGCGGACCCGATCTCCTGATCGCCTTCCCTTCATACATTCAACATACAAAAACCCGATACTTCTTCAGTATCGGGTTTTTGTATGCAAGCCTCGCAGGTCTTGTCCAATATCGAGAGGCCCATTTTGCTTCATGAAATCTATTCTTGCTGGGCAAGCAGCTCGTTGTAAGCTTCTTCAACAGCTTTCCATTCAGCTTCATCTTCAATGTTGTAAAGTACCATTTCTTCATCTTCTTCTTCCATGCGCAGAATGATGCCGTCTGCCTCAGGGTTTTCGCGTTCCAGCAGCAATGCATATAGCTTCTCGCCTACGTCGAACGTTTCTACCAGCACCATTTCCACATCTTCGCCCTGCTCGTTCGTCAAGGTCAGCACAAACTCCTCGTGCTCATGGTCGTGATCATGTCCGCAACCGCATGCTTCACCATGTTCATGGCCATGCTCATGTTTGTGATCGCTCATTGTAATACCTCACTTTGAATTGAATTATCCTACATTTGGTATCGTAACACGTAAGATAAGCAAGGTCAATTTGAGGGTGCTCTGAATTGATCAATCTAGCGCAGTGATTACTTTCTCTGACACAAGTACATAATCCGCGCCTTTGGAAGGTTTGATATAGAAGCCAACCCGGTATTTCCCGGAATCCTTGAAATCATAGGTGAATTCCGAAGTCGGAAACCAGAAGTCCTCTTTCTTCGAGCTCCCCAGTTCCTGGGACTGGATATCCTTCACGTTGCCCGACGGGTCCGTGATCGCAACCTTTACCGCGGCAACATCCTCAGTTAGACTGTCTACCTGAGTTAGCACCTTGATCTTAAGCTTGCCTACATTCACATTGCCAAAAACATTATCACCTTTGAACAGAACAATATGCACATTGGGTCTCAGGATGCTCAGCTTACCAGAACCATCCCAGCTGACGATACCCCCTGCTTCTCTGGCGGGAATGTAGGCTTTACCGTCAATCAAGTAACCGCCATCCGATATTTCCTTGCCGTTGCTCCATACTCTGATCTTCTGATTAACGGCATCTGCAAATAATAATGAACCGCCCATTAAGGAAAACACAACCACACACAGCGCTATTTTTTTCCATCTCATCACTAGAGACCCTCCAAGTAATTCATGCTGTTAATATATACTGTGAAAATTACGACAAGTTGCGGAATGACAGGGAATTATTTCATTCCTTTTGAGAAGAATGATACGATAGAATAAATAGATTCGGCCATGAATTCCAGGAGGGTATTTCATCATGACAATCGACTTGCAAATGCTGGGCACAGGAGATGCTTTTTCCACAAAATACTATAATAACAACGCGTTGCTTCAGGTTAATGGATATACACTGCTGATCGACTGTGGAGTGACTGCACCCAAGGCTATGAAGGCACTGGGGAAATCTTTCCGTGAGGTGAACGAAACACTGATTACTCATATTCATGGCGATCATATCGGCGGATTGGAAAATCTGGCCCATACCATAAACCGGGAACCACACGGCGGCAAAATGACACTGCTGCTGGCAGAGACCCTGATAGAACCGTTATGGCGGCACCCTTTACTTCATACACTTCATGAGGAGGGCAACCGGTCCCTATCCGATATTTTTGATATCAAACCGCTGGAAGCGGGTATCTCCTATCCTTTGGCGCCCTCACTAACCGTGGAGCTGATCCGCACACCGCATATCCCCGGAAAGGACAGCTATTCACTACTGCTGAATGAGAAGGTTTTTTACAGTGCGGATCTGACCTTTCAGCCTGAGCTTCTGCTCAGCCTTGTCCGTGAGCGCGGGATCGCAAGAATTCTTCATGATTGCCAGCTTCGCGGACATGGGCAGGTCCACACTACCCTCAAAGAGCTGATGTCCTTGCCGGAGGAAGTAGGGAAACTCATTCTGCTGATGCATTACAGCGATGAGAAACCGGGCTTTGAAGGCCAGACGGGAGAAATGGAGTTTTTGGAACAGCACAGGATCTATAGTCTTTAATAAAGTTTGACATACAAAAAAAGGCCGGACAGTAGCGTCAATGTACGCCTGTCCGGTCTTTCCTATCTATACCGCCTTAAAACTGCGGAAGCTGATCCAGATTATTGGTGGGATCGCCGTCCGCATCCCCGCGGATATACATCTCGCCATCTTTACCTTTGAACACATTCACTCCGGCAATAGCGCCTGCCTGGACCTCCTGCAACGCCTGCTGATAATCCAGCACCCGCCCTGAAGAGGTCTGGAAGCTGGTCAAATCTCCGTCACCGTTACGCTGAGCCGCAATAAACCGTTCACGTGTACTGCTCATTTGGAATCTGCTCCTTCGCATTTGGATTGTCCATGGTCAGACTCACCTTAGCGTGTCCTCCGAAGCAACATAATATGTACGCACTTGCCCCGTTTACAGCGCCTTTTCCATCCGTACATGCAGGATACCGGCATCATAGAAGGGCTCCTGGGAGATTACTTTGTAACCCAGCTTCACATAAAACTCTTCTGCATGGCACTGGGCGTCCAGAATGGAGGTTTCAAGACCGATCTCCCGGGCCAGCTCTTCCAGCGCCAGTAAAAGCACCCTGCCGTACCCCTTGCTGCGGTAAGCTTTATGGACGGCTATCCGCTGCATTTTGGCCGCTCCGGCTTTATAATAGATCAGTCTTCCAGTTGCTACCGGAACCCCCTCATCCACAAGAAGCATATGATGGGCGTTGTCCCCCACTACATCATATTCATCAAGTTCCTCTTCCACTGGAACCTTCTGTTCTTCCACAAATACCTTTTTACGGATCTCCAGCCCCATTTGGAGTTGTTCATCTGTAGTTACATGTACAATTTCTGCTGCCATTGTCTTTTGGGTCTCCTCTCCATAGGTCAAAATGATAGTTGACCCATTATACAGAAATTCCATTTCTCTGTACAGAGCAAGAAAGCAGGCCTTCAAGACGCCGCTATTGCGTGGAATAGACATCTTCCGGGATTGAACGGCTATATACATCCTCCAGTACCGGGGACAGCCTGTTGTCGGCCGGGTTAAGCGGCCCTTCCAGGTCAGACATCCGGTGGAGTTCCACCACTCCGGGCGCCTCATCCCGAACCGCACATCCCGCCATTCCCATAAGCACAAGCAAACAGACTGCGGCATTCACCAGTAATCTTCTGCTCATAAGCATACTCCTCCTATCCTTAAGCTTTTTACAGCTTTGACGGTTTGGAGTGCTGTTAAACGGGGGATCACAGATTTACATTCCCCACTACGTGTACCAGGTACATCAGGAAGCCGATACATCCTGCAAGTGCAAAATAGGCTGCACCGAATTTCCAGCGCGAGCTGGCCGGCACCTCATAATATTTATCGTTCTCAAACACCGTATATTGGACCTCACATTGGGCATTCAAGTGCAGTCCGTTCTCTGCCGTCACCTGGTCAAGTCCGGTCAGTTTGACCTTCTCAATGATGCACTGTACAGGAAGTCTGGCGGTTCCGTAATAATCCAGGCTTTCGTACCGGATGCCGAGATATTGCTGGCGCTCCAGATCACTGTAGGTAGTAAACGGCAAGTCCCGTTTGTGTTCGGGTCCAGGAATCAGATACCCTTGTTGCCGCAAATGCTCTACAGGAATCAGGAATCTGAACAGAACCGTTCTCACCTGACTGTTTTTGCGCCGGCTGATATATTTCTTGTACAAATCATAGGCAAACAGCACCCAGATAATCAGGAACAGGATCGACTTCAGGTACAGAATGACACCCAAACCGCCAATCAGCCCCACCAGCCAGAGCCAGCGCGTGACCGCAGTCGCAATACGCCCTCCATCCAGCGGATGGATCGGCAGCAAATTCAGAAGGTTGAGGAGAAATCCGATATAGGCCAGCGAATACAACAGCGGACTGTGATAATAATAGGCGAATGCAAAAACAACTGCCGCTCCTGCGCTACCCAAAAGCGGACCGCCAAAGGCTACATAAGCCTCCATTTTCGCGTCAAGCGGCTGTTTTTTCATGGTGATTAAAGCCCCCAGAAAAGGGATGAACAACGGAGTACTCACCGGCAGACCAATCCTCTTGGCAGCGATTACGTGTCCGAGCTCATGGACAAACAGCAACAGGACAAATCCGATGGCGAATTGCCAAGGATAGATCAGTGCATAAGCCCCTACGGAAACCATCATGGATATCAGCGGACCGGCGATTTTTCCCAGCTTTAAAAGTGACAGTATCGCCTTTCCTTTCAGGAGCAGCATGGCTGCCCCGCCTCCCAGCCATTTTAGTCCGGAGGAAGTTTTATTCTTTTGTTCATTGGGCTCTGGCAAATTCTTTACTCCTTTTCTCTTCGTTTGATTCAAGATTATCATGTTGACGGCAGTGATTCCACTATTCGGGAGGGAGCAGGAGAACGAGACAAAAAACCTCCAGCAACCGATTGCCATCAATCAAGCTGCGGAAGGGAATAGAATTCAGACTCTATTAATAGAAGAAACCGGCACCGCATCATGGGCATTCCATAGCTCCTCTCCCGTCCGGGGAACCGTTCCCGAAAAAAACATTGCCTTCACCTTACATCCTGTGGTATTATAAATTTCGTTGCAGGACGGTAGCTCAGCGGGAGAGCACTATCTTGACAGGGTAGGGGTCATGGGTTCGAACCCCATCCGTCCTATACTGCATCACTCTTCAAAACTCCTTATTTTATAAGGAGTTTTTTCTTTTTGCTTCCTGTTACCACCGCACTCTGAATTCGTTAGAAAAATGATTTGGGGACGGATTGGGGACGGGATTTTTCAAATAAAAAATAACCACTCATATAAAAGTGGTTATTCTTCATAACAAATCTTAAACAAATATTATTTCATACTCAAAAGATATACTTTATTTGGAGTGATTATTTTGACTTTGGTGGGCAAAGGAACATCCATCACTGCTAGTGTGATCTTTACTTTGAATTCCAAGTATTTCTCATCCACTGGATTATTATATAATATTGTATGATCGTGATTCATCAATGTATTCCCCTTTAAGAGTTGTATATGCAAAAAATAATGATGTCAACAGGTATTTGGAATTTAAATCCCGTTATCAATTATGCTGAAATATGTTACATTAAATATGAAATTTAAATTAAGCTTTTTTCTTAGGGTTCGTCTGCCAGGGCGAACCCTTGCTCCTGTTCTCCGTAATTGTCTATCATGTTATAATCATAAAGATAGGATCTTATCACCCCCATACCCGTTAGGAGATTATGTCCGTGGTTAAAGTCTCCCGGGGGAGATGCTTGCTTCAATATTGGATCGACTTACGCGGAACTTCACAAGCAGAAGTTGCACGCAGATCGGGGTATAGTCCCCGTATGGTATCGTTTTATTGTTCTGGAGATAAGCCGATGAGTGTTGACGCTATGTATATAATCTCCAAAATATTAGATATTCATATGGAAGAACTGTACGAATGGGTATTGAAGTAGGTTGCGGATAATACCGCGCCCCCTTGGAGCATTTGAGTACATATAGGTACCGATTCATGTGTTGATGATTCACAATCCTCCTTCTACAATCGTCCTACACCCTTATTATAGCATTGCCGAACCATCTTAGATGTCGAATATAGTCATATTTTCCCTCTAGTTACCTAGTACCGATTTTTCTTGACTTTCATTACTTAATATGTAAAGACCTCTCGTTAATGACGAGAGGTCTCATTGTAATCCTAAAAATTCTTTTAAATATTTCGCCTTATCCCTCGCAATTACAGATGAGTAATCACTGTTTTTATAGCGAATAGTGTATCCGTATAAATCCTTATCTATTGCTTCGATTAAATCGATATTCACTAAGCTTCCGTTATGGGCTGGATAAAGATGTGGAAAAGCATCTTTGCAAGATTGCAGAGTCAATCCCACGGAGTATTCTCCATGACCGGTGTAAATCCTGGGCACCTTGTAATTACGCTTTGGTTCCCAGGTGTCGAAATAAAACGCATCCTTTGCAAATATTAATTCTCCTCTTTCTGTTTTTCCAGTAGATGAAATTTTATTAACAAATATCAATCTATCATCAATATTTGCTGCATCAGATACATCGACAATACGATCCCATGTCGAAACATTTTTTATATTAACACCAGTGTGGATATTGGAATCTCTGAAGTAAGCGACTCCACCAAAATTACCGGTATCTATCCGATTTATATTCTTTACATTTACAAGGTTAGAACCATCTAATGAATAGAAGGCCGGAAAAGCATCTACACATGATTCCAATGTAGTTAGGACTGTGAAGTTCCCCTTAGTAGTATAGAAAATTGGAACGTTGTAGTTACTTTTCGGCCTCCACATCTCAATGTTCATAATGTCTACTTCATAAAAGAAGTCATTTATTGGTCCATTGCCCGCAACTCGTACACCAACAATTTTCCTTGATAATGAGATCATTAGTGTTATACGCCTTTTTTGAGTTCTTTTGGTACCGTCATAGCCCCAATAATGGACTTATTGATACCAGCGACTGCTGACTTCACCAAGATATTCCCTAAAACACGTGCAGTAGACCGTTTCATTCTATTTCACCTCCTTTCGTGGAGTATATTGGAAGAATAAATGTAGACTGAAAAATAAACATCATAGCCAGAGTAGAACTTTGAAACACAAAATTTGACGCTATCAATACTATTGATATAGTCTTCGCTAATGGATGAAAAGCATCGGCATCATCACCTTCAAAGGAGATTGGGGCAAATAACATCATAGCGACAAGGGATAATGCCGTAAACATATGAATAAATAGATGATTAAGCGTTATTCCCGCTGCCAGAGTGGATAATATTGCAGTAACTAAAGAACAGAGAGATATGGGAAGATGAAATCCTCCAGAAAATCTTCTTAACACTATAAGAGCCACCAAAGCAATGAGTGCCTGAATAAACACATTAAAGATAAGACCAAACAACATTGTTAGAGCGATGCCGGAATATAGATTCAATTTCATCCCAATGCTATATTCCAATACTCCTATAGATCCTGGCCCTTCTGGATCAGCCGTTTTTATTGCGATTGCGATACGCCGTGATAGCTTTTCTAATATCATCTTTATCACTCCAATTCGAGAAGTAAGCTGAAATCGCGAGTGAAACAATTGATGCCAACAATATGTTTAGCGGTTTCCCGGAATACAGCAATAGAATAGTAATTGATATCGTAATTAGTGAGATGATGCTTGAAAAAATCAAAACTACATTCCTGCGAGAAAGATAGTTCTCAGAAGCAAAAAAGTCATGTGGAGGAACAAGAATAAAAGTAAATCCTTTGCTCTGTCTGAAAAGTAAATAAGTTAACAGATAGGCTACTACAATAGCTGTAATTTGAAGCATGTATAGATACATTCCAGAGTTTTCTCTTAAGATGCCAACATCCACAACATTCGTCCAGTCAAAAATATAGTACAAACATACCTGTAGTGTCGCATACGCACTTATTCCTGCACCTGCAATGAAGGACGCTATATGCAGCTTAATTTTCACAAACACTCTTAAGAATATTACGAATAATACATATTGAATCGGCAGGTCAAAAGCTGCCATCTCAAAAACAACTCTCATGAAATAAGAAAATATGGCGACAATAAAAACGAAAATCAGTATTTTATTTCGGTATTCATAGACTGGAAGCATAAACAACTTAAGAATCATTAACAACATCGCAAAAGCATCAAAAATCCCAAGAACTATATAGATTATGGAGTGATACAATTGATACACCGCCTGACATATTTTTCATTCAATAGATTAATTATATAACCGTCCCAGGTACAGCGTATACTACTTATTTACTACGAAATAGGTCTATCAGGCGGCACTACTTCAAGTACGTTTTGATACCTTTCCAGTTAACTGCAGCTCCTCTAATTGAGTGCATATTTCATGTTGCAATTGGACGTCTTTGGTTGCTGCAGCCATCAAAGATAATTGCTTAATCCTTGCCCAATCCCAGCAATACATTACATTTGCTTGCTGGCATATCTCCATTTCAAGTTTTTCGGAATTCTTCAACGGACGTTGTTTGCTGATCGTCCATAATTCAGCCATCCGTTCATGGGCATACAACATACTTTATCACTCCTATACATGTGAGGACGCGCGCTGTCCTCTTATGGCGGATACCGCGACCATCCCGGCAAATATACTCCGGTAGGTTTCGACCAGCTCCGCAGCCGGTCCAAGACGCTCTCAGCGTTCATCAGGCGGTGGTTGTACAATTTCATTGTGTAGTGTATCCAGTGCATCCAAGACAATCTTTACGTTTCTCAATTTCGCAAAAGGTGACTGATCCACTTGAATTTCATTCCTTATAATTCCTATTGCAGTTACATAATGAGATCCGTCTGATTCCCGTAACAATTTAAGTACAAAGTCAGGATCAATTTTCATACCATCCTCCTTAACAGGGGTTGCAGCCCCTCAGCCCTGCTTTACTACTTGAACTCTACTGTAATGTACGACAATCCCATGTCATCGATTTTGTTCAGCAGATCATCCCTGCCTTTTTCCGTACGCACTAACTCACGCTCGTTACCAGTATCCTCGACAATCATAGCTATCAGTTTACTTTTGCTACCATTTTCAAATACATTAATTTTCATTTCCGTTCACTCTCCTTTAGAGGGGCCGTAGCCCCTTTATTTGACCAGTACGCGATAATGAGCACATTGGATGTTGTAACCTCCAGCAACAATAGTAGTTATTCTCACAGCCCCCTCTGTGCCAGTGACTGTACCGTTCGGCGTGCCATCCTCCCCGCAATACAAATCGAGCTGTATTATCTCCCCTACTTTATCTTTGATTTTAGCAACCAACTTGGCCTTTCTGTTTTCCATGTCTTCCTCGACCATTTCTTGAATACTCTTTCCACATCCCGCGCGCGGAAGAAGATTTCTAGAGACTATAAGGTTGGCGACTGTTTTTCCGATCTGAGGACGAATTTCCTCTTTAAATCCCTTGTAATTTTTATGATAAATAGTCTTTATCCACCAATACCACTGAACAGTTTCCGATTCCCAGTCTGAAAAGAAACGGTCCAGCACAGAAGACTCTTTCATTTCTATATCCATCCTTTATCCCTCCTTATAGTAGTGGGGCCGTAGCCCCGTGTTATTGCTTCTCTAAAGACTCGATAATCTTGTCGTAACTACTGAGGTCCAAGCACTTGATCTTGATTGCATGTGATCGAGCCATTTGAACCATGTTGTGTGGTGTAATGCCAGTCGTCCGCATTGCCTCGACCATTTTCTTTTCGGAATCACTTACTGTCATATTGCTTAGCATCCCTTATCCCTCCCGCGTATGCCCGCCGGTATTGTCTGACACTTAATTAGTGTCGTTTGATGCATTCAATATATCATGACTCTATTTTAGTGTCAATAACTAATTGACACACTTTTCGAGTCATTGTATGCTTGTCCTGAGGTGGTTATATGAAGAAAGTCAGATCGAACCTAAAAAAACTCGCCGACGATAAGGGCAAGTCGATTAGGCAAGTTGCAAAGGATACAGACTACCGGTTCGAAACCGTCCGGCAGATGTATAACGATGAATCAAAACACTTCCCTCGGGATCTCTTAGACAAACTATGTGCATATTTTGAATGCGATATAAGTCAATTACTTGTTTATGAAGATAATGAAGAAAACCCGCCAGTATAATATACTGACAGGCCCCTGCTGAACACGCATAATAATGCGCATTATATAATTGACGCGCATTATTATGCGTGTTATAATGGTATCAGAAGGGAGGGAGGCAGTGGGAAAACAAGTTACAGTAAGGGAAATGCTTAAAGCCTTGAAGGATGCCGGATTCATTCCATCACCTAATCACGGCGGACGCGGAAGCCATCAACGATACATACACCCTAAAGACCCAACGCGATACGCTGATGTGAGCATCCACGCTCAAGGCCAAGTGATTCCGAAAGGAACGCTCAAGAGCATAGAACGAACTTCCGGGGTTGAGTTTTAGCCCCGGAGTTTTCCCTTATCTCCCTTCACAAAATAAAGGAGCGTGAGCAAATTGGCAATTCTAGTGCCCCGCTATATTTATCCTGTAGTTGCTGAACAAGGTGAGGATGGCGGATTTGGCTTGTACTTCCCGGACTTCCCAGGCACCGCTATTATGGCGCCAGATATTTATACTGCAATCAGAGACGCTAAGGACATGCTGATTAACCTCCTGCTGGACATTGAGGACAAAGGGGAGAATGCACCCCCTCCTTCCACTCCTGATCAAATTCAGCTTGAAGATCCGAACGATAAGATTGTATTTATTGATGTCTATATGCCACCATTCCGAGATGAAGCCGCGAATAAATCAGTATCAAAAAACTGTACTATGCCAAAGTGGCTCCGAGAAGCAGCAGATGAAGCCGGCTTAAATTTTTCACAGATTCTGCAGAATGGGCTGAAAGAAGCCTTAGGTTTAGATCAACGTAAATCTTGATGCTGATTTAACAAAATGCCCCGCCAGTATAATCACTGACGGGGCATTATTTATTTAAGTTGCTCTTTCAATATCGTTCCCAGCTCGGCTGTATACTTGGTCAACCTCAAGCTTATCTCCGTCCGCATTACATCCCGGGTCATCCCAAACCGCTCCTGGTATCCACGGCATAAGATTTTATGATAAACCAAGAATTCCTCTTGTTCATCAGCCAGTACCCGGATATTCCGCTGCTTCAGCTCTTTTTGCAACTGATAGGTATCCTGCATGATGCGGCGCTGAATAGTTTGACCGGCCATCAAATAGGCGCGTTTGAGGATATTGCCGGAGTTCTCGATCTCCTTCAGGCTTTTGCTAACCATTGTATCTATGTAAGGAAGTAATATGAGGTCGCGTACCATTGTCCGCTCGTCAATCGTGATCAATTTATCTACAGATTCGCGTTGCTGCTCCTCGTACTGCTCAACATGCTCTGTCATAATCATTTTGGTTTTCCACCGCTCATTTCCCTCCAGTTTAGTCATTCTGACCCCTCCTTAATGGTACAGCCAGTAATCAATGTTATTCCCCTCTATTCGGCTCTGCACGCCCCGCTCCTGTGAGGTATCATACGGCACGTTACGTTCCCAGCCTTCAAGTATGGATGCTGTCTCTATGGGCTTAGACGCTTTCCATGTTATGTAGTTTTCGGCGGCCAGGACTTTAAACGCCTTGGTAATCTCCGCTGGCCGCCGCCCGCTCAACCGTCCCAGCTCCTTAATGTTGGGCATCCGTCTGAAATGATAACGGAACTGAGATATGATCCGTAGCAGCTTACGCGGGGTATCATCAAGCATGCTGCTTCTCTACTACCAGCCTCCAGGAAAGTATGCTGGCAGTTAAAAATACGCGCGGCGCGCCGGTGGTCAGACAAGTGGCCCGGATACGTCCGTCACGGATGCCGTTCACTTCGATTTTTCGCTGCGTAATCTTGCCTAATTTGTCCAGATAGATAATCTCGATGGTTTGGCCGATGCTCATTTTCATGTGATCGCCTCCGATAAAATAAGAACGTTTGTTTGTATTATAACCAAACATACGTTCTTTATACAATGAGTAAGATATTCTTTGATTGGGATAAAAAAGAATTTCATAGTGTTCGCTCACTTTATTGCAGATATAGACATATTTGTTTAGACATGTATTTAAGGTAGTTGTATTCTAGATTTTGCAACTACAAATTTAAGG